>JAGCLZ010000055.1 GCA_017646685.1 Bacteroidales bacterium | reverse complement strand
GAGGAGGATAATTTACATTGCCAATATTTCGAAAAAGAAGATGTAATGTTGCCGGCTTTTAAATGGAATCCATATATAGAACTTGAAACTTGGCATAACAGTATGATTGTAGATACGTGCGGTTGCTACAAGATTACCCATACCGGAATAAATGATTTTGAGATATCGATACCACAAATGGTACTTGAAAATATAAACGCTACTATAGAAAGAAACCTTGGAAAAGAATACGATAAAAACCGGTTTGGGAAAGATATCAAAATGGTAGGTTGGAGTGGTTGGGCTTTTAGGATAAAAGCTAATAAGTATTTGTCGCCATATACTTCAAATTAGTTGAAATTACATATCCTGCACTGAAAAAAAAGTTTCCACGCAACTTATACTTCAAAAGTGCCATACTTACGACTTGAAAGTATGGCACTTTTGGGTTGTAACCTGATGGTTTTGATGCCTAAGTGTGGTAGTTTTTTCAGCACAAGACAGTTATTATTAGATTCTTTATAGGCAACTTCTAAAATTCCACGTTCATAGTAAGTTTTTATGCTTTTGAAAGAACTTTTGCGTTTTCGGCTTCGTCCATGTTGTTATTGCTCGGAAAGATACTGCAGGGTATTGCTCTTCACCATCTAATCGCAATGTTCTTGAAATCTTTCTAAGAAAATTTCGCAAATCACTTGCAAAACAATTTTAGAAGTTGCCTTGATACCGAATAATTTTTATTTATAATTTGGACTTTTTGTTCTCCTTTTTTGATAGTAAACAGAGGTTGAAAAAGATTTGAAATAAGGGTTATATTTTGATTTATAGAATATTGTATTTAGGTGTGTATGCTTGTGCTAATTATTAGTTGGTATATCTCAGTTTTTTTTCGTATCTTTGCAATCTTTTATTGCATAGAAACCAAGATTATAAGGAATACGATGAAGAATATAAGAAACTTTTGCATAATAGCACATATAGACCACGGAAAAAGTACATTAGCTGATAGATTATTGGAATACACCAAGACCATTTCGCAACGAGATATGGAGAATCAGGTGTTGGATAATATGGATTTGGAGAAGGAGAGAGGTATCACTATCAAAAGTCATGCTATACAGATGGAGTATGTGCAAGATGGCGAGAAGTATATCCTTAACCTAATAGACACTCCGGGCCACGTGGATTTCTCCTACGAAGTATCTCGCTCCATAGCTGCTTGCGAAGGTGCTTTGCTTATTGTGGATGCT
The DNA here is from genome assembly GCA_017646685.1 of Bacteroidales bacterium. Taxonomy (GTDB): domain Bacteria; phylum Bacteroidota; class Bacteroidia; order Bacteroidales; family P3; genus HGM05376. The sequence continues at coordinate 10,534 of JAGCLZ010000055.1, read as the reverse complement.
ACTCAGGGTATTCAGGCTCAAACTATTTCCAATCTTTATTTGGCATTGGACAATAATTTGGAGATAATACCGGTGCTAAACAAGATGGACCTCAATAATGCCATGCCCGAAGAGGTGTCTGACCAAATATGCGACCTTATTGGCTGTAGCCACGAAGATATATTGCCGGCAAGTGGCAAAACAGGTATGGGAGTTGAAGCTATACTTAAAGCAATTGTTGACCGTATTCCAGCACCAAAGGGCGATGCTGATGCTCCTTTGCAAGCATTGATTTTCGACTCGGTGTTCAACCCATTCCGTGGTATTGTATCGTATTTCCGAATAATGAATGGCTCTCTTAAAACCAACGACTTTGTAAAGTTTGTAAACACCGGCAAGGAATATCATGCCGATGAGATAGGTGTGCTTAAGCTTAAGATGGAGCCTCGTAAAGAGCTCTCGGCTGGCAATGTGGGATACATCATCTCGGGTATCAAAACATCAAAAGAGGTACAAGTGGGCGACACTATAACCCATGTAAACACTCCATGTAAAGAAGCTATAGCCGGTTTCGAGGCTGTAAAGCCTATGGTGTTTGCAGGTATTTATCCTGTGGATAGCGACGACTATGAAGAGCTTCGTGCTTCTATCGAAAAATTGCAGCTCAACGATGCCTCGCTAACCTTTGAACCGGAATCGTCGTTGGCTTTGGGTTTTGGTTTCCGTTGTGGTTTCTTGGGATTGCTTCACATGGAAATTATACAAGAACGTTTGGAACGTGAGTTTAATATGGATGTAATAACCACAGTGCCTAACGTGCAATATAAAGTACACCTTACCAATGGCGAGGTGCTAGATGTATACAACCCATCGGGACTACCAGAACCTAACTATATCGACTTTGTGGAAGAGCCATATATTACAGCGCAGATTATTACCAAGGCCGACTATATAGGCTCTATCATAAAACTATGTATAGACAAGCGTGGTATCCTTAAAAATCAAGTATACCTTACCACCGATCGTATAGAGATAACATTTGAACTACCTTTGGGCGAAGTGGTGTTTGACTTTTACGATAAGCTAAAGAGTATATCCAAAGGCTATGCTTCGTTCGACTATTTCCAATCTGGCTACAAACCTTCTAAATTGGTTAAGTTGGAAATACTGCTTAACGGCGACCCCGTAGATGCCCTTTCGGCATTAACGTTTGTTGATAATGCTTATCCTCTTGGACGTCGTATGTGCGAAAAGCTTAAGGAACTTATACCACGCCAACAGTTCGATATAGCTATACAAGCTGCCATAGGTAGCAAGATTATAGCTCGCGAAACAGTGAAAGCAGTACGTAAGGACGTAACAGCCAAGTGCTATGGTGGTGATATTTCGCGTAAACGTAAACTACTTGAAAAGCAGAAAGAAGGTAAGAAACGTATGCGTCAGGTAGGTAATGTAGAAGTGCCACAAAGTGCCTTCTTGGCAGTACTTAAATTAGATTAGAATTATGCAACTATTTCTACGAAAAACCATATTGATGTTATTAGCATCTATTGCAATATTGGGATTGTCTTGTTGTGCAACAAATAAGACAATCTCTGACCATGATGCTATTTTCAATGTCAAGTGGTATTTAGTAAAATATGTTGATACAGATAATGCTACAGAAGAAAATGCTTTCGAAACAATAAAAGATATTCCTTTAAAATCCGATGATATTTGTTGGTTCATACTTACAACTGATACACTCTGTTATGTTGGACCTAAAATTCCCAATGCAAATGTGTATAGAGGTTATGGTGTTTGCAATAGATTTGAGCGTTATTACAAAGTAAATACAAAGAAGAAAGAGATTCAATTCGTGTCGCCTTTTATGACGGAAATCGGATTTAGAGGAGAAACAGGAATGAAAGTAAATAAAGTGGAGGAAAGATTTATAGATAGTTTTAGGAATATAACCAACTATAAATTTGAAGGTGATACACTTCTACTATATTATGATGATGGTAAGAAGTATGTGCAATTCCAGAAAAAAAGGATTAAATAACAAATAATATACAAATAATGAGATACAGAATTATAACATTTCTATTTTTGGCATCGCTTGTGTTTGGTGCTAATGCACAAGACAAGATGCTTACATCAGACCAGCTTATGGACGGCAAGTTGTATCCTGCTCGTATGCGTGGATTGCAGTTTATAGGCAAAACCAATGATTATTCGTTTATAAAAGACAATACATTGTATAGTGCCAACAAAAAGTCGGAGAAACCATTGCTTACATTGGACCAATTGAACAAAGCTATGGTTGCAGCCAACGCTTCGGAGTTGTCGTATTTTCCCAATGTATCGTTTATAAGCAACCGCGAGTTTATGTTTTACTCCAAGGGCAAGATGTATGTTTACAATCTTAAGTCAAATACTATTTCCAACCCACTGGAGTATCCGACAGATGGCGCCAATATTGATATCAACCAATCCACATACCAGTATGCCTATACTAAAGGCAACGACTTATATGTAGTGGTAGGTAAGAAAGAAAAGAAATTTTCGGACGAAAATCCCGGAGTTGTATTTGGTCAATCGGTTCACCGCAATGAGTTTGGAATAGAGAAAGGAACATTTTGGTCGCCCAAGGGCAACCTATTGGCATTCTATAGAATGGACCAAAGTATGGTAACCGACTATCCTATAGTAAACACAGCTGCAAGAGTAGCTGCCGTTGTGCCCGAAACCTATCCTATGGCCGGTATGAAAAGCCACGAAGTGGAAGTAGGTGTCTACAACACTTTGAACGATAAAACTATATACCTAAATACAAGAAAGGATACTTCGGTAGCTGAACGCGAGAACTACTTGACCAACATTACATGGAGTCCGGATGAAAAATATGTGTACATAGCCAAGATAAACCGCGGACAAAACCACATGTGGCTAGAATGCTACAATGCCGAAACAGGTGCATTGGATAAAGTGCTGTTCGAAGAAATGAACGACCGCTATGTAGAGCCAACCGACGGACTTGTGTTTGTGCCAAACAACGCAAACCAATTCTTATGGCTAAGCCAACGTGATGGTTACAAACACATCTACTTGTACGATATTGATGGCAACCTTATCAAACAGGTAACCAAGGGCAACTACGAAGTACAATCTATAATAGGTTTTGATGCCAAAGCCGAAAAGGTGTTCTTCTACTCCAATATCGAAAACCCTATGGAACGTGCAGCATATAGTGTAGATATCAAAACAGGTAATATCGTACGTATAAGCACTGAAAAAGGCACACACAGCATAATAGCCAATGCCAAAGGCGATATGTTTATAGACATGTATAGCAGCACCACAGTGCCGTATCAAGCTCTATTGGTGTCGGGCAAAGGCAAAACAATTAGAGAGATACATACATCGCCCAATCCAATGGCCGAATATAAGATGCCCGAAATAGAAGTAGGTACAATAAAGTCGGCCGACGGTGTTAGTGACCTATGTTACCGTCTTATCAAACCTATCAACTACAACGATGGCAAAAAGCATCCGGTACTTGTATATGTATATGGTGGTCCACACTCGCAAATGGTAACCGATAGTTGGATGGCCGGTGCCAACCTTTACTTCTTGTTTTTGGCCCAACAAGGCTATGTGGTGTTTACTGTAGACAATCGTGGTACCGACAACCGTGGTTTTGAGTTTGAAAGTATAATACACCGCAATCTTGGAGTAGCCGAAATGGCCGACCAAATGAAAGGTGTGGATTTTGTAAAAACATTGCCATACGTAGATGCAAACCGTATAGGTGTAGAAGGTTGGAGCTATGGCGGATTTATGACCATAAGCCTGAAACTTACCCACCCTGATGTATTTAAAGTAGGTTGTGCAGGTGGTCCGGTTATAGATTGGAAATGGTACGAAGTGATGTATGGCGAACGCTATATGGATACACCCCAAGAAAATCCAGAAGGCTACAAGAGCAATAGTTTGCTTGGTAAGGTAAACAACTTGGATGGCCGTTTGTTGGTTATCCATGGAGCCGAAGACCCAACTGTGGTGTGGCAACATTCGTTGGAATTTGTTGATGCATGTATAAAGTCGGGCAAACTTGTTGATTACTTTGTATATCCTCATCATCCTCATAATGTACGTGGTACCGACAGAGTACACCTATACAAGAAGATGTTCGACTATTATCAACAAAACTTATAGTATAGTATTAAGCAACATATAATAAATAAATATAGATATGTTTACAGGAATAGTAGAAAAGACCGCCAAGGTTGTAAATATAGAACAAGATAAGACCAACTTCCACTTTACTTTGGAAGTGGATTTTGCCGATGAATTGGCTATAGACCAAAGTATGGCACACGATGGTTGTTGCCTTACTGTGGTAAGTGTAGATAAAGAAAAGAAACAATATGTAGTTACTGCTATGGACGAAACCATGCTTAAAACCAATCTAAGCACTTGGAAGGTTGGAACCGAAGTTAATGTGGAACGTTCTATGCGTATGGATGGCCGCTTTGACGGACATATAGTACAAGGCCATGTAGACCAAACTGCCACTTGCACCAATGTGGTAGACGAAAACGGTAGCTGGCGCTATTATTTCGAATACGACTTCAACAAGAATAAGAATATCACTGTACCAAAAGGTTCTATATCTATCAACGGAGTGAGCCTTACGGTGGTTGACTCGGAACGAGGTATGTTTTCGGTGGCCATAATACCCTACACTCATCAAGTAACCAATTTCCACAACTTTCAAAAAGGAACGGTGGTAAACATCGAGTTTGATGTGTTTGGCAAATATGTACAACGTTTATTAGAACAATATATGGAAGCTGCCAAATAGGCAGCTTTCTTTTTAGATACTCTTACCTATGATTAAGACAATAAAGATAACCGCCATACGCAAGACAGAATATCCCGACCTTATGCAGAAGTATGAAAATCCTATAAGCCATGCATGCGATATAAAGGTTGGGCAAACTTTCCGCGTGATAGGTGGCAATAAGCCCGAAGGCTTGTGCGATAGTGCATGGCAAACACTGAAGCCTTTTGTGGATGTATTGGCAGCTAGTGGTGGCAACTTCTTCGATGGATGGATGAAGAATCCACACTCGGCTATGCTATCGTGCAACGATGGTTTCCGTCCCGTAAGTTTTTTGGTAGAAGTAGAATAATAAACTAATAAATAAACCATTACCGATGAATAAGATTGCTATTACCCCGCAGTCGGGGCTGATATTGGAAGGTGGGGGAATGAGAGGGGTGTTTACTAGCGGTGTGCTCGACTGCTTTATGGATCATGGCATACGTTTTCCCTATACCATAGGCGTAAGCGCAGGTGCCTGCAACGGACTTTCGTACATGTCTGCCCAACGTGGACGAGCCAAGTATAGCAACATAGATATGCTAGACAAGTACCACTTTATAGGTGTAAAACACCTTATAACAAAAGGCAATATAATGGACTTTGATTTGATGTTTCACACCTTTCCGGAGCAGATAATACCTTACGACTACGATGCTTATGCCAAGTGTACCGAAGAATATGAGATGGTAACTACCAATTGCCACACCGGCAAGGCTTGTTATTATAACGAAAAACATAATTCGAGGAGGATAATAGAGATAGTGAAAGCTTCTAGTAGTTTGCCTTTTGTGTGCCCCATTGCATATGTAGATGGTACTCCAATGCTTGATGGTGGTATTGCTGACAGCATACCACTGCTGCGAGCACGTGAGCTGGGCTATAACAACAATGTGGTAGTGTTAACCCGAAACAAAGGCTATCGCAAAGAAGACAAACCCTCGAAGGTGCCCGCATTCTTTTACCGCAAATATCCATTATTGAGGCAAGCTATTGCCAACCGCAATATGATGTACAACCAACAGATATCCATGGTGGAAGAACTGGAAGATAGGGGCGAGCTTATAGTTATCCGCCCAACGCTACCTATCACTGTAGGCCGTATGGAGAAAGATACAGCCAAACTGCTGGACCTTTACAGCCAAGGCTACCAAGCAGCACAAGCGTTTATATAACAAAAAAAGTTCTTGCTTATAGTATATTAAGTGTAAGAACTTTTTTTGTTTATCTGATAAAGGTATTATATCTTTTAGAAAATAAAGGTATATGATATAGATATTTAGTTTCAAACGGGTATATTATTATATTTAAAACTAAGCTAAAAGATATTTCAAAGTATGGCGAGAAGAAATGAAAATTGTGAGTTAGCAAAACTATAATCATGCAATATCGGGATAAAAAGATAAGGAGTTATAATGTTGATAAACACTGAAATACGGCGAGTGAAAGAGTTATTAACTTAGTTTGCTAATAACTTTATGGCAGATTTGTGTGCCGATATAAAAATATAATGTAATTTTACTTTTTGATTTCGAGACGATATTTTTGTTTATTGCTCTGTTAAACAGCTATATGCGGAAGTATCTATCGTGTAGATATCTATAAGTTTCAGGATTAATGTATTTGTAACTTGTTTATTTAATAAATATGAATCAAATAAAAGCAAATTTGGCGACATTTGTACAATCTATTTCAGAAAATGTGGATCGTATTCAGAAGTATGATGAAAAGATACCTCAAATAGAAATAGATATTCTGTTGGAATCAATAAGGAATTTTTATATCAATGTTTTGGAACTAAATAAGGATAATATTGGTTTAGAAATTTCCGGCAGTCATATTGAGGTAAACACGTTGCATGAGCAACACGAAGCAGAGGTAAAAACCAAAGCTCAAGAAATTGCTGTTGCTGCAGAAGCTATTGCCACTACTGAGGTATTGGCAACCGCTGTTGCTGAAAATCCGGTTGAACAAGAAACGGTAGAAATTGTAGAGAAAGAGGTATCGGCACCCGTAGAGGTTGAAATAAAAACAGAAGAGGCTGAAGTTGTAGAAACAGAAGAGGAAAAAACAGTTTTGAATAAGGAGGATGATAATTCGGATACTGCATTCGAGACACTTATGAAAAACGAAACTATACTGCAGGAGATTGCCAACGATGATATTTTGGTTTCGACTAGCATAATAGAATTTGAAACTGTTGAATACGAACAGCCGGTAGAAGAACAACCTACTGTCAAAAGCAAAGAACCCGTTGCTCCGGTGCAAGTAAAAGAAGAGCCGGTACAAGAGGTTGCAGTAGAGGTGGAAAGAGAAGTTAAGATTGAAACTAAACCGGTAGAGCCGGAACCTATTGCTAGACCAACTGTAGAGCCTACACCAACAGTGTTTCAAGAAATGGCTCCCCAAAAAGTGGAACACCCCAAATCTACTGTTGTAGAACCGGAACCAAAGGTGGAAGAAACTCATGACGAAAACAGACAAACATCATTGTTTGATTATTTGAAGTCGAACAGTGTAACTCGTGCAGCCGAGCAGGTGGACCGTTTTTCGGGAGTTGCAGTGAAAACTTTGGCCGATAAATTCCAAGAATCGAAGGAGAAAGAAAAGATATTGTTTGAAGTAGCCCATGAACGTGAGCCACAAAAGCGTCGTGTAGAAGATCTTAGGGCAATCATTGGTATAAACGACAAGATTTTGTTTATGAGTGATCTTTTTAGTAAAAATATGAAGGCATACAATGATTTTATACTTCGTTTGAACAAAATCAATGATACCCAAGAAGCATTGGAATACCTACGTACAGTGGAAGAAGAGTATAAATGGGACAAAGAATCGCTGGCAGTACAATCGTTTATAAAGATTTTTGAACGCAAATTTAAATAGCATATCATGAACACCGACGGTAGAAACAAAAAGGTAATTATATTCTCGGCACCTTCGGGATCGGGGAAAACTACGATAATAAAACGTTTGCTTACTTACTTTCCGGAGTTTGAGTTTTCTATTTCTGCTACTTCCAGACAGGCCAGAGCCGGCGAAGTAGAAGGGCAAGATTATTATTTTCTAACCAAAGAGTCGTTTGACGAAAAAGTGAAAAACGACTTGTTTTTGGAGTGGGAAGAAGTATATGCCGGCACATGCTATGGCACATTGAAATCGGAAATTGAACGGATATGGGCTAATGGCAAGATAGTGGTGTTTGATGTTGATGTGTTGGGCGGTATGCGTTTGAAACAATATTTTGGAAGCAAAGCATTATCGATATTCGTAATGCCACCAAGTATAGAGGTATTGGAACAACGCCTCAGAATACGCAACACAGAGACGGAAGAGGCTATACAAAAGCGCTTGTCGCGTTCGTCGCTCGAACTGCAACATTCCCCTAAGTTTGATATAACTGTGGTAAACAACATACTTGAACAAGCAGTGGATGAAGCAAAGATAAATATACAATCGTTTTTAAACAAATAAATAGGCACAAATGCAGAACCTTTTCAACTTTATACGAAAATATAGCTACGTATTTATATTCATACTTTTGCAAACGCTCTCACTAGTGCTGATATATAAAACAACTTATTATCAAGGTTCTATCATTCTTTCGTGGGGTAACACCATAGCCGGTGGATGGTACGACAAAACAAAGAGCGTGAAACAGTACTTCAATTTGGTAGAAACCAATAAACATCTTGCCGAAGAAAATGCACGCTTGAGACAGCAAATTGCAAGTTCGTATATACAATACAACAAGAAAATCTTTGAAATAAACGACACTGTTTATAAGCAACAATATCAATATACCGAGGCCCAGGTTATACGCAATACATGGCACACAAGCAATAATTATATAATGATAAACAAGGGATACCTGCATGGAATACATCCCGATATGGCTGTGGTTTCGTCGCAAGGTATAGTGGGTGTGGTGGTAAATACAACTCCAAACTTCTCCACTATCATGTCTATATTGCATAGCAACAGCCGAAACAGTATTCGTATAAAACGTACCGGTGTGTCGGGTTCTTTGACGTGGGACACCAAAGATTATCGTTATGGAACACTAACCGATATACCTACCACTCATAAACTTTATATCAACGATACGGTGATAACCAGTGGCTTCTCAAAAAGTTTCCCCGAAGGAATACCGGTGGGATACATACAAAGCTTCTATGAAGAACCGGGTAGCGGATTTTATACCATAAAGATAAAATTTGCAACAGACTTTAATAAATTGGACTTTGTGTATATCATAAACAATATATACAAAGAAGAGCAACAAAAACTTCTTGAAACAACCAACCTTACAGAAAGCAATGAATAATATAATTTCCAAAAATATAATACGTTTTATAGTGCTGATTTTTTTGCAAATATCAGTGATGAATAATATATATCTGGGTGGTTATGCCAATACGTTTGTATATATACTATTTGTGTTAATGCTTCCTACCAATATGAACAAAGTATTTCTTTTGTTTCTTTCGTTCATTTCAGGACTTGTTGTTGATATATTTTCTTGTAGTTTGGGCTTCCATGCTTTTTCGGCCACCCTCGTTGGATTTGCAAGAATATTATTTGCCAACAGAATATTGACCAAAGATGACAATTCTGAGATAGAAAATCCGAGTGTAAAGTCGGTAGCTTTTTCTACCTATATTTTCTTTATGCTGATACTTACATTTATATATTGTCTTTCGTATTATACCATAGAGGCCTTTTGTTTTTACGATTTTTACAATGTTATTATTCGAACATTACTTACCACCATTGTCTCGTCGGCTTTTATGTTGGCTTTTGAATTCCTTTTTGTAAGTAGCAAAAGAACCGTGTAATTCTATACATGTTTTAACTATAAAAACGTAAACAAAATGAGCTTCGACATTGCCGAAGCTCATTTTGTTTTTCTGCATTAATAACTTATTTTATTCTTCTTCAAACTCTTTAAGATCCCGAATGCATTGCTTTAAGTTTTTTATCTTCTTGAAATACCACATAGTACCTAGTACTGACGAGAAAAGCACGAAGATGAGGAAAACAAGTATTGCCCAGAATGGAATACCGTCGAGGTTTGGAGTAACAAGTTGATTGTTGTATTGTAGCAAAAACAAAACTACAAAAGGCATCACAATTATATATTGTACCACATAATTTAGCTTTTCGCATTTTTCATAACGAATCAGATAGTGTTCCATGGTGGTAATATTGTTGCGGTAATGTCGCATTTTTAGAAATAAGCCAAAACTTACACATTGCCATATGCCCGCAAATGGTATGACAATATTAAGATAGATGGTTACCAAGCGTGAAAAGATTGTAGGTGGGGCAAATATTGCAAGTAATATATACAGCACACAGCACGATATCCCTATCAAATTGTACCTCATAATACTGTCCATCTTGGTATTCATAGCTCTATTGATAAGGCTATGATTCAGTACTTGTTGTTTCTTCAGCTGTTCGGATAGTCCATCCCATTGTTTTTTTAGTTCTTCCAAATCCATATTTTTTTCTTTTTTTATTGGTTTGACATATCTTTTAATTTTATTAGTGTCCGCTAAAAGTTCGATTCTTGTTATATGAGAAGTTTATTTTGTCGGACAGCCGATGAGTTGGAGATACAAATAGCTATTTAGGGTTGATAATTCAAAAAAATAGCCGAAAAAGCGTAAATATCGTAAG
>JAGCLZ010000054.1 GCA_017646685.1 Bacteroidales bacterium | reverse complement strand
GTCCGAAAAAATGTGTACTTTTGCTCATAATTATATTTTAGTGTGGCAACTCTAATATAATTAAAAAAGGCTGAACTTCAAAATCGAAGCCAGCCTTTTAGTTTTATGTTTAGACATAAGTTTTAGCGGACAGTAATAATTTACAAACTATGGTAGTATAAAACTAGATACTACTATATGTGAAATTCTTTTGCGTAGCTTTGCTTTCATCGTTGCATTAGTTTATTTTTACCCTTGCATAGGATTGTAGTCATCCTCGTACTATGTTAATGATGGTCTTCGCGTTAGGTTTATGGTAGTCCTTGCGTTAAGTTGATAGTCTGCTATCGCCGAAAAGCGAACCATCAACCTTGCGCAAAGGTAAAGTGTAATCTTACACAAGGGCTATCAGCCTTGCAACATAGGGGTATTATATGTTTGACTTTTGTAAATAATGCGATGGAACTTTTGTCGGCAAAGTTTATGAAAGCTAAATAACAGGTATGAAAAAAAGGCAACTTCATTGAGCTGCCTTTTTGTGTATTTAGTTGAATAAATCTTTCATCTTGTCGAAGAAGCCTTTCTCTTGTTTGGTAGGATTTGGTTGGAAGTTTGGACTCTTCGATAGTTTTTCCAATAGTTCGCGTTCTTCTTTGGTAAGGCTCTTGGGTACCCATACGTTTACGTTTACCAATAGGTCGCCACGTCCATATCCGTTTATGTCTGGTAGGCCTTTGCCTTTCAATCTTAGTATCTTTCCGCTCGGAGTACCTTGCTCTATCTTTATTCTTACTTTTCCATTTAGTGTTGGCACTTCTATGCTTGCACCTATGGCAGCATCGGCAAAGGTTATAAAGGTGTTGTGGTAAAGGTTGTTCTCCTGACGTTCAAACAACTCGTGAGGTATTTCTTCGATAAGTATTATAAGGTCGCCGTTTATTCCACCTCGTGGAGCTGCGTTTCCTTTTCCGGTCATTGATAGTTGCATACCATCATATACTCCGGCAGGTATATTTATTGTTATAACTTCTTCGGCTTTCACTATTCCATCGCCGTGGCATTCGGTACATTTGTCTTTAATAATTTTGCCTTCTCCACCGCAGTTGGGGCATACACTTTGTGTTTGCATTGTTCCCAATATGGTACGTGTCATTTGTGTAACCATACCGCTACCATGGCAAGTAGGGCATGTTTCGAAGTTGTTGTCTTTTGATCCGGTACCGTTGCATGCTTTGCAGGGTACGTATTTGTTTACTTTTATTTTTTTCTCGGCACCTTTTTCTATTTCTTCCAGGGTAAGTTTTACCTTTATTCTTAGGTTGCTTCCTTTTTGTACGTGTCGTCGGCCACCACCCGAAGCACCTCCAAAGCCACGGAATCCGCCACCTCCGCCAAAGAAACTTCCGAATATATCGCCAAATTGCGAGAAGATGTCGTCCATACTCATTCCGCCGCCACCACCAAAACCGGCTTGTCCGTCAACACCGGCATGGCCAAATTGGTCATATCGTGCTTTCTTGTCGGGGTTAGAAAGTACGTCGTAGGCTTCTGCTGCTTCCTTGAACTTTTCTTCGGCTTCTTTGTCGCCCGGGTTTTTATCAGGGTGGTATTTAAGAGCCAGCTTTCGATAAGCTTTCTTCATCTCATCGGCGGTAGCTGTTTTGGGTACCCCCAGTACTTCGTAATAATCTCTTTTTGCCATCTTTTATGTTGTCTTGTTTTTAGGCTGATGGTTTAAACCTATATCCATAACACATTGCCATCAGTCGTTTTTTGGGATTGTAATTGATTTATATTGCCACTACTACTTTGGCGTATCTTATTACCTTGTCGTGTAGGTAGTAGCCTTTCAGTACTTCGTCTATAACCTTGCCTTTTTGTTCTTCGTCGGTGGCTGGAAATTGTGCTACGGCCTCGTGTAGGTTTTCATCAAACTTTTCGCCTTTGGCTTCTATAGCTTTCAGTCCTTTTTGTGAAAGTGTATTTATAAGTTTGTTGTATATCAGTATTACACCTTCTTTTAATGCTGCTGCATCTTCGTTTTGATCAAAGGCTTGTATTGCTCTTTCGTAGTCGTCAACTACCGGCAGTATTGCCTTTATCATTTCTTCGCTACCGTATTTGATAAGGTCGGCTTTTTCTTGGTTTGTGCGTTTTCTGTAGTTTTCAAACTCCGAATATAGTCTTAGATATTTGTCGTTTAGCTCGGCCATCTTTTCGCCCATCTCTTGCAGTTTATCGTCCGGACTTTCTTTTTTCTTGCCGGCTTTGGTATCTTTAGTGTTTTGTTGTTCGGTAGTTTCTTCGATATTTTCGTTGATGTTTTCTACTTTTTCTGTATCTTCTGTATTGTTGTTTTCGGGTTTCATATTTGTTGTGTTATATGTTTTCAATATATTTTTTATCTTCTTTATCATCGTTCAAAAAGTTTGCCAAAGTGTGTTACTCTGACATAATGTCAGTTTTTTTTGTTATTATTGTTGTGCTTGTATATGTCATTGACATGTAACGGGCGTTTGTCATGACACCATTTGAAACCTTTCAAAGTCTTTTTCTCTTCGGGAAAGTCCTTGATAGGATACGTTGTCATGTTTGGGTTTGTATATGTAACAATTCTGGAGGGCTCTCGTTTTTCGTTGAAATATATTCTTATACCCGAACCTATACCTATGTTTACCCCCAATAGAGCTTCCGAGCCATCATCTTGTTCTTCCGTTAGGTAGTATATGGATTGAGCGTTGCCTATGATGTCGCAATATAGTGGGTTTCTGCCATCAAGGTATACTATTGCCGTTTTGCCGTTTATTTGGTTGTATTTGTTGACGTCAACTTGTTGAATTATAAAAGCATTGTTGTTTAGGTGTATTTCCTTTATTCCCGATGTGTTCAACATCATCATTATGGTGTCGGCTGTGAATTGGTTTTCGTCGCTCCACATCACAGGCTCGTAGAACATTGTTATTACCGAGTCTGCAATGTTGTAAAATATAGAGTCGCAGCTACCTTGTATGTCATTGCGGAAAAATTTCACATGATGATACGCAGCCATGGTTTCAAAGTTATTGTCGTAGTTTGTGGTAGCAAACAAAGTGTCGGAATGCAGATGTAGAGAATCTTTTTTGTCGACAAATATTGCGGTAGCACTATCGGTTATAAACATGTGGTGTAAACGTTCGTTGCTGTAGGCGTAATGTCCTGTTATTGTAAGGTTGTTTACGCTGTCAGATATAGTTACATCGTGGCGGGCTATACTTATCTTTCTTTTTTTGTCGTAGTCCAAAGTGTCGCACGTAAGTTTTTGTTCCTTGCTTGTTATGGATGTAGCTTTGTCCGAATGGGCTTTTCCACTATTGGTGTTATACCATCCATTTTCGCTGTATATGATTGTGCTGTCGCTATATATATATGTAGGACTTACAAAACGTGCGATGTTGGTATTGGTGTTGTAGCGCAAGGTATCGGTAGTTATTACACTTGAAGTATCGGACAGTACAACACTGTCGAACACATGAAAATCCTTTGTGTTTGAAAAATAAAAACCTTTCACACTTTTAAGTTTGTTTTCCTTGCTTGTAGTAACGGCGCCGGATGTGTAGCTAGCAGCACTGTTGTTTCGGTCATACACCAAGTGTGTGGTAACTAGGCGTGTATCGCCGTCGATAAATATTACTTCTTTGCCCCATATTTCCACAATTCTGGTATTGCCGTTGTAAAACAATTTGTCGCCATATATGGTTGTGGTGTCGGTAAGTACTATTTTTATGTTTCTGAAAGCGGTAAAGTTGTTGAGTTTTGTGTCGTAATGGGCCGAATCGGAATACAAATCCATGCCTTCGTGCGTGCCATGAACTTGTTTGTACAATATCCATATATCGGCGTTTTCGGCATCGCGACTACCCATTCCCGACTGATATTCTATAAATTTCTGACAGTATCCAACCGACGATAATATACTAAATAACAATATTAAAAGTATCTTTTTCACTGATTGCGTTTTTATTATCTTTGGCTTGCAAAAGTACGAGATTTTTTTGAATTATCACATAAAATTCAGCTCATAATTCCAAAATTATATTGATTCTTGTAAAGCTACAAAACAATATACCATACATTCAAGTTGCAAGCAAATAGCTTCTTTAAAAATTGGATATAGAATATTGAAATCTTAAAAATAAATTGGATAATAGTTTGATAGAATTCTAATGTTTAAACCTCGGTTTAAATATTAGGGTGGGTGTAAATCATTATTACCTAGTGGTGTACCTTCTCTCGTCACTGTATATGTAATTTAATATGTGTTGTAATTCATAAATAAGATTCTCGTTTGTTGGATGAATTAAATTCTTGAATATTTTGCATAGTCGATAGTTGGCATAATTATATGTACATAGCTATAAAAAATACAGCAACAAAGGTGTAGAAATTTAGATTACGAGATAGATTTGTCTGCATCACGTAGTAGCTACATCTACATCACGAGGAAATTTTATCTTCCTCACGAGGGATTTTTTAAGGTATATACCGCTCAAGAAATTGATGATATACCGTCGTGCTTCCAACACCCTATTGTGAAATAATTGGCAATAGGGTGTAAAATTTTTATCTATTCCACGACTGAATGTCAAAATAAAATCGTACTTTTGCAAACCGAAATAGAAAAACAACAATTACATGGAGAATCCAAAATTAATTATTAGTTCGGCCACATCAAATGATATTGATGTTATATATGATTTTATTCATGAAATGGCTGTTTATGAGAAATGTGAAGAAGATTTTGTGACCGATAAGGACACTTTGTACACATCTCTGTTTGAAGAAAAAGCAGTGGAATGCTTGCTACTGCGCGAAGAGGGTAACGATAGGGTTATAGGCTTTACGGTTTTCTTTCATAATTTTTCAACATTTGTAGGCCGTAAGGGGTTGTATGTAGAGGAGTTATACATAGTTCCCGACAAGCGAGGCAAAGGTTATGGTACTGCTACTATGCGGCATTTGGCACAGATAGCTGTGCAACGCAATTGTGGACGAATGGAGTGGATATGTATCGACTGGAATGCTCCTGCTCTTTCGGTTTATCGTTCGATAGGGGCTATACCTATGGATGAGTGGACTATACAGCGAATGACAGAGCCTGTGCTAAAAGAATTTGCAAGAGGTAAATAACTATAGGAAAGAAACTTTATCGGCAAAGAAATGTTGATTTTTTGGATCGACGAAATAAAAACATATAACTATCGTTATCTGCATATAACAAATGTCATAGGATAAACTGAAAAATATGATGATGAATAAAATAAAAATTTGTGCTATAGCATGTATGCTATCGATATCAGCACTTGTTGCTCAAAACACTAATGATGACAAAGGTTTTGAAATAAGCAAAAACTTGGAGATATTTTCGACTGTTTATAAAAATCTTCAGCTTAACTATGTAGATGATATAGAGCCGGGTAAGTTGATGAAGACAGCCATAGATGCAATGTTGGCATCACTCGACCCCTATACGGTATATATACCCGAAAGCGATATAGAGGATGTAAAAATGCAACTTATGGGACAATACGGTGGTGTTGGGTCGTTGATTCATCAAAACGGCAAATTTGTATATATAGCAGAGCCTTATGAAGGTTTGCCTGCCGATAAGGCCGGTTTGCGTCCGGGCGATAAAATATTGGCTATAGACGGCGAATCGGCTGAAGGAAAAACCACTTCTGATGTAAGTAGTAGATTACGCGGACAAGCCGGAACCGATGTTAATCTAAAATTGGAACGAAATGGCAAGGTCTTCGAAAAGACCCTTACACGCCAAGAGATTAAACTGAAACCGGTGCCATACTATGGCTTTGTTGGAAATGAAATAGGATATATCAAGCTAAACGAGTTTACACAAAATGCAGCCAAAGATGTGTCGGCGGCATTTGATAAACTGAAAGCCGAGAATCCAAATATGAAAGGTGTGATACTTGACCTTAGAGGTAATGGTGGCGGACTTTTGAACGAGGCTGTGGATATTGTAAACATATTTGTTCCTCGAAACGAGTTGGTGGTACAAACCAAAGGTAAGGTGGTATCGAAAAACACCAAACATTTTACCCGTAGTAATCCAAAGGATAAAGAGATACCTGTGGCAGTAATGATAGACGAATACAGTGCCAGTGCCAGCGAAATCGTATCGGGTGCGCTACAGGATTTGGACAGAGCTGTAGTAATAGGCAACAGATCGTTTGGTAAAGGATTGGTACAAAATATATTGCCATTGACCTATAATTCACAAATGAAGGTAACAGTATCTAAATACTATATTCCCAGCGGTCGTTGCATTCAGGCATTAGATTATGCACATAGGGACGAATCTGGAAAAGCCACAAAAGTTCCGGACTCGTTAAAAACAGCATTCAAAACTAGAAACGGACGTACGGTATATGACGGTTTTGGTATCGAACCCGATGTTGAAGTAAAGGATACCACTTTGGTAGGTAACATAACAATAGCTCTTATAAGAAAATTCTTAATCTTTGACTATGCCACAGAATTTGCAAACAAACACAAAAGCATAGCATCGCCTTCGGAGTTTGAGATAACCGACGAGATATACAATGATTTCAAAGAATACCTTAAAGATAAAAACTATGACTATTCGACATCAACCGAGAAAGCTTTGGAACTTTTGAAAGAGACAGCCAAAGATGAGAAGTATATTGATGCCATATCGGCTGATATAGAGACTTTGATGAAGAAGGTTCGTAGTGACAAAGCTATAGATTTGGAGAAAAATAGGGACGAGATAAGTGAGCTGCTTAAGTCGGAGATACTAGGTCGCTACTACTATGAAAAGGGTAGGATAGAGGGCTCGTTGAAATCGGACCCGGAGGTGAAGAAGGCTATAGAGATACTGACCGATAAGGAACAATATAATAATATATTGACAGGTAGTAAATAACAAAACATATTGCACACTATTTTAATGTGTAAAATAGCATATTCATGAACCGCTCTGCAATACATAGTTGGATTTATTTTGGGCTGTTGGCTCTGCTTGTAATAGCCATGCCTACATCCAACTTTCTTATGAGTATGGCTCAGGTGCTACTGATGGTCAATTGGATAGTAGAAGGGAAGTGGTGTGTAAAACTGATAAAGGCACGAAGGCAACCGATACTATGGGCTTTCGTGGCTTTCTTTTTTATACATTTGTTGTGGTGTTTGTTTTCATATAATTGGGATTATGCACTTGATGATTTGCGAAAAAAAATGCCGTTATTGATTGTGCCATTGCTAGTGCTTACATCTGATTCACTTTCCCAAAAGAGTATAGATGGGCTGTTGGTAATATATTGTTGTACATTGTTATTTGTATCGTCATACAGTTGGATAAATCACCTAATAAATCCAGATATTGCATATCGTAGTCTGTTTCCGTTTATATCTCATATAAGATTAGCACTTAATACTTGTATGGTGATATTTATACTGCTTTACTATATAGACTATGTAAGGACGAAAGCAACACTTTGTGGAAATAGAAAGAAGATATGTATATTTATGCTTGTACTATTTATAGGATGGTTTATAGGCTATTTGCTGTTGTTGCAATCTTATACTGGATTTATTGCGTTGTTCACGGCATTGGTCGTAGTGATGTTCTTCCAATTAAAGAGGATGGCTGATAAGCTATATCTTTTTATATATTTTGGAGGTCTTGTAGTCGTATTGATAGGACTTGTGTTGATAATTGGGTACTATGCAAATGCCTACCATAAACTAAAACCATTGTCAACACTTCCTCTAAAAGAAACAACTGTGAATGGAAATGCATACATCCATCATCAAGATGGATTTGTGGAATGTGGCAACTATATAAACAATTATATATGCTATAACGAATTAGATGAGGAATGGAGAAAGATTAGCAACAAACCATTGGACTACATTACTCACAATGGCTACCCAATAGAGCCTACATTAATAAGGTATCTCAATTCAAAAGGATTGACCAAAGATAGCGTAGGTGTTAAAGCATTGACTAACTATGATATTCAAGCTATAGAAGATGGCAAAGCCACCTATTACGAAGCCTATGGTACTATTGTTGAACAAATGATTTACAGGATGTTGTTTGAATGCGAAAACTACAAGGTGTATGGTGGTGTGAAGAATTTTTCTATGTTGCAACGAATTGAACTATGGAAGAATGCTTGCGAGATTATATCTCAGAATGCATGGTTGGGTGTAGGAACAGGTGATGTTGCAGATGAAATACGTAACAATTTAATAAAGAATAATTCCGAACTGAAAGATAGTAATATGCGTACCCATAACCAATACTTAACTTTATTGTTGACCTTTGGACTAGTGGGAACGAGTATTATTATTCTCTTATTTATTAATGCTGTACGGAAAGAAAAACTATTCGATTCTCTTTTGTTTATGGCATATTTCTGTGTGGTTATGGTGTCGTTTATTAGCGAAGATACATTGGAAACTGCAGCAGGATGCTTGTTTTTTACCTTATTTTTTGCTCTTTTTGTTACAAGAAAACAAACAAATAGTGCCACTAATACCTTCTAAGTCTCTTCTTTTTTATTTTTGATTATATTGGTTTTTAGCTTATTGGATACAAAGTGAATAAAAAAGACTTTGTAATTAAAAATAAATACGTAACTTTGCATTTTAATATAAGTGAATTATTTGAGCATGGTTGCGACTTTATGTCGTTTCCATCGTAACTAAAAACAAATAGAAATGACAGAAAAAATAGCTACATTAAGAGACAGTGCTGCTATTAGATGGATAGCTTTACTGTTGTTGGCTTTGGCCATGTTTTGTTCATACATTTTTATGGACATCTTATCTCCAATCAAAGATTTAATGCAAGAAACACGAGGATGGGATTCTACAGCCTTTGGAACAATGCAAGGTTCTGAAACATTCTTGAATGTTTTTGTATTCTTCTTGATTTTTGCTGGTATCATACTTGATAAAATGGGTGTACGCTTTACCGCTCTTTTGTCGGGTGTCGTAATGCTTGTAGGTGCTGCAATCAAGTGGTATGCAGTAACTGATGCTTTTGCAACAAGCTCTTTGCAAGTATGGTTTACCGAACATTTGAATTATATACCTGGTTTCGATGAGTTGGGTGTATCTCCTTTCTACGAAGGTATGCCTGCTTCGGCCAAAGTTGCTGCTATTGGATTTATGATATTCGGTTGTGGTGTTGAAATGGCTGGTATTACAGTGTCTCGTGGTATTGTAAAATGGTTTAAAGGACGCGAAACAGCTATGGCTATGGGTTCGGAAATGGCATTGGCTCGTTTAGGTGTTGCTACATGTATGATATTCTCACCTTTCTTTGCTAAACTTGGTGGCGATGTTGATGTTGCTCGTTCAGTTGCTTTCGGTGTTGTATTATTGTGCATAGCTTTGATAATGTTCATCGTTTATTTCTTCATGGATAAGAAATTAGATGCACAAACAGGCGAAGCTGAAGAAAAAGACGACCCATTCAAAATAAGCGACCTTGGCAAGATTCTTTCTAGCATGGGATTCTGGTTAGTGGCATTGCTTTGTGTACTATATTACTCGGCTATTTTCCCATTCCAAAAATATGCTGTAAACATGTTACAATGTAATCTTACACTTCAACTTCCTGAACAAGGTTCGTTCTGGGCGGGCGATGCTGTAACTATTGTACAATATGTTATCATGCTTATTGTTGCTGTATTTGCATTCGTAAGCAACTTTATGAAGAAAAAATCTTTGAAAGTATCGTTTATGTGCATAGCAGGTATTGCTTTGGTTGCATACTGTATAATGGGATACATGAGAGGTACTGCCGAAACGATATTTGCAGTATTCCCATTGTTGGCTGTAGCTATTACTCCTATACTTGGTAGCTATGTAGACCGTAAAGGTAAAGCAGCTTCTTTGCTTATGATAGGTTCTCTATTGTTGATAGCTTGTCACTTGACATTTGCTTTCATACTTCCAATGTTTAAAGGTAGTGCTATCGGAGGAACTATAGTGGCTTACATTACTATTCTAGTTTTGGGTGC
>JAGCLZ010000053.1 GCA_017646685.1 Bacteroidales bacterium | reverse complement strand
TTTTTTATTCTACCAAACTTTTTTTCATCTTTTTCGAAAACTTTTTTATAACTACTCTGATTATCAATAGTATTTTTTTGAAACTTTTTTTCGCAATACTCCCAATTTTTCATGTTTTTTCGCCTACTTTTTTCCTTTTTTACACATTTTTGACCTCTCTATTGTACTTTTTCGCACAAAATACACGTATATTACTATATATCAGCAAAATAAACGCTTTTTAGAACGTTTTTACGCAATTTTGGGGCTTTTTTGGATACTAATTGTGTAAGTTTATATGTGGGTTTGTAGTGTATATTCCCATCGGAATAATCATTATTCCTATCCCCTACTCCCAATCATTTTATGGTAGGGTGGTACGAGTACGACAATATACCGGCAGTTTTTTCCCGATATATAATCTCAAAAATCTATCGTGATGTAGGTAAAATTTCCTCCGGATCTAGACACAACTGGTACGTGATACCTATAAACAGTCACCGTGATGCAAATTTTATAGCCTCAATACTACATTGTAGTCTAGTTATAAAAGATGTTTTGGAAGTGATTTTTGATTTTTTCGTCAGAATATCTCTACTTTCTTCTGTTTAAGTGTAGCGTGCGGCATGGTTGGATCTATCAAAATACTTGTTGCAACTTTACACTTAGAAAAGGTTATTATTTATATCTGCTATCTAAAATGCAGAAGACAACATTTCATCAATAGTTAGCAAAACAATATCATCGGGAAAAGTATTGGACATTGAACAAGTGCTTATAAAAAGTTCGTCATATATATAATGTTTAAAAAAGACCGGCAAATCATTTCCCTTTATTTCGACGCCACCATCAGTTATCGAAATAGCAAACTTGTCAAACGTATTTGCAATCCCTGTTCCTATACATTTTACATAACTTTCTTTTGATGTCCACAAGCGTGTAAAAAAAACATCTTGCAAATAAGGAGGCAAAGCTGTCAAAAAAGAATATTCATCATTATGAAAAAAGCGTTTTGCCACAGCAGGTTTATACTCTCTCAATTTTTCTATATCAATACCTAGATCGTTATTACCTACAGCCACTGCCACCCATCCCTTTGTATGAGAGATATTAAATCTGAAATTTAGACATGAAGTTATATATGGTTTCCCCGATTTGCCATAAAAAAATTGCGATGGAGAAATCCTGTAATCATGAACCACTTGCTTGCTATATATATATTGCACCATGATTTTTCCCAATAGCGAAGCCATCTGTGAATTATTGTTTACATCCAACAATCCATAATCAGCAGTATGCAAATAAAATTTCAGCAAGTTCTTTTTTGCAACGAAATCATCGTCCAACAAAGGCAACCTTAACAAATATATCTTCATATAACAACAATAAAAAAGATAGGTATTTCTTATCCGTTCCAAGAAATACCTATCATCGATGATTATATTATTTATGTATACCCAAAAGTTCTACTTCAAATATAAGAGTTGAATTTGGTTTTATAAGAGGGCTGGGCGAAGCTTCGCCGTATGCCAAATCAGCAGGGATATAGAAAATAAATTTAGAACCTATAGGCATAAGTTGCAAACCTTCGGTCCAACCTTTAATCACTCTGTTTAATGGGAACTCTATTGGTTCGCCACGTTGTATCGATGAATCAAATACAGTACCATCAATCAAAGTACCATGATAATGAACTTTTACAGTATCGGTAGCTGATGGTTTTTCGCCATCGCCCATGGTTATCACTTTATACTGCAATCCCGATTGTGTTGTAACAATACCTTCTTTACCTTTATTTTCTTCCAAAAATTTCACTCCTGCTTCTTTTTCAGCATTAGCAATTTGCTTTTGTCTGTTTTCTAACTCTTTATTTATAATAGCAAATTGAGCATTCAACTCGTCAATTGTCATTGCCATGCTTCCATTTATTGCATCCATCACTCCTTGAGCAAATGCATTTTTTTCAATAGAGAGGCCCATTGTTTTTAGGCTGTTTCCCATATCACAACCTAAAGCATAACTTCTTTTTTCTATCTCGTTCATATAAAATATATTTTATTATTTACTATAAAAAGAAAGGCTACCAAGTTAAGGTAGCCTTCAATATCTTTACCTATTGATTCAAGACTAACGTTGAGAACCCAATCTATCCATTGCACAACGGAATCCTATCCACGATGTAGATCTATCTTGGTCATAGTAACGTCTTGTACCGGGTTGCATCCAATAAATTCTGTCGTTCCACGAACCACCTTTCACTACTCTCACTTTGTTGTTCAACATAGAAGTGATTGTTGATCTGTTTCCGGAGTGTCTACGATACATCATATTTGTTACACTGTCCGGGTTAGACAAATAATCGGTAGCTTCTTCTTCAACTTCTTCATCTTCGCTATAATCGCTAGTCCATTTTGTAATGCTAGTGTTATCATTTGGATTGTAGATAGACGAAGCGTAGTCACCATCTAAGTAGTTGATGTTATCAGCTTGACGATAATTTCTTCTATTCAAATCATCATCAACATTTCTGTAAACTATTCCTCCACTTGTATCGTTGATCAAAATTTCTTCATCAACAATAGTATAAGTTTTATAGACATTACCTCTGAATGGGTTTACATCTTCGCCACCAAGTGGTTGAGTTTGTTTTCTGTATACGTCCATACACCATTCACTAACATTACCGGCCATATTATATAAACCATAATCGTTAGGGAAGTACCATCTTACAGGAGCAGTATATGCCCATCCGTCGTTCAAATCACCTGCGATACCCATATTGTCGCCACGGCTACGTTTGAAGTTGGCTAAGAATTGACCATAATAATCTTTTTCAGCCGAACGAACACTTTGACCATTCCAAGGATAAACACGATGTTCAACAATACGACCATCTATCATTGTTCCTACTAAACCAAGAGCAGCATATTCCCATTCAGCTTCGGTCGGAAGACGATAGTTAGGCAAGAATATACCATCAGTTTTAGCAACACGACGAGGCTCGCCACCGGCAGCAGGATCTAAGTTATCCATTTCTCTTTTTGTTTCACCTCTGTAAAGGCCTGCAAAATAAACGTCTGTTTGGAACGCACTTTCACCTCTCAAGTCGGTAAAATCCAAAGGCAATATACCTGCATCAATAGCTATCTTTTCGTTTACACGGTTAGAACGCCAAATACAATAAGCACTTGCTTGTTCCCACGATACTCCTACTACAGGATAATCATTATAAATAGGACTTTGGAAATAATATTCAACCATAGGTTCAACATAGCTCAATTTTTCTCTCCATGCATTGGTATCAGGATAAGCATTTCTTACATATTCCGGATATTCACTGCCGTATGCTCTGTTCAACCAATAAATATACTCGCGATAATCCACATTCCTTACCTCTGTCTCATCCATATAGAAAGAAGTAACTGTTACGGTATGTTGAGTATTATTCCATTGGTAACGAGTATCGTCCGACACTCTTCCCATTTGGAACGAACCGCCCTCGATGAATACCAAACCGTATCCCGTCATTTGTTCTGTATTTTGGGATACTTCAAAACCTCCCCATTTGGAATCATTGTAATTCCAGCCTGTTGTTTCTGATGTTTGTTTGCTACAACCAACTATCAACATTGTTGCTGCAACAAAGAAACTTAATGTCTTTAAACTTTTCATGGTTCCTATTTTTTTATTCGTATTTACTTTGATACGTTTTTTTTAAAATAATGTTTCGTTTTTCTATTATCATTAGAACGACGGACAACGTATTGCTCTAACTTCTTTTTTCTTATCAGGACATGGCAACATGAAACCTAATGTCAATTCATGCGAGCCATTAGTTTGATTGGACAATTTAGACACAGTTACATCATAACTGTAACCCAACTTGAAGCGAGGTTGTTGGAATCCCACCAAGAATATAAATGCATCGGCATTTTCTATTCCATGACGGAACCACACACCAACCATGAAAGGCATCCAATCCAAATACATACCATAGTTGAAGTAATTGAAACCTCCTTGGTATTGGTATATCAAGTTTGGCGATATCACCGGAGTACCTAAAGCAATGAACGAAGTACGACGACGATCCTCGGCCATATTAAGCAATCCACCACCATGAACGGTTATTTTCATAGGCAATTCACTCAATCCATAAAAGCCGTTGCTAGGCTGTGTTAAGTGAGAAACAGCCAAACCGCCATACCATTGCTTGCTATATACTACCAATCCGGCACTGAAATCGGCATAGAACAAATTCATATCATCTGGTGGAATAGCACTTGTTTCGAATATAAATCCATACACTGGATCTATTTGATCGGGAAACGTAAGTGTAGACCAATCCAAATTTTCATTCACCAATGAAGCCTGTAAAGCAGCGTTCATAAAGATTGTTCTCGACAATTGGAAGCGAAACGAGTACATGAACGACACTTGATTGGTCTTCAATGCACCATGATCGCCTTGTCTGTCCGTTAGAACAAATGCTCCGATACCACCATGTAATTTGTCAAAATATTGGTCATACGAAGCTGATACTGTTGTAAATGCCGATACAAGACCTGGCCATTGATTTCTGTAATTCAACGAAAATCTAGGACACACCTTCGAACCCGCCAATGCAGGATTTAGATACAATGGATTCGCATAAAACTGCGAAAAAACAAAATCTTGTGCCTTAACACCCTGGCCCATAGCTAAAAAGGCCATCAATAAAACAGTAATTTTTCGTATTCTTTTCATTTCCATAAGTTGTAAAAAATATACTTGAATTAAACGGCAATATTACGATTTTTTTTTGAATCAGCGAAAGAAAATCAATAAAAAAAATGTATTTCATTATGTATCAGAAGCAAAAAAAATTGGGTTCAACTCGTTTTTTTTCGTTTTTTTGGTCCTTTTTCTGTCGTTTTATCCATTTTTTGCCCTTTTTTTATTCATTTTTTCAACACAATTTTTTCACATTTTCGCTGTTATTAGAATCGTGAATATTTTATTCGAAAAAACATCTTATAAAATCTCGATACCTATGAAGATAGCAAAACATATAAGTCCGATAATTTTTCTTATTACGTTGGTAAACGTGATATATTGCCAAAATGTTACAAAAAATGAAAGAATAATATGGAACAATATTCCCGATTCCATCAATATTTTCTATCCTTTGTTTTCAAACTCAAACTACAATAGCAACTATAATACTGCTATGCATATAGGCAAATATTTTTTGCCAAAGGAAAACTATAATGTGATTTTTTCCGCCATAGCATGCGATAATATCACACCTCAAGAGCAAATGTATTTGACTGCAAACCAAGTGCAGCTGTCCGATTCGATACTATATCAAATGCATGTAACCAATATTGCAGACAGTACCATAACCGCAACCCTTGCAATAGTGCCATACATTATGAAGGACGGAAATATTCAAAGGATAACCTCGTACACCGTGAACTTTGAAAAGAAAAACAATGAAACGCCCATATACAGCTACAAAAAAAACACCAACCCCTACCCTTCCAATTCCATACTATCCACAGGCAACTGGTACAAGATAGCTATCAACACCACTGGCATATACCGCATAACGGCCGACGATATGGCCGAAAAAGGTATAAACATATCCGGTTTGGCAATATCGCAATTGGGTATTTACGGCAACGGAGGAGGTGCTTTGTCCGAAAACAACAACAATTTTGAATACAACGACCTTACAGAAAACGCAATCTATGTAAAAGACAACAACAACAATGGTATATTCGATGGCAACGACTACCTGCTGTTTTATGCACAAGCTGCCGACATTTGGAAGCACAACAAAACCCTGAACCGATACGAATACCATGTGCATCCCTATGCCAAAACCAACTACTACTACCTTGGCATCAACGTATTTGGCACAAAACGAATAGAGGTTACAAACATGCCGCAATCGGCCACACAAACTATATCCACCTACACTTACTGCTCCACTATCCACAACGACCTTATCAATACACATAAAAGTGGACGTATATGGGTAGGCGAAAAATTTTCAAACGCAGTATCGTCGCGCAGTTTTTCGTTGGCCATACCCCACGCCGCAGTGGGCAGTACGATAAATGTACGTTACGCCTTGGCCAGTGTGTCGTCGGCCAACTCGTCGTTTTCTGTAACCATAGGAGGCAAAAGCCAAAACCATTCATACACTCCCGGATATAAGTATCCCTACCAAGGATATTCGGCATCCACCACCGCCACCGCCGAATCAAAGTGCGATATAGACATACACTATTCGTTTCGCGAATCGATGGCGGCAGGATACTTAGACTTTATAGAAATAAATGCCACAGTAGCACTATCACACAGCGGCGGACAATTACATTTTCGCAACAAAGAAAACATTGGCACCAACAAAGTGTCTAAATTTGAAATAAGCAACACCCCTTCGTCTACAAGAATATGGAATGTAAGCGACCCATGCAATGTGTATGAAATAGCGGCCACCCACGCAGGTAGCAAAACCACCTTTACAGACAGCACAACAGCAGAAGGCGAGTTTATAGCTTTCGATGGTAGCCACTACCACACCCCCACATCAATAACAGCCATCGCCAACCAAAACCTTCATGGTTTGGCACAACAAGATTATGTGATAGTAGCCCCCTCGGTATTTACCGCCGAAGCCGAACGACTGGCACAGCTACACCGCCTGTACAACGGGCTGGATGTGGCAGTGGTAACACCGGAACAGATATATGCCGAATTTTCGTCGGGCAAACAAGACCCAATGGCTATACGCAGATTCATGAAAATGTTTTACGACAGAAGTCTTATAAACGACATAAATAAAACACCGCGCTACCTGCTACTTTTCGGCAAAGCCATTTACGACAATAAAAATATAACCAATATCGATATCCCATACGTGGTATCCTACCAATCCGAAACATCTTTTGATAGCGAAGG
Organism: Bacteroidales bacterium; assembly: GCA_017646685.1. Classification (GTDB taxonomy): domain Bacteria; phylum Bacteroidota; class Bacteroidia; order Bacteroidales; family P3; genus HGM05376. The sequence continues at coordinate 2,992 of JAGCLZ010000053.1, read as the reverse complement.
TTCGTCATATACATCCGATGACATGTTTGGCTATTTGGGCAATTGGGAAACCGGATCAGTATACGAAAGTATAGATATCGGAATAGGTCGCTTTCCGGTAAAAACCCTCGACGAAGCCCGTGCTATGGTAGACAAAGTGGAGTATTACCTTACCAAAAAAGACCTATCGTCGGACATATCGCGTGGCGACTGGCGCAACTACGTAACATTCCTTGCCGACGATGCCGACCCAGGCTCGGCCGAAGACGTTTACTTTGTATCATCGTCGGAGAAAACCACAAACTTGATAAAAGAGCGTTTCCCCACCATAAACATCGAAAAAATTTATGCCGATGCCTACACCCAGCAGTCGGGAGCCATAGGATCGTTCTACCCCGAAGCCAAGAACGCCCTCACCAAACGCATAAACAGCGGCTGCCTGCTACTAAACTACGTTGGCCATGGTGCCGCACAATATATAGGTACCGAACGCTACATGGAAAAAACCGACATAGCTTCGTATACCAACATCTACCAGCTGCCATTCTTTGTTGCCAGCACATGCAGCTTTGGAAAATATGATATGGCCGACGATGTGTGCGGTGCCGAAAGTTTTGTGCTAGCCCCCAACGGCGGAGGTATAGCCATAACGGCAGCCGTAAGACCTATAGGCCACAGCGAATCGTTCGACACCAAGTTGTGCATATACGCTTTGGATAAAAACAACACCATTGGCGACGCTTTCCGTATGGCAAAAAACGAAACCTCAATGACACATGCTATGCAACTACTTGGCGACCCCGCAATAAAACTATCCTTGCCCGAAAACAAAATAGTAGTTACGGCTGTAAACGAAAAACCGGTAGGTACTATGGCAGCCGACACCGCAACAGTACTTACAAAAGTAACCATCGAAGGCGAAGTGAGAAACAGCAACAACACAGTTATCGACGACTTTTCGGGCGAGATATTCCCTACCGTATTTGACCGCTTTGTTACCTACCACACATTGGCCAACGACAACGAAGATACAGAAATGGAATTTTCTCAACAAAAAAACGTACTATACAAAGGTCGCGACTCCGTTGTAAACGGCAAATTCAAATACTCCTTTATAGTGCCACGCGACGTTGTGTACCAATACGACTATGGCAAGCTGAGCCACTATGCACATGCCGAAACCGAAGATGCAGCAGGTGCATACAGCAACATTATGTTTGGAGGTTTCAACCAAGATATCGAAATAAGTGAATCACGACCCAATATTCGTCTATTTATGAACGACAGCCTTTTTGTATCGGGCGGTATCACCGACGAAAACCCATCGATATATGCCATACTGTACGACACCTTGGGCATAAACGCCGTGGGTAGCGGAATAGGACACGACATAACCGCAATACTGGACGGCAACAACAACCAAATAATGGTGCTGAACGACTACTACGAAACCGACCGTAGCAACCCACACAAAGGCTATATAAAATATCCGCTAAGCAACCTATCAGATGGAACACACCACCTAACATTGAAGGCTTGGAACATATATAACTTTTCGGCATCGGCAAGCATAATATTTAATGTAAACAACCACTCTGCTGTACATATAGGCAACTTCTACTCCTACCCCAACCCGGCAACAACCAAAACGGTATTCCGCATGGAACATAACCAACCCGAACAAATAAAATCTATCCAAATAGACATATACAACATGATGGGCCATTTGGTAAAACGCTTTACACCCACAGTAGTGGAAGGCTCTTACGCCATAGCCGAAACCGAATGGAACTTCACCAACGACGCCGGTAGCAAAGTGGCCGAAGGAATATATATGGCCCGAATAGTGATTACTACCAACAACGGCGAACAGCAAACTGCCCACACAAAAATAATACACACAAAATCAAATTGACAAAAAAATGCTATCTTTGCAAATCCGTTGCAATAAGCCAACAGCTTATGCTGAATAATAATAATGAACATCTTACCCCAAAACATTGACGTTGTTTTGGGGTTATAATATAGTAAAAACATTAAAAAATTTATACGAACAATGAAACAAACAAAAATAGTAGCCTCTATATCCGACCTACGTTGCGAACAAGATTTTATACAACAACTCTACGATGCAGGCATGAACGTAGTGCGTATGAATACCGCCCATGCCGACCGCGAAGGTCTGGACAAACTGATTTCAAACGTAAGAGCGGTATCGTCAAAAATAGCAATAATGATGGATACCAAAGGTCCGGAAATACGTACCACAGGCTGCAAAGAGGTGATAGAATACCACACCGGCGACAAAGTAAAAATTATAGGTAATCCGCTGCAGGAAACTGTAAAAGAATGTATAGCAGTATCATACCCTTATTTTGTGCAAGACCTTGAAGTAGGCAACGAAATACTTATCGACGACGGCGACCTATCACTGAAAGTTACCGCCAAAGACAACGAATACCTATACTGCGAAGCACAAAACAACTCCATATTGGGCAGCCACAAAAGTGTGAACGTTCCGGGTGTACACGTAAAACTGCCATCGCTTACAGAAAAAGACCGCAACAACATACTTTTTGCCATAGAAAAAGATATAGACTTTATAGCACACTCCTTTGTTCGAAACAAACAGGATGTGATGGATATAAAAAACATTTTGGATTTACACAACAGCTCTATAAAAATTATAGCCAAAATAGAAAACCAAGACGGTGTAGACAATATAGACGAGATACTTGAAGTGGCCGATGGCATAATGATAGCTCGCGGCGACTTGGCTATCGAAGTGCCGCAAGAACGCATACCCGGCATACAACGCATACTGATACGCAAAAGCGTACACGCCCGCAAACCCGTGATAGTGGCCACACAAATGCTACACACCATGATACAAAATCCACGTCCTACACGTGCCGAAATAACAGACATTGCCAACGCCATCTACTACCGTACAGATGCATTGATGCTAAGCGGCGAAACAGCCTACGGCAAATACCCTGTAGAAGCTGTAACT
>JAGCLZ010000052.1 GCA_017646685.1 Bacteroidales bacterium | reverse complement strand
TAGTAGGCTGCCACTGCTCCCAGCAGTATGCCTATCACCAAGGCTATGGCTATGGCTATAAATCCTACCGAAAGGCTTACACGGCTACCAAGCATTATCTGGCTAAGCACGTCGCGGCCATAGCGGTCGGTACCCAGATAGAAGGTGCGTGTGGGCAGGCATTCGTTTTCTACAATGGTTTGTAAATCGGCTATCGTGTATTTATGCATTTGTCCGTCTGCAGTTTGAAATCCACACTCGTCATTCAGACTAACAATTGGAACATTATTGTCCAAAGCGAAAGCCACATCGGCCAGATGGAAGGCCTTCAGTTCGCCATCGTTGGGCACAGACCCCGTGTAGGTTTCCACCCTTATACTGTCTTCTGCAAAGGTATAATTATATATAGGATAGGCATAGTATGGTAGCTTTCGGCCGTAGGCCATGGTGTGGAAAAATCCGGTGGGTTCCTGCCGCTCGTTCTTCATCACATACAGGAATCGGGCTTGGCTCATGGGTTTTTGCACCGCCAGTTCGAGGTACTGCTGGTTGCAATAGGGCGTAGAGTCGGGCGTAATGGTATAGCCCAGCATAGCCACAAGGGTAAAAAGCAGTATAACCACCAGGCTTGTCATTGCCATTTTATCTTTCTTAAACCTCCGCCATACCAGTGTAGCTTGCGAAGCGCCGGCCATATTGCCGCTTCTACGCAAGGTTCTAAACAACCCAAACGCCTTATTGTACAATATATTTCTGCCTATCTTCATCACATTATATGTATAAAAAACGGATGCAAATGTACGAAAAAAAACTCAATTGCAGTCAATCTTTGGCAGATATTTCTAAGCATTGCAAAAGCCACAGCCACAGATTGGCATTTGCAAGCTTTCGGTTTTGGAATCAAAAGCGCCATGGTTTGGGGGCGGAAAAGCAGAGCGCTTTGGGCGGAGCAAACCACCGGGTAGGTTGGCATAGGTTAAACCTCTGTTTCCAAACCATTTCTTTTCCTTTGCCAATACGTATATCGCAAATCGAATACAGATGTTTGCCCCGATGGCAAAGTGTTGCCAAGGCGACACATTCCCGTTGGTGGCCGCCCACGTTTTCGTTGTCCGAACAAAGGCCATACGTTATATATGTAGCGTCCCGCCGTAGGAATGGAGGTAGCCCCGGCGTTAGGTTACACCTTGCCCCGGCGTTAGGTTGCACCCTGCCCCGGCGTTAGGTTGATGGTTCGCTTTCGCCGAAAGGAATGCTTGCTTTCGCCGAAAGGAATACTTGCTTTCGCCGAAAGGGAATACTGCTTTCGCCGAAAGGGAATATAGCTTTCGCCGAAAGCAGACTATCAACTTAACGCAAGGGCCACCATCAACCTAACGCAAGAACCACCATCAACCTAACGCAAGGGCTACCATCAACCTAATGCAAGGGCGAAAGAAAACCTATGCAAAGGTAAATGCAAGCTAACGCAAGGACGAAATAGAAGCTATGCGAGGGCAAAGGAAAATAGGGCGTCAGGATTGAAATAATCAACGTTTTTCAATACAAGAATATCGGCGACTGTCTATTTTATATTGGGCGGTATTATTTTGTGCGAATGCGATTTTCCTCTTCATGGCAAATCCGAATGACCTATTTTTGAGGTCGAACAATAGGATATAACTATCAAACATAGAGGAACGAAAAAGGGGAACAAATTCAAAAAGAATTCGTTCCCCTCCGGTTTTTGTTATAATGAATGTGTGATTAGATAGTTTGTTCGATATTCCAAACAAAAGCACGCACACCCACTTCTTTGTTTCTAAGGTCTAGCTTGTGAATGGTTTCCATAAGAGTTTTCACCTTGTCGTCGTCAACCATCACCAGCATAGCCGAGTTCATTTCGGGCCAAGTGTGGGTACCACGGCGAGGCTCGCCGCCATTAGTGCCACGTCCCTGCACTTGTTCCCACATAGTGAAACCTCGTATACCCAGCTCGTCGAGCATAAACTCCACACGTTCGGTATTGGCTTGATTGTACACTATAAATACAGCTTTCATATTATGTTTTATTATTATGTTCAACAAATATTTATTATTCTTTTTCGCTTGCGTCTATTTGCATAAACACGAAGTTTTTCCTTATTTTTTCCAAGCGTTTCTTTTCGTCGTTACGAACAAAGACAGCATATAGAACCGGAACAACGATAAGGGTAATGATTGTAGAAACGAGCAAACCACCAATTACCACAACACCCATTGTTACCCAAATTTCAGAACCTTCGGATGTGCTTAATGCCATAGGCACCATACCCAGTATGGTAGTGAAAGCCGTCATCAATACCGGACGCAAACGGCTTTGACCCGAAAGGGCAATAGCCTCTTTCAAAGGAACGTCACGTTCACGCATAAGGTTGATATAGTCTACCAGCACAATACCGTTCTTCACCACAATACCTATAAGAAGTATCACACCCAATGCACCTACCATATCGAGGGTTTGTCCGGTAACGAGCAATGCCAATATCACACCTGTGATAGCAAACGGGATACTCATCATAATAATGAATGGTTTGCTGAAGCTTTCGAATTGCGAAGCCATTACGATGTATACAAGCAATATGATAAGAGCAGCAAGCACGCCCATATCGGCAAAGGATTCTTGTTGTTCTTCGTAGTTACCTGCTATATCCACATGTATACCTTGGGGGATGTCCATTTCATCAAGTACTTTAGATATGCTTGCGGCCATCTCGCCAAGAGACACTTCGTAAGGAGTTACCGATACAGTAAGATAGCGTTGACGGTTTTTACGTTCTATTTGAGGTGGGCACCAGTATTCTTTTACTTCGGCTATTTCCTTAAGTTTAATCTTGGCACCGGTAGCAGTCATAAAGCTTAGCTCTTCTATATCGCTTATACTGTTGCGATATTCCTCTTGCAAACGTGCCATAATGTAGTACTCTTCACCTTCTTCTTTCAAGTATCCGGTTATCATACCATTCACACGGTTACGCACGTATGTAGCCACAGTGCTGCTGCTAAGTCCGCTACGAGCAAGTTTTTCTTTGTTGAATATTATCTGTAGTTCGGCGCGGTCTTCGTCGCGGCTCAGCTTGATATCGCGTGCACCTTCTACATTTTGAAGTCTATTCTTCAAGTCGTTGGCAAAGTTTGTTGTAAGATCGAAGTCGTAACCATATACTTCTATACTTACACTGTTGTCGCCACCGGCACCCATACCTGTAGAGGTAGACACCTGATAGTTTACTATTTCGGGATATGTAGCAAGTTGTGTACGCAACACTTCTGCCATTTGCCATATAGAGCGTTCACGGTCGTACTTTTTGGTTGTACGTACAGTCATGCTTATCTTGCTGTTGGTAGTAGACGAGAACATAGCACCTATACCAGCATCGTCGTTGGTACCTGCCGATGTTGAAACCACCACAGCTTCGGGTATCAAACGATTAATGTCGGCCTCTATAGCACGAGCGGTTTTAAGAGTTTCTTCGATACGTGTACCACGTTGTAGCTCTACAGTTACAGACATAGCGCCACCATCTTGTTGATGCAAGAAGTCGGTACCTATCTTACCCATAAATACAGGTACCAAAGAAAGGGCAAATATAAGCACTGCTGTAAATATTGTAAGGGATTTGTGGTTCAAACAAGCACGCAACACATTGGCATACCATTTGTCTACAGCATCGAAAGCACGACCTACGGTTTTGGCGTATGTAAAACGTTTTCTATCCTCTTTGGCTTTAGCCTCTGCTTCTTCGGCTTTGGTAAGGAAGAATTTCTTACCTTTAAGCATTTTGGAGCAAAGCATAGGAGTAAGAGTGATAGCCACAATGGTAGATGTACAAACAACTATTGTAACAATCCAACCCAACTCTTTGAACATGATACCTGCCATACCGCTAAGCATGGTAAGAGGTACAAACACAGCTACGATAACCAAAGTGGTAGCAATAACGGAAGTCCACACCTCATTGGTAGCATAAATAGATGCTTCACGAGGCGAAGCACCACGCTCTATATGTCGGCTGATGTTTTCGAGCACCACAATGGCATCGTCCACCACCATACCTATAGCCACAGTAAGAGAGGCAAGAGATATAATATTCAACGAACTATCTGCCAACATCAGATATATAAACGATGTAAGAAGAGAGATAGGAATAGTAACACCGATGATAATGGTGGCTCTCCAGTTTCCAAGGAAAACAAACACCACCAATACCACAAACAACAAAGCATAGAATATACTTTCTGCCAAACCAAAGATAGAGTTTTCAATATCTTCCGAACCATCACGAATTATGTTTATTTCAACATCGGGAGGAAGGGTTTTCTTGATCTTCTCCATCTCTTTTTTCACCTCTTTGGCTATCTGTACGGTGTTGGCACCTGTTTGTTTAGAAATACTCATACGTACCGACTCTTGTCCGTTCAAACGTTCATCGAGCGAAAGGTCCTTGATAGTATCTTTAACTATAGCCAAATCGCGAACAAACACTTGCTTGCCATCACGAGTGGTGGTTACCACTATATCGTTTATTTCGGAACTTTCTTTGTATTCGCTTTCTACACGTAGCTGGTATTGTTCTTTACCCATCTTTACAGTACCCGAAGCAAGGTTTAGGTTGTTGGCACTAATAGCAGCACCTACACTTTCCACTGTAAGATTGTAGGCATCCAGTTGTTTAGGATCCAAATCAACATACACATAACGTTCCGGAGCTCCGGAGAAAGATATATTTCCAATACCATCAATACGGTTAAGTACGTTGCTCACATTGTCTTCCAATATCTTGTCCAAACCGGCATAGCTTTCTTTGGCGGTAAAGCCATATACAATGATAGGCATAGCGTCGGAGTTAAGTTTTAGGATGGTAGGACGAGAAATATTGTCGGGAAGATTATCGTAAATAAGGTCGACATACGAACGAATATCGTTCATTGCCTCATCGATATTACTACCCCATTCAAATTCCAATGTTACAACAGAGATATTATCTTTTGATGTAGAGAAGATGTTTTTCAAACCATCTACAGAGTTAAGAGCATTTTCCAACTGTTTGGATACGTTTGTTTCCAATTCGCTGGCATTGGCACCTGCATAGGTGGTCATTACCGTTACGTATGGCATATCCATCTCAGGCATTTGGTCGATGGGAAGTTTCGAAAGCGAAAACACTCCCAAAATAGCCACTGCCACAAATATAAGAGCTGTGGTAATAGGCTTATTTATCGCGGTTTTGTATATACTCATAATTATTCAAGTTTTATTTATGGTTGTATGTTCAAAACAATACTGTGGAGTATTATTTATTTACAACTTCTAATTTTACACCATCTATCAATCTAGCTTGACCGGCCACAACAATTTGGTCGCCTTCTTTTATCTCGTCAGAAACAACTTCAATACGGTCGTCGAAACGTTGACCCAATGTTACATCAACACGTTTGGCCACACCATCTCTATTCAAGAATACGTATCTATTGTTGGAACCTTGTAGTTTAAGCACTGCATTGTAAGGCACAACCATTGTTTCTACCTCTCCTATTCCAAGTTTAGCTTTTGCGAACATACCTGGGCGAATCTTTTCGCTACTGTTGGGTATTCTTACTTTTGCTTGGAATGTATGACTGGCTGCATCAATAGTAGGATATACTATTTCAATGGTAGCCGGGAACACTTCGCCGGGATATATATCGGAAGTAATATCAACATCCATACCTTTCTTTATCATTGGGAAATAGCTTTCTGGTATATTGATGATAGCTTTCAAGGTGTTTATTTGGGTAAGAGTAAGTATAGGAGCACCGCTGTAAAGTTCGCCATCTTCGTAATTTTTGGCTGCTATCACACCCGAGAATTGTGCTTTTACAAAAGTGTTAGCTTCAAGAAACGTTTCGGATTGTTTTAGTTGGTCTAACTGAGCCTTGGTTTGGTCATACACTTGTTGCGACACACTACCACTTTCTTTCAATGCTTCTACACGGTTAAACTCTGTTTGTACACTACCAAGGTTTATACGGGTTGTATTTAACTGATTTTGGTCCATACGTATAAGCAATTGACCTTTGCTTACTCTCGAACCTACTTCAACGTATATATGTTCAATCTTGCCTGTCAATGATGGAGCAACGCTCATTGATTCGTAACCTTCCAATGTTGATGAAAGTTCCAATTCGCGAGCTACTTTTTCTTTTGCTAGTGTAAGGACCTCTACTTTTTCTATTTTTTCGGTTTCTACAGCTGTATTGGCTGTTTCAGTTTTTCCACCACATGCTACAACACCACCCATTGCAAGGGCTATGGTGGCAATCATTGTCAATCTCTTCATCTCTTTGTATGTTTATAATTACTTGTTATTCATTAAAGTTTCTAATTCTATTTGAGCGTTCAGCAATGTCATAACTGATTGTACATAGTTGCTTTGTGCTGTTATCAGGTTGTTGCTGGCGTTGGTAACGTCGAGGCTCGACGACATACCATATTTATATTTGTTCAAAATATTGTTGAACACACGTTGCGACACTTCTATATTTTCGGTTTGATTTTCATAGTTTTCCAAAGCCGATACTAGGTTGTAACGCATTTGACGTTCTTGAACAAACAGAGCATCTTCGGTCGATGCCACAGTGTTTTGTATTTTTTGATAATTAATTTTTGCCTCAGCAACCTTGGCACTGCGAGTACCACTCGAGAAGATAGGCAAACTTACAGAAGCACCTATCATATTAGGCGGTGTCATATTGAAACCTGCATCTTTGCCAAAATAAGTAAGTTTAGAGTAATTGTAAAATGCTGTTACCGTTGGCAAAAATTCCATCCATGTCATGGTTATTTGGCGTTTGGTAAGTTCTTCGCTCTTCTTTAGCAATTGATAATCGTAGTTTCTGTTGATATCAAATTTTTGAAGTAAAAGAGCTTTTACATTATCGGTATTCAATATATTGGTCAATGTACCTGTAAGTTCTATTTTAGTATCAACAGCGGCTCCCAACTGCAACTGCAACGAATTGTACAACATTTCCAAACTACGACGAGTAGAATTTATATTGTTTTTCATCGAGTTTACTTGTATCGAAATCTGGTCGGCATCCACTTGTTCGGCGGCACCAGCCTTAACAGCATTGATAGTTGTGCGTTCCAAGTTTTGAAGATTTACCAAACTCGAATCTAACAACGATACTGTTTTTTCCATTACCAATATAGACAAATATACCGAACGTACGCCTTTTGAGATAGATTGTTCGGTTTGTTGTTTGGTAATATCGGCCATTTCAATTGATAAGTTTGTAAGCATTGTACCTACAACTTGTGCACCTGTAAGAGCTACTGCTGCCGATGCGCTAAATGTTCCGCTAGGATTCATAGGTATAGCCATTCCCATCATCGATAGTTCATAACCACAGTAGTTTTGATAGTCAAATCCGGCACTCACCTGAGGCAACATAGTAGACAATGTTTGCCACCGGGCAGCCTTTGCTCGTTTCACATCTAACGAGGCATTTTTTAAGTTACGATTGTGTTCTATAGCATATTGCTCTGCTTCTTCAACCGAAAGACGCAAGGTTTCTTGAGCGTTAACAATATGGCCAGAAACAACCAAACTGATAAGTCCAATTAAAATTACTCTCTTATTCATTTATTTATCCATTTAATTTTATATTATCTTATATTTGTTTTTCTTTGTTCTTTGTAGCAACGTATTCGTCGTACTCTTCGATGGCTTTGGATGTGGCCATACCTCGCAAGTATACAAACAATGTATGTGCTATTATTTCCTCCTTGTCATAGCAACTATCAAAAAAAATCTTGCCACATATTATGGAGTTTATCATCTCCGAAAGCATAACTATAACAATATCTATATTTACATCACTGTAAATATAACCCTTTTCCTTGGAGTCTTTCATGTGTTCCTTCACTATAGTTGTTATCTTTTCGTTTCGAGGAACAAAATAATTATCGTACACTTCGGGATAGTATTTAGAAATATCTCTTGTGGTGGCACAGCGTAATCTAAACGACTCTGAACTATGAATGTCTGAAAACCTCGACAATGTTATAAGAAAATTGTCGTGCAAATCATTCTTAAACTGCTCTATCGAATCATCTTTCTCTATAACATGGATTATACATTTTTCCAAAAGTTTCTCTTTGTCCGAAAAAATCTCATAGATAGTTCTTTTGGAAATCCCCATTTCTTTGGCAATAATATCCATAGTTATCTGCCGACAACTACATTTTAGAAGCATATTCGATGCAACTTCAACAATACGTTTACGTACAATATCTCTATTTGTATTTTCCATGCTTTTTAGTATATATTATGCCCTATTATTGTTATTATGGTTTGCAAAAGTAACAAAAAACTTTCAATATTCCTTAAAGTTTTCCGGTATAAAAGATGTTAAACGATATAATTAATTATTTAACAAGAATATAGAACCTCTAATTTTTATCGTTTTTCGATAAAAACAATACTTTAAATAAGCATTTGTTTTCTCTGATATATAGTTTTTTAGTGAAATAATAAGGCGAAAGTCTTGTATACTGTACAACTTAAACTTTCGCCCTATAAAACAAGAAGATAGCATATTTTTATCTACTTGTCTAATGACTTGAGTATGGCAACCACCAATTTTTCGATACCTTCATAAACTTGAGCTATATGCGTAGCCAACATATAGCATGGCGAAGTATATACATTATTTACCTCATCAATAACCACATCAGTTTCGACAGCTACTTTATGAGTAGCACCTAGCTCTTCTATATCATTAGCTGTAGAGTCATCGTTACCTATGGTTACACATACTTTGTTTGACAACACCCCTGCTACCACCACAGGTGCTATACATAGTGCTCCTATAGGTTTGTGCATCGAATGCATATCCACAATGGCTTGTGCCACATCTTTGCGTACTTCCATATTTGGACCGTCAATAGCATAGGTGCACAAATTTTTGGCAGCGCCAAAACCTCCTGGGAATATCAGTGCATCATATTCCGAGGCATCAAAAGTAATAAGATCTTTTATATCGCCACGGGCTATACGTGCCGACTCAACGAGCATATTACGTTGTTCGTCTGTATCTTTACATGTATAATGGTTAAATGCATCAAATTTGTCATTGGGCGCAAATATTGTATATTTGGCACCAAGTTTATCTATTGCCAAAAGCAAAAGTGTGGCTTCGTGTATCTCGCTCCCATCACGAACTCCACAGCCCGAAAGTACTACTGCTATATTTTTCATAATGTTTAAAATGTTGTTTATGTTTATTGTTTTACATTACAATTAATGGTTTATAACGAAACAACACACATCTTTATTGTGTAGTTTGGTGACACTATAAAAAAGGAGGTACACACATTTAAGTGCATACCTCCAAAAAATTTCAATTATTATGACAATAAAACTTATTTTCTTGATTCTTCTACAGATTCGGCTATAAGTTGGAAAGTACGTTCAATGTCGTTGTCCAAACCTACGCTGAAACGTATAAGGCCTTCGCTCATACCCATTTCTTTTTGCAATTCTTCAGGTACTTCGCTAGATGTAGATTTACCGCTGTTGCTGAATAATGTTTTAAAGTATCCAAGACTTACAGCTAGGTATCCAACACCCTTGTCTTGCATTATTTCCATTATCTTGCTAGCAGCATCGGCAGTTTCCATATCAATGCTTATCATACCGCCAAATCCGTAGCCTGGGTTCATCATGCTCTTGAACAATTCATGATCAACATGTTCGGGCAATCCCGGATAGTTGTATTTAAATCCTACTTCTTTAAAACGTTTTGCAAGGTACATTGCGTTTTCGCTGTGTTTTTGCATACGGATATGTAAAGTATGAAGGTTTTTCAAAATGCTGGAGCTACGCATAGGATCCAATACAGGTCCCAACAACATAGCTGTACCGTCGTTAACGTCGATAAGAGAGTTGATGTATTCTTGAGTTCCGCAGATAGCACCTGCCACACAGTCGTTCTTACCGTTGATAAACTTGGTCATACTATATACCACCACGTCGGCACCCAATTGATAAGGGCTGAATATCATAGGAGTGAAAGTATTGTCAACCAATAGGCGAGCACCATTTTCATGAGCTATCTTGCTTAGTTCGGGAATGTTTGCAATACGTAGCAATGGGTTGTTCATTGTTTCGGTATAAAGCACTTTGGTATTTGGACGGATAGCTTTCTTAACAGCTTCCAAATCTTGGAAGTTTACAAAAGTAACTTCAACACCCCATTTCTTAATGTAGTTGCTCAAGAAAGCAAAAGTACCACCGTATGTAGTCATAGAGCTAACGATGTGGTCACCTTGTTTTACTTCGTGAAGCAAAGCGCAAGTGATAGCAGCCATACCGCTACCTGTTACCCATGCAGCTTCGGTGCCTTCCATAGCAGCCAATGCGTTGCACAATGCCATGTTGCTTGGATTCCAGTGGCGTGAGTATAAGAAATAACCTTCTGTTTCGCCATGGAAAGTATCGGTCATAAGATGAGCTTTTTCAAATGCAAATGTTGCACTGTCGCTTATCGATGGGTTTACACCTCTGAATGGGTCTCTACCATCCAACTTTTGGATATTTGTAGCCGGGTCAAATTTATTCATTATCAAATCAGTATTTAATATTATTATATTCTTGTTTTTATATTTACAGCATGCAAAGTTACACATTTTTCTCGAACTTTTCAGTATTTCAGCCTATTTTTTCTTTAGGCATCTTATAATAATTGCTTTGCGAGTGATTAACGCAACTTTTTTTTGGCTCTGCTTAAGGCTTCGCAAACGAAAATCCGGCTACCGCCCTAGCTTCGCAGACTACGAGTCTACAAGACCACTAGACTACAAGTGGCTACCGCCCTACTAGTTGTCTCGTTGACTAGTTGTCTAGTTGACTAGTTGTCTAGTTGTCTGGCGTAGCCAAGGTCTCGTTGTCTTGGCGTAGCAAAGCGAAGCCAAAATCTGTTGTCTGTTGTCTGTAGTCCGTTGTCCTCACCCGCCACAAAACCAAAAAGTTATCAACAAAAATAACACAACGGATCATAGCACCATTTTGGGCCGTTTTATTTCATAGCATTCGCACCGGTATACATACTGTATATACGACTATAACTAGTATAATAACTTTTTCCTATTTATCTGATTATTTGACAGTAGCAAAAAATAGCACTTAATGCCGCTTTTTACTAAGTTATTAACAGCCAAAACGGTACAAGGATTTGGTAATTCTATTTTTTGGTTGTATCTTTGCAAACGAAAACAGAAGGGCTACTTAAAACCGAGAGTCAGTTGTACATCGGGGTTCTTCGATAAACATAATCAAATATTCATAATATGATAAGTATCATATCAAAGGAGCAGCCTACTCCTATAATAGGCACAAAGGACACGGAGTTGAAATACTCCCTCCACATTCAGTATGCAGGAACAGTTTCTACCAAAGAGGTAGTGGCCTTTGCCTGCAAGCACACCGGTATGCAATCCACCGCCATGAAAGCCGCATTGGATAGCTGCTGTCAGACCATAGAGCTCTTCCTTTCGATGGGCTACAGGGTACAGTTGGGCGAACTAGGCACATTCTTTGCCACTACCGATAGCTCTACTGTGTACAGCAAGTTGATGCAGGTTTGTCGCAACTAAACAGATTGAGAGTTCGTTTTGATGCCAACAAGGAGCTGAAGCATGCTATAAACAATGCCGAAAAACGACTTGTGGCCATCCAGCGCTTGGTAGATCCCGAAAAGAAGATCTACGAAACTATCAGCACCAACCAACTTGCCGACGGCAGCCAGCCGGGCGGCAGTGGTGGCAGTGGTGGAAACTCCAATAGCGGAGGCGAAAATTCCGGTTCCGGAGGTGACGATTTGGTGGGATAAACCCAACCGGATCATGCGTCGGCAATGACTTGCCGACGCTTTTTTTTTGCTCTCCCTTCACCCGTACTCAACCGTTCCATTTACACCTCTTTCCCCATGTTTTCCCATCTTTTCCAAAAAAATCGAATAATCGTTTTATCAAAAACGAATAATCGATTTTTCAAAAACGATTATTCGGTCCATATACAACCGATTATTCGTTTTTCTAAAAACGAATAATCGGTTTTTTCTCTACAAACACTGCTTCCCACCACAAAAACTCCCACAGTTTTAGCCCAAAACCATAGCAGTTTTTGATGAGTAAACCACATGGTTTACGCATAAGAACTCTATATGTTTTTTTCATCAAATACATTAGAGTACTCCATTGCAAAAATAATGGTAGTACAAATTTGCGGCTAATTATATGTTTGGATAGTTCAGAATAAAAGTGTAATTTTGCAAATGGAATTATGAGCTGAATATTTATTATGTTTCAGATTATCAATAAAAGATGGATTGCTTATAATTACCATTTTTATTAGAATAAATAAACTATAATATGTCAAAAGCAAAACCTTTCATCAAGTGGGTTGGCGGCAAAGGTCAGCTCATAGAACAACTCGAAGCATTGCTTCCGGCTGACTTTTCGGAAAGGGAAAATGTTAGATATAACTAAATAAGGTAATATGAAAACACTAACACAAGAACAACAGGTTATAGAGAGAATGCGGTGTGAAGGAGGTTATGCTACATTAAAGAGGTTGAATGAAATTATTGACTTCTCGACATGGAAAACAAAAACTCCGGAAGCGTCTGTTCGCAGAATAGTGCAACAAAGTAAATGTTTTTTCAAAATTCAACCGGGTTTATGGGCTCTTGAAGAATTTCGAAATACTGTGTTACAAAAATTTGAGCTTAAAATAGGAAATAAGAAAAGTGAAGAACAATTCAGTCATGGCTATTATCAAGGTTTACTTGTTGAGATAGGAAAGATGCGTAATCAAAAGACCTACATTCCGGCACAAGATAAAAATCGAAAGTTTATGGAGCTGCGTTTGGGTGATGTTTCGGATGTAACGAAATTGCCACCATTTACCCATGAAAATTTATTAAAGAAAGCAAAAACAATTGATGTTATATGGTTTAATGGAAGAGATATGCCATCAAGCTTTTATGAAGTAGAACATACAACAGATATAAAGAACTCGTTGTCTAAATTTTATGAGCTTCAAGATTTTTATGCTGGTTTTTATATTGTTGCAGATGAATGTCGGAAAAAAGAATATGAAGATAAATTGCATGTTTCAATGTTTGAACCTATCGAAAAAAGAGTGAAATTTTTAGATTATGGAAGAGTGGTTTCAATGTATGAAGGAATGCAAAAAATAGATAAATTAAATTGGTAAGAATTATGAGTAAACAAGTTGATGTAAAAGAATTAGTGTTATTTTTGAAGAAGAATAGATATACTTATTATGATGTGTCTCTAATTGTGTGAGTTTTTATGACATCATATCATTGTATTTCTTATAGAAAGCAATATATTTGGGATGAAGATTCTTTTGATGAATTAATCAAATGGACAGAAACTGAATTTTTAGAAGCATGCGAAGATAGTACTTGGATTATTGAAGATTAATAAATTATTAGAGGTAACATAATAAATATGAACGAATATATTTTTTACACATGTGCGGGTTATACAGAACCTCCCTTAGAAGGCAAAGAGGTAGAAAATTGTCAAGTATTGGGCAGGGCAAAAGGAAATACTCCCAAAGAAGCTAAAGAATTATTGATAAAAAATAATCCATGGATAGAAGAATGTGGATTTGATCTTTATGATACGATTTGTAAGCAAATTGTAACTGATGAATTAATAGTTGAAATTGAAAATAATCGTAAGCAAATAGAGTTTCTTATAGATTTATTGGATAAAAGACAATTAGAAGAATTTGTTAACTGGTTGTCAATGAGGTAGGTTTGTGTTTTATCATTAATACATCACTTTAATAATAAATTTACTAAACAAGCAGATGACTTATGTATGACATTTGCCTGCCATTGCCCCGTGGGAAAAATCGTGTGGCAAGCACCCCACTCAAAAGCCATTAGCATTGCTAAGTCGCATAATAATGGCTTCGACACAACCGGGCGAATGGGTACTGGATCCATTTTGCGGAAGCTCTACCACAGGTATTGCTGCCAATTTGTTAGCTCGTCGCTATTTGGGTATAGAGCAGGAACAAGAATTTGCAGCTATGAGTCGAAACCGACGCGAAGAATTGAATAAAATAGAGATAGTGGCTAAATATCGTTCTAAAATTAAAGATATTGATTATCTTAATTCACTTTTACCATTGATGGCATCAGACAACTCCGTTTTGATGTATAACGATTTACCTTTTTAGTAATTAAAATTAAACATCTTGATAATAGGCAGAAAACATTGAGTTTAACTTCGTCGAACAAAAGTAAAAGGTATGAATTGGATAAAAGTGAGCTCACTTTTATAGATTAATGCTAATTTGATCTGTACAATGTCCGAATTACCATTTCTACAACATCTAAACATCTGCTAATAGAATAACTTTTTTTCATCATACTGAAATTTATTCAACAATAGAAGTCAAAAGGGTTCTCAATAAAAGTATATTTATAGGCAACTTCTAAAAATTCCACGTTTCGGATAAACAAAAGACTGTTCTTTGAAACTTTTGCGTGCTTTGACTTCGTCGATGTTGCTATCGCTCGAAATAGCTAATGCTTAGGCATTGCTCTTTACTCGCTTAATCGCAACGTTGCGTTTTTTACCGAAATCTTTCTATTTCTTTTTCAATCGCATAGCCCGCTATGCTCAATCAAAAGAAAGTAGAAATCTTTCTAGCAAAATTCCACAAATCACTTGCAAAGCAATTTTTATAAGTTGCCTATACTTATATCTGAAAACAACATGCAACACCATTGCAACTCTATTGCATGCATGCAACATCGGCGCTACAAGAAAAGCTATATACCCTCACCTATTCCTAAACAAGAAACAAATAATCGGTTTTCCCAACCCACAATATTCCCGCCCCAAAAGCCACCATACTTTGCACCCAAAAGTGCCATACTTTTGCACCAAAACTCCCACAGTTTTCATCCAAAACCATGGGGGTTTTGATGGGTAAACCACATGGTTTGGCTGTGCGTTGCACGAACTACGAACAACAGATGGTAGCGCCAAGACTAAAGACAAAAAACGCGTGGCAAAAGTGAGGCAGCAGTCGGTTGAGGCTTCGCGTTGCTGCGCCATTGCATGTATGCAACATTGGGTATAAAAATAGTACAGAGGTTTTGCGTTTTTTCCGGACAAGTGGGAGGTAAAAGCAAATAGATAAAAAAAGAAAGAGTGTCGGCAAATACTGCCAACACTCTCTTTTTGCTTAGTAGCGGGAGCCGGATTCGAACCAACGACCTTCGGGTTATGAGCCCGACGAGCTACCTCTGCTCCATCCCGCATTGTTGTTTTAACGCTGCAAAGTTACACATTTTTTTCGGTTCTACCAAATATTTTTTATCTTTATCGTCTATCGACAACCCAAAAAGAATGTATATCAAAGATTTATACCGCATAATATTTTCTTCGTTTCGGTGCGTTTGGCTATGCAAAATGTGGTTTCGGGATAGGAAAATAGAGGTTTTTGCACCCCAAATTGTACAAATAAAGCAACTAAGCCAATAAATATTTATTATTCAAGAGCTTAGTTGCTTTTCGATGGTATATTTATATACTTTTCGGTATTATTGCTAGTTTATCTTGTCAAATCCCAATATCGGTCTCAACACTTCGGGAACCACTATTCCGTCGGGAGTTTGATAGTTTTCGAGTATTGATGCTACTATACGAGGCAATGCCAAAGCACTACCGTTGAGGGTGTGTACAAGTTGAGTTTTGCCATCTTTGTCCTTGAAGCGACATTTCATACGGTTGGCTTGGAAAGTTTCGAAGTTTGATACCGAACTTACTTCCAACCATTTTTTCTGAGCAGCGCTATATACTTCAAAGTCATAGGTCATTGCCGAAGTAAAGCTGATATCACCTCCGCATAGCTTAACTATACGGAATGGGAGACCAAGTTTGGTTAATAGTCCTGCCACATAATCCTTCATGGTTTCCAATTGTGCATACGAGCGTTCGGGGTGTTCTACCACCACAATCTCCACCTTATCAAATTGGTGTAGGCGGTTCAGCCCTCTTACATCCTTGCCATAGCTACCGGCCTCACGACGGAAACATGCCGAATAGGCTACATGCTTGATGGGAAATTGGCTTTCTTGCACTATCACATTTCGGTATATGTTGGTAACAGGCACTTCGGCGGTGGGTATCATATAGTAGTCGTCGGCCGGCATATAGTACATCTGGCCTTCCTTGTCAGGCAACTGACCTGTACCCAATCCCGACGCTTCGTTGATCATCAACGGAGGTTGTATTTCCAAAAAACCTTCGGCCACTGCGCTGTTTAAAAAGAATGTTATCAACGCACGTTGCAATGCGGCGCCCTTGCCTTTGTAAACAGGAAAACCGGCACCGGTTATTTTGTTACCCAATTCGAAGTCTATAATATCATATTTGGCACATAAATCCCAATGAGGTACAGCACCTTCGTGCAAAGTTGGAATCTCGCCAAAGTTGGCTATTATCTCGTTGTCGTCGGCAGTTTTGCCTTTGGGTACCGATATATGAGGGGTGTTGGGCAATGATATTAATTTGGCGTTAAGCTCTTGTTCGGCAACAGCAAGTTTCTCGTCGAGCTCTTTTTCTGTTGCCTTCAGCTCCGATGTGCGTTGCTTTTTGGCATTGGCCTCTTCGGTATTTCCTTCTTTAAACAACTTGCCTATTTCCTTGGCTATGGCGTTGGCTTCGGCTTTTACAGTATCGGCTTTGTGTTGCAACTCACGACGAACATTATCCAACGAAAGTATTTCTTCAACACGTGTTTCGGCATCGTAAACGTTTTTTATAAGCAAACGTTCTATGGCCTCACGTGTATTTTCTCTCAAATATTGTAACTGTAACATATTATATCTTAAAGTTTTATTTCAATTGATAGTATTATCTACGACACTACAAAAATACAAAAATATTCGATAACTTGCATATTTATATTGCATAGTGTGGAATATTTTGGAAAAAAAGAGTAATTTTGCAGATTATAAATAACAAAGAAAACAATGACAAAGAGAAGATTTATACTGATAATTATGACCTTATTGCTAAGCGGCAATGCTTGCAATGCACAGTACTATTCGCCCGAGGATGTGGAACTACGCAAAGAGATAGGCCAAATGCTGATGATAGGATTCAGAGGCACCGAAGTTACTACAGGCAACACCATTTGCCGCGACATTAGCGAATACAATATAGGAGGAGTAATATTGTTTGAATACGACGCCCCATCTCAAAGCCGTCCACGAAATATTACCAACCTGCTGCAAGGCCAAAAACTATGCCGCGGACTTCAAAAGTTGGCCAATGGCAACCTATTGATAGCCATAGACCAAGAAGGTGGCAAAGTAAACCGTCTGAAAAGCAAATATGGCTTCCCCGAATTTGTTTCGGCCAAAACTATGGGAATAGAGAACAACTCACCATACACAAGAGAATGTGCCAACCTAACTGCCAAAACTCTGAAATCGATAGGTATTAATCTAAACTTTGCACCTTGTGTGGACCTTGATGTAAACCCAAACTGCCCTGTGATAGGCAAATTGGGACGTAGCTTCTCGGCCAACCCGATGATAGTAATAAAGCATGCCCGATTATGGATAGAAGAACATAACAAGCTGAACGTAATATCATCACTAAAACACTTCCCCGGCCATGGCAGCTCGCAAACCGACACCCATCTAGGTATTGCCGATGTAAGCAACTCGTGGACTGCCGACGAGCTTATACCTTACCAAGCTCTTATAGACAGCCAGATGATAGATATGATAATGACATCACACGTCTTCAACGCCCAATTGGATTCGGTGTATCCGGCCACACTGTCAAAAAAAATACTCACCGACCTACTGCGCAACAAAATGGGCTACAACGGCGTTATAATTACCGACGATTTGGCTATGGGGGCCATGACAAAGCACTACTCTTTGGAAGACATGCTTGAACTAGCCATACTTGCCGGCGCCGATATATTATGCCTTTCCAACAACGGAACCACATACGACCCCGACATAGCCCCAAAAGCGGTACAGATAATATACAACAAGGTGATTGACGGAAAAATATCGCGCGAAAGAATACACCAATCATACGTTCGCATTCAAAAGCTTAAAAACAAAATACAATAGACAATATGAAAACTACAAAACTATACGCCTCTCTCCTACTCGCTGTTCTGTTCACCGGCCATTCGATGGCTCAATACACCACGGAATATTATGGACTGAAAGGAAAGGTAAAAGAGGTATCGACAAACGTTTATGTTACAAATCATACTACAAATCGCCCTGTAATACCTATCGGGAGCCAATTGCATTTCGACAGTATTGGCCGACTTACCTACCAGCTCGAAAATAATTTTCACCATACATTCTATCGTTATAAATCAAATACTACTCTACCTACAACTATTTCTACCTCCAACAAGGTAATATCAATAGAATACAACCATTTGAATCAAAAAATTGCAGAAACGGAATCCATCAAATATCCCGATCCGGTAAACTTTCACGACGTAATGATATCCGAGGTTAAGAAAGTAAACGTAACCTACGATACTAGCATCAACACCGAATACCAAACGGTAACAGTTTTGCCCGAAGGGAGAAAAACAAAGGTGATAATGAGTATTTATGACCAAGACGGCTGCAAAATAAAGGAATGCTCATATACTTACGACACCATTTTTAATGAAGAGAAAACCATAACCGCTTCTACGTCGTACATATACGATGTAGAATCCAATCTGATGCAATACATACAATATACCTACAACGAGGAGGGTGTAGACACTCGCACCATAGGCAACTACAACAAACACGGAAAACTTAAAAACGAAACATCATATACCGCCGACGACTTCCCTTTTAGAACCACCAAGATTGAATATGACAAACATGGCAATATCAAGAAGAAAACGATAACCTTTGCGGAATACGACGAGATGTTCCAAACATCGTACTCCTACAAATATAAATATGACAAGCAGGGCAATTGGACCGCCATGACTTTTATATACGACGGACAGGTTTACTCCACCACCAAACGAATAATATCGTACTACACCGAATAATCGCCAATAGGCCGTTGGAAAATCTTAAAGGAAAGAACCCGTCCTCCTTTAAGATTTTTTTATTTCAACACATACAATCAGGAAGGTTCTCATCGTCATAAACCAACCTTGGGAGAGGCGGCGGATAAACATTGGAGTGTTCGTTTCTTGAGACTCCAATGTCAGCAGTTTGAGATTGGAGTCTCTACAAGCTGAGAAAGGTATTAAAAAATCATAGATTCTTATCTGCTACAAAACAAAAAGAAACTGCCACCATATTATGAACAACATGGCAGCAGCTTCCGCTTTAGATGTTTGCCTGCTTTAGCCTATGGCTATTTCCTTTGGTTGCTGTTTCTTTTCGGCATGCGACATTTTGGGCAAAGCAATCTTCAGCACACCATTTTCCACCTTGGCAGTAATCTTCTCTTTGTCTACATTTTCGGGTAGTTCGAAGCTACGGAAAAACTGTTGGGTAGAAAACTCACGGCGAAGATAGTTCTTCTTTTCGGTTTTATGTTCGGTTTCGGTTTTCTTTTCCATCGAGATATTCAAGTAGTTCTCGTCGACCTGAACATTCAAATCCTCCTTGGTCAAGCCCGGCACAGCCATTTCCATATCATATTCGCTGTCGGTCTCTATCACGTTGATGGCAGGTGTAGCCGTCACCTTCTTGTATAGATTCTTCACCCAATCGTCGTTCAAAAAATTATCAATCAATGTAGTGGAAAACATTTCCTGTGGTCGTTTTGCTAATAACATAGTACAAATTCTCCTTTCGTTTGTTTTGTTGGTTTATAAAAATCCGTGCTTCAATGGCAAAGCACAAAACTAAAACAAACAAAAGGAGCAATAGTTTTTTTTACATAGCCATACGTCGCAATATATCCGTTGCCGAGGCTATAGATCTAACCGAAGCAAACACGAGCGAGAGCTTGTCCTTACTTTCTTTGAGATGACATATCTTTGAGTTGTCCTGTACAAACCTTATCAAGTTCATAAAAGCCGGCGACTTATAGAAACCGCTATCTTGGTTAGCCACAAAGTAACATATCATCGACTCTCGTTTCAACACCAGTTTCTCTATTCCCAAGTCCTTGGCCAAACGTCGCAGTTTTATTGTTTCCACAAGTTCCTTGGTAGCCACAGGCAGTGGACCAAAACGGTCTGTAAGATTGGCAGTATAAGTATCTAATTGCTCGTCGGTTTCCAATTCGTTAAGTTCCTTGTACAGAACCAGGCGTTCGGTAATGTTGGTCACATAGTCGTCGGGCAGCAGCACCTCCAGGTCTGTCTCTATGGTACATTCTTTTACAAACGTAGTTTCTTTGGCTTTCAGCTCGTCGGCATAAAGGTCGCGAAACTCTGTAGCCTTCAGCTCGTCAATAGCCTCGTTAAGTATCTTATGATACATATCGTAGCCTATCTCCGATATAAAACCGCTCTGTTCGGCTCCCAATATATTTCCGGCTCCACGTATATCTAGGTCTCTCATTGCAATATTAAAACCGCTACCTATTGTAGAAAATTCCTCTATGGCCTTGAGCCGTTTCTGAGCTTCGGGAGTAAGGATATTAAACGATGGTACAAGCAAGTAGCAGTAGGACTTTTTATTGCTACGCCCCACCCTACCCCTAAGCTGATGAAGAGCCGAAAGGCCAAAGTTTTGTGCATTGTTTATTATTATAGTGTTGGCATTGGGTATATCCAGTCCGTTTTCCACTATGGCGGTCGATACCAACACATCGGTATCGCCATTTACAAAGTCCAAAAGCACCTCCTCCAGTTTGGCACCTTCCATCTGGCCATGTCCTACACCTACACGTGCATCGGGCACCAAGCGTTTAACCATACCGGCCATCTCCAAAAGGTTCTCTACCCTGTTGCTTACAAAGAACACCTGTCCACCACGCGACATTTCGTGCATTATGGCATCGCGTACAGCCTCTTCCGAAAAGGTCTGCAACTCTGTTTGTACCGGCTGACGGTTGGTAGGCGGTGTATTTATCACCGAAAGATCCCTGGCTCCCATAAGCGAAAACTGCAATGTTCGTGGTATAGGTGTAGCCGTAAGCGTAAGGCTGTCTACATTCACCTTCATCTGGCGAAGCTTTTCTTTCACACTTACACCAAACTTCTGCTCCTCGTCTATAATAAGTAACCCCAAATCCTTAAACTTAACCTTCGAATTGGTTATGGCATGGGTGCCTATAAGTATGTCTATCTTGCCGCTTTCAAGGTCGGCATATATTCGATTCTTTTCCTTAGTAGTTCTAAAACGATTTATGTATTCTATATTGCATGGCAGCCCGTTCAAGCGATCAACAAAAGTATTGTAGTGCTGAAGCGCCAATATTGTTGTAGGCACCAGCACAGCTACCTGCTTGCTATCGGCCACTGCTTTAAAGGCAGCACGTATGGCCACCTCCGTTTTGCCAAAACCCACATCGCCACATACCAGCCTATCCATAGGCACAGCCATCTCCATATCGGCTTTCACATCGCGCGTAGCTTTGTATTGGTCCGGTGTATCTTCGTATATAAACGACGACTCCAACTCTGTTTGCAAATACGAATCGGCCGAAAAAGCAAAACCCTTCGAAGCCTTACGTTCGGCATACAGCTTTATAAGATCTTTGGCTATATCCTTTACACGCTGTTTGGTTTTCTGTTTTAGCACCTGCCATGATGGCGAACCTAGGCGGTTAAGCGTGGGGGCACTACCCTCTTTACCCACATAGCGGCTTATCTTGTGCAAACTGTGTATGCTTATATATAGTACATCGTTATCCTTATACATCAGCCGAATAGCCTCCTGTTGCTTTCCATTGTTATCCACCTTTTCCAATCCGGCAAAACGGCCCACCCCATAGTCAATATGTGTCACATAGTCGCCAGGTTTAAGTTCAAACAGTTCCTTGAGCGTAAGGGCTTCGCGGGCATCCGAAAAATCCTTGACCTTGTATTTATGATAGCGTTCAAATATCTCGTGGTCTGTAAAGCACACCACCCTGTTGCCATCATCAACAAATCCGTGCGAAAGTGAGATATCCAAAAACTCGACCATCAATCCTGTGGAATCTTTAAACTGGCCAAATATCTTATCCAAACGCTTCTGCTGATGAACATTCTCTACACATATATAAATTTTGTAGTTCCGTTCGGTATAGTCTTTAAGCTTTTGTATAAGCATCTCAAAGTGCTTGTTAAACGTAGGCTGCACCGTTGTATCAAAAGGCACTATCTTTGCGTCGTTAAAAAAGAGCGTATTGCCGTATTCCACTATATGGAGGTCCAGTATGTGTTTCAAAAATTCGTTGGCCGTAGTGTATAGCTCGGCAGGTTTTTGCCGTTCTATAGTGGTACTTATGGTTTTGTATACCTGTTCAGCTTCGCAGTACCCCTTCTCTATTACATCGGCGGTAAGCATAAGATTGTCTACCCATATCACATCTTTTTCCGAAAGGTATTCCACCAGTGGCACCTTGGTTTCCACACGATTGATCTCCTTGTTCTCTAGGTTGGGTATAAGGGTAATATTGTCCAGCAGCTGAACCGATAGCTGCGATACGGTATCGAAGGTACGCAACGACTCCACATTGTCGCCAAAAAATTCTATACGAAAAGGATGCTCGTTGGCAAACGAATATACATCCACTATACCGCCCCTTACGGCATATTGTCCCGGCTCTACCACAAAGTCCACTCGCTCAAACTCGTACTCCATCAGCACATCCATCAGGAAGTCCACACTAAGCTCGTCGCCCACCTTCAGGCTTATGGTATTTTGCTTAAGTGTTCGGGCCGATACCACTTTCTCCGATAATGCCTCGGGATAGGTAATAATTATAGGGTGCTTCCCTTCGCCAAGCCGCTTTACCACCTCCGACCGCAACAATACATTGGCATTATCCACATCTTCGGTCTGATAGGGCTTTCGATAGGTGGTGGGAAACAGCAATACCTGCTTTTGGGCAAGTTCTTTTTCGCCTTCGCCAAGCAGTGCCTCTATATCGTTCATAAAATAAAAGGCAGTCTCCTTGTCCGAAACAATAAAAAGGTTTACAACATCGGTGCAACGCATCGAAAACAAAGCACCCAACACCGAGGGCAACGAGCCAGACAACCCTTTGAGCCTTATGCGACTCTTGGCTCCATCTACATGCTCAAACAGCGTATTGATTGCAGACTTCTGCCTATAAAAATCCAATATTTTTTCCATCACCTATTAAATATTCGATACTTCTTATTACCAAAGCCTTAGCAGTATTATTCCAAACCTCCGACTTTGAGTTTTCCAAATGCAAATTTACATCTTTTTATTCAATAAGGCAACTACTACCTTTTGACCTTTAAGACCACAAGCAATAGCACCAACCGTTTTGTATGGCAATATCATTTTTTGAGGGCGAATTTTTCAAATTTACCTCCCATCTTTTGCAAATAATTTTCTATTATGGCAACTTCTAAAAATTGCTTTGCATGTGATTTGTGGAATTTTCTTAGGAAGATTTCTACTTTCTTTTGATTGAGTGTAGCGGGCTACACGATTGAAAAAGAAATAGAAAGATTTTAAGAAAGTTGCGATTAAGCGAGTAAAAAGCAATGCCTAAGCATTAGCTCTTTCGAGCGATAGCAACATCGACGAAGTCAGCAACACAAAGCACGCAAAAGGTTCAAAGAATATTCTTCTATAATCCCGAAACGTGGAATTTTTAGAAGTTGCCTTATGTAATTATCAGTCCTCCTGTTCGTAGTAGTACGAGTAGTCAATGCCTTTCATAAATGTCTCTCTATCGTTTATCTTATCCGTTAAAGCATTTTTTAATAGTGCACGAATTTGATCACTATTTGTATGGCTTGCTATCATAGCATCAAGATATTCTTTTTTGTTTATCTTGCTCCAATCTACACAAATCTTCATTCGCTTTTTGAAAATCATATCAAGCCAAATGCGGGTAGAACGACCATTGCCCTCCATAAACGGATGTACTGCATTCATCTCCACATACTTGTCAACAATCTCATCGAAAGTCGTTTCAGGCATGCTTCTACTATCTTTAGGTAACTTCTAAAATTTGAGTTGCAAGAATTTGAAAATTCATCTTTTTAGATGTTACTTTCATTTGATTAAGCATAGCCGGCAATGCGATAAAAGAAAAATCTTCCAATCATTCGAAAATAGAATCTTTATAAGTCCTTTTATCTCGTTTACATATCTTCTATTGATAATCCACGATATACAATCTCGTATTCTTTGAAAGGACCGACAGATTTCATAAATGCTTCAGATTTCTCTTTTAAAAGTTCTTTATCAAAATTCTTCACTTGTCGCTTAACTTCAATAAATTCAATCTTTCTATCAACTTCATCTTCGGCAATGATATCAATTTCATTTTCTCCTTTTCTGTCGTGCCAATATCCAAGACGTGTGTATTGACCCGACTCTTTCAATACTTCATTAAAATAACTTTCTAGAGATTTTCCACTAACCGTTGCAAAATCACGTTCTACTATTGTTTTCAATTTGTCATTACCACCAGCTTCAATTATATGTGTGTATTTATATGTAAATCGAAACCAAAATCTTAAGAATTGGTCATCAATGATATAATGCACATTCTTATTTGTTGACTTTTCATAGATCGGTTGCATCTTACTTATCAGACCATACTCTTCACTTAGATTCTTTAAATAACCTGACAATTCTTTTATATTAAGAGTGTTTTCCAATTCTGATCGTGTATTTTTACCTTGAGCTATAAGGGTCAGTATTGAAAAATAAATACCATAGTCTTTGCCGAATTCATCAACAAGCATATTTTTACCCTCCGGCAAAAAATAGGAATCCCGTTCAAAGAACATATCCAACATTTTTTTCTCGGTAAATTTCTTCCGGTCAATGAATAATTCAACATATTTTGCAACTCCACCGCTAAGTGTATATAAAGCCAATAAATCTGACTTTTTATAGCTCGGACAATATTCCGACATTATTTCTTTTAATACAGAAGGCCTGAAAGGGCTGATGTGCATTGTGTTGGTATGTCTGCCAAAAAGGGGTTGCTTCTTATCCTTGAATATCTTATTCATTAAGGTATTAACCGAGCCGGCTACAATCAGATTGATGTGAGCTTTATTTTTATAACTATCCCAAATATTCTGCATATCAGAATAAATAGAAGGATTAACCCTATAGAAATCTTGAAACTCATCGATAAAAAGATTGATATGCTGAGTCTGCGACAATTCCATAATATATTTGAATATTGTAGCAAAAGACATACCCTTGCTATAAAGCATAGGTATGTTGAGTTTTGTACGAATCTCGTCAATAAATATATCACACAGATCGTTTTCTGCTTTACGAGCAACAAAAAAGTAGAGCATTGTCCTATTCTCATAAAACTTCTTTACCATCTCTGTTTTACCAACACGGCGCCGTCCCGTTATAATGGTAAATTGAGCAACTTCGTGCGATAAATCTTCTATTTCTCTAAGTTTTTCAAACTCTATTTCCCTATCAAAAAATCTCATGTCTATATCTTTTTATCGTAATGGCTGTTACCGTAATAACCGTTACGATACTTTAAAAATACAAATACAAAAGTTTACAACCTTGTTGTTAATATCTGGTTCTTAATTCTTTCAAGCAAAACAAAGAAACTATTTTTATTGTTTTACTCGCAATTTCGATTTGCAAAAGTAAACAATTTATTTCATATACACAAGATATACGGATATTTTTCTTTGTTGGAATATATTTTTGATACACCCTTTTTGTCCGAGATATTGCATTTCTTATTGAAACATATCTATTGCTTCTCAATATTCCAATAATTTAGTCGGAAAAATGCAATTATTCCGACTAAAAACAAGCAAAAAACAATATGCAAAACTCTATAGAATACAAAGTTAGGAGGATAATAACGTGCGTAAAATATGGTTCAGTGTTATTTGCATCTTCATTTCCCCAATTTGACCTCGAATATTTAACAAAAAGCATATAGTAAAAGTTTCAACACTACCATATAAAGAATTATCCCATATACATTATGGCAACTTCTAAAAATTGCTTTGCAGGTGATTTGCAGAATTTTCTTAGAAAGATTTCAAGAAAAAAAAACGTAAACGTTGCGAGTAAGCGAGTAAAGAGCAATGCCTAAGCATTAGCTCTTTCGAGCGGTAGCAACATCGACGAAGTCAACCACGCAAAAGTAAAAAAAATAATTCTTCTAATTTACTGAAACGTGGATTTTTCAGAAATTGCCTTATAAAAATCGATAAAAAACTAAAGGGAAAACTAAAAGTTTTAGGAGATAAATTTAACCTTCATACATAGTATGTAAAATACCTAGGTCTTTAGTAATAAAAGACCTGGTCTTTTAAGGTAAAAGACCTGGTCTTTTGGGGTATTTTACCTGGTCTTTGCAGATAAAATACCTAGGTCTTTTGAGGTAAATGTATTGAGATTTTCATTTTTATCATTGATGTTTTTTATTTTCAAATGCTCCCCATGCACTTTGGCATAACTACAATCTTCCTATTTTATTGTTTTGCAATACTATTCTACCTTCCTTTTGGGGTCGCATAGCCCGCTATGATAGGTCAAAAGAAAGTAGGAATCTTC
>JAGCLZ010000051.1 GCA_017646685.1 Bacteroidales bacterium | reverse complement strand
GCATTACAAGCACATCGCCATAGTCGGAACAGCCTGTTCCGCTAAGGTGTGTATGTGTGAAACCATAGATTACAGTATCGGAATAGTGGTATCCAGAGCATCCGTCCCAACCATCCAAACGAGTGTCGGGGCTTAGCTGAAGAGCACCGAAAGGAAGCAAAGCTCCCGGGAAAGTGTGTCCGTGGAAATCGGTACCAACTAATGGAATCACGTAGTCAGCAGGTTGCATATTAGGCGATTTGCAACTTGCAGTAAAAAGCAAAACAAATGTTGCTAAAGTCAAAAATGTATTTCTATTACTCATCATGATTAATATTTAAAGGCAACTTCCTGGAATGCTATCCACATTCTTCCGAAGTTGCCTTTGTTTGCATAATTATCTGTTTAAAACATATATCCTATTTTAATGTATAGGTTAGACATTTTTCCGTTATCAGCTTTGTTTAGCGGTGTAGCCCAATCCACTGATAAAATGAAGTTCTCATTCATAGCTACTTTCAAACCGATACCGGCCGAAAGATGAGGCTTATAAATAAGCGACTCATCAAAATCGAAATAATCGCCTAAGTTATCTAAGTTGAAAGAAGGGTCGTTCTCTTCAATGTTGTTTACAATCTCGTCTCTGTCTAAATCGTATGGTTGCAACACCATTCCGGCATCAAACAGAGGATTGATACCAACATAGAAATTTTCTTTCCCTATCTTAAACTTCCACAATTTCAATCTCAATTCCAAATTTGCAAAAGCAAAACCATTAGACAATATTCTATTTCTAACTATACCTCTCAAAGAGTTTCCACCGCCCAATCCTTCATAAATAACACGTTGAATAAACATAGTATTCATATAGCTATTCAAATAAAAAGGACTTTTTCCTAACAAATTAAGTTGTGTACCAACTCTGTAGGCAAAAGAAATATTGTCAGTAATAGGTAGATAGTGCCTAAAATTGAAATTAAGTTTCAAATTGTTGTACTCCTTCATATCGGCAAAAGCAGCAGTATATGTCAAGAAAGCATCAGTATATATACCCTTCGAAGGGTTTTGTTGTTGGTTTCTTGTATCATAAGTCAAGCCACCTCTTAGGTAAGGATGCCATCCGCCGTTAGCTTCGTTAGGGTCAATTATTCCCCACAAAACATATTTTCCATACAATCCAGTAGTGTCTGGCAACTGTTCTTCAAGGTCTTTACCATCGTTGAGCATATCCAAATCAACATCTCCTATTCTGTATCCCAACACACCGGCACCTACATTCCAATACCAATTGCCGGATATGTTTCCTTGCAAGTCGGCAGCCGTTCTAAACAAATCGCGTTTCATTTTGTAGAAAGCACGGCTCACATAGTCGGCACTTTCATCATCAGTCCATGATGGGTTATAAATAGATTGATAACCATTGAAGCCATAGAAATCAGAGAAAGCATCTGGCAAATATGTAATATCTACCGACAAGCGATGATTAGGAATAGCATACTTCGAATCGTAGAAGAAGCGGAATACTCCATATTGTTTGGTTGTATACGATGCTTCCAAATATAATGAATGAAGATATTCAGGATAAGTTGAACCATCACCAAAATAATAGATATTGGTCAATGCACCATACTGAAAACCATAATCGGCATCGTAGGATACACTTGGTAAAGCACCAAAAGTCCAACCTTTGCGCACGTTTTTGGTTGTTGCCGTATCCAAACTTTGTGCAACAAGTGTGCCAACACAACATACACACAACAATATGCTAAGTAATGTTTTTCTCATATATTTTCTATTTACAAGTTTGGTAATATTAAAGACATAAGTACTCCGAGATAAGTACCTACAGCATAGCCAATAAGTCCAATAACTATACCACTAATTAGCACTTTCTTGTTTTTCATAGCACCTACAATTGGTGGAATAAAAGGAGGCGAGCATAGCATACCTACAATAGCTACAGTGAACAAGTCGCCACTAACTTTGAACAATCTACACAAAAGGAAATGTACAAATATAGACAAGCACAATACGACCAATACAAACCAGAATACGTTGAACACTTCGTTATTTATAGCTTGGATATTGAACTGTGACGCTACTACAATGCTAAAGATTAGGATAAAAAACATTCCCAATTCAAAAGTCTTTGGCAACTCACGAACCTTTTGGTTGAACGATGCTAATATTCCAAGAGTTGTTATAGTAAGGATGACTACAAGTTCGTTAAGCTTACCTGTTATCAAAAGCGATAAACCTGCACCTATCACCATAAACAAAAATGAAAGACCAAGACCTATAAGTGTTTTTGGAAATGTATTTTTTTTGAACATACCTTTGTAACTTTCAAAACTTCCGTTTTCTAAGTCTTCGCCATTTATTTCTACTGTAATACTTTTATCGGAGTAAGGCAAAAGTTTGCGGAATATTCTAAATCCACCAGCTATAAGAAATACTATAAATGGGAATGTTATAAGCATTTCGAAAGTAAGGCTAGTGATAAGCAAATTCGGATCAATATTCAATGCTTTGCCTATTGCTGCAAAATTCATTGTACCACCGGTATATATTCCTACCATCAATGCCGACAAATCGGGCAAATCTTGTATTTTGGAACTTTTGAATATCAAGTAGGAAATGATTACAGATACAACTATTGCTATCAAACCACAAATCAATGCTGTAAATGTTTTAGGCAACGATTTGGTCCAAAGTTTGAAGTTGCAGTTGAAAAGCATTAGCGGAATAGCCAATGGCACTGTTATATTCATAAACCAATCTTGCAGTGTTCGCATTTCTACACTTTCCGATGGCGATGGAAACAATCCACTTAAAGCCATTACAATACCTACAAGATAGGCAATCAGAACTGTTCCAATCTTTTGTACAATGACAAATTTTTGAAACAAAAGGATAATAATTACTGGGAAAAGTAAATAAATGAGTACTGCTATTATCGTCATATACAAGTATTTCGTTAATAAAAAAAATAAAGTCCACTTCACTTATAACAATAGAAGTGGACTTTTTGCAATTATGTATTATTAGTTTTCTTTGATGTTTGGCAATTCTAGGCCAAGACCTTTCTTAGCGTCAACTCTCTTCAAGATAATACCTATTATCAATGCTGCAATACCTAAGCAAGCAAGCATTACCAATGGCCATGTATAATCCAATTGAGTTGCATCTGTTACACCTGGATTTGTTTTATCCAATACTTTACCGATAAGTAATGGGAATAACCATAAACCGATATTTTGTATCCAGAATATCAAAGCGTAAGCCGAACCGATGATTTTTTCGTCAACCAATTTTGGAACACTTGGCCACAACGAAGCAGGTACTAATGAGAATGAAGCACCCAACACTAGAATAGTAATGTAAGCCACTATAGTTCCTCCAATAGCACTACCTTTAAACATAGGAAGTATGAACGCAAATGTCAAGTGACAAGCTATTAGCAATAGAGAACCTATCATAAGCATAGAAGCTGCTTTACCTTTGCGGTCTACATAGCTACCAAGTATAGGAGTAATAGCTACAGCCAACAATGGGAATACTGCAAATATTGTTTCGGCAGTACCTCTCATGTATCCCATTATACAGTATGCAACCAAAGCAACACCTGCTATGCACATAAATGATACTTTCAAAGATTTTTTCTTCATAAAGTTGCTTACGAATGCAAATACAGCAACAACAAGCATTATAATATATTGTACAATAGTTACAGCATCACCAGCCCAGAACGAACCTTGTTCAGGAAGTTGAAGTGTAAGGTTACATTGTAACATGTTTACAGCATATTTTTGGAATGGGAAAATAGCCGAGTAATATAGTACACAAAGCAATGCCACTAACCAGAATCCCATGCTAGAAAGAATCTT
>JAGCLZ010000050.1 GCA_017646685.1 Bacteroidales bacterium | reverse complement strand
GTTTTCTATAGGTTACAGGAATATCTGAAATAGGCTGAGTTCCATAGTTTATCAAACGTATCTTCACGGTATCTCTACTCATATAAACCTTGTCAACAGGTTCTTCTATAAATTTCGGAGCTGCATCTATACCTACAGGTGGTTCCAATGTAATGTATATAGGATCATAATAACTTGTACAACCCGATGTACTAATAGATGACAAGTAGTACAATGTATCCGAGAAAATAATATGTTCCATCAAATACTTAGTAGACAAATTATAATTTGTAGGTTCATGGAATGGAACACTTAATGAATCAACATGCCATCTCAATGGTCTATTTTGAGATTGTGAAGCATTCAAAGTAACCAAAGTTGCATACGGAATAACTGTATCTTGGCCAACAGGCGTTACCGGTGTATGGTAGGAATCTACAGTTTTCTTTGCTGTTGTATCATTCATTTGCTTAACATCATATTGAAGATTAGCCCACGAACGAACATCTACCTTTATATCCTTAGTAAGACCATGAGGATAAATATCTGCAGGTTGTGATATAGCTATATCAGCAGTAGTATTTAATTGCAAAGGTTGAGATAGATATTTTATTTCTTGCAATGGCACTGTTGGTAGCGTAGTTGGTGAAACAGTGGATCCACTTGTTGATTTGAATGTAGCTTGATAACCCACAATTATAGGGAATGTGGTTGGAACTTCTTTTCTTCCAACATTCTTAACAGTCACTGTTACCGGTGCATTATATAATCTACATCCATCACCTGTTACTACAGACGTTTCAACCGCTTCAAGATTATAAGCTTCATCCAAGAAACATCGATTTGAAACTGTGTCGTTGAAGTAAACATTATCACCATTACAATATACCTGAGCAATAACAGTTTGAGTATCCAATACACCCAATACCATTGGAATATAAACAGACGTTTCTACAACATCTTGAGGATTCATAGCAGGCAATGGAACAGAAACACTTTGCAAAGCAGTTCCGGCAATATAAGCATCCCAAGAACCCGATGACTCTAATGATGCACCATTATTGATTATTCTAACCACAACTAACATTGAATCGCTCTCTACTAAATCTGTTGTAGAATCTACAAGACCAGTATTACTTTCTGTCAACAATACCGGAGTTATGATTTCCATTACAGCCAAATCATGAGTAGGACGAATATACTCGTGAGCTCCAATCGTTGGACGAGGAATAGAGGTTCTGATGGTGTCATCAATATCTATAGTTACATCTGTCAAATACTCAGCTTTACCTACTACTGTACCGGAAGATAAGTGCAAATCTGAAGAGCTCAAGAAATACGGTTTGATATCAACAGAACTACCATCCTTTGATGACAATGCTACTAAATCATTTAAGGATATTACATCTCTTCCCCAATATACAAATTTACGTAGTGAGTCTGGATTATTAGAATAATAATTATTGAAATCTGAAACAGAAACACATTGAGGTGTTGTCACATAATATGCATATCCTTTACTAAAATTGGAGAATAAATTATTCTTCACTACTATTTCCGAACTTGTTGCAATTTCTGCTCCTCTAGAAGCTTTTGCATTAGGACCAGCTTGTACTCTAGTAGTATTAAAATAAACATTTATGTAAGACGAACTATCTATATAAATACCGGCAGATCTAACTGTAGCAGCGGCTGTTCCCATAATAGAAACCATATTATTATATAATCTACCAGGTTCCATTGCCGAACCGGTTATAGCACCTATATGGATACCTTGTTTCAAACCATTTTTATTATCAATCAAATTTACAACATTTTGTTGCACATCCACTGCACCATAATGCTCAGTCAAATAAATACCTGTTAATTGTTTTCCATTCGCAGCAGATCCCGATTGGAATCTATTCTTCATAATATCAACATTTGTCACTCTTCTAAAGGAAACGCCACGGAATACAAAGTTTTGGAACAAATTGTTTCTTAAAGATATATCAGCTATGTTGTCTGACAAATCTTCAGTTACACTCTTCATGCCAATATAACAGCTATCAATAATGTTATTAGTAAACATAACATTTATTACTGAACGACTCAACACAATTGCATTTGCATTGGTACTATTCAGTAAATTTCCGGCCTTCACTTTGAATATGTTTCCATCAAACGACAAGTCGTTACTATTTTCGATTACCATAACTGTAGCAGGTGTTGTAGTGTTCGGATTTCCTGTACATGTTGAATAAATTGTAATATCTTCGAAGAAAATATTATGTGTACTATCAAACTTAACTACATAATTTTCTGTCGCAGTAGGTGCATAAGTAATAATAACATCTTCAGCATTACCTGTAGCAGAGCGGAATGTTATTGTGTTAACTGAATCCAATCCGTTAATAGCCGGTATTACTACTTGTTCATTATAAGTACCAGAAGCTACTTCAAAAACAACCGGACCACAAATACCGGCATTTATCAAAGAAGTTATAGCGTCATTGAAATTAGCATAATCACCATTAGGACCTATTTGCTGTATACCTGCAGGGAAGCAGAATAAGAAACAGCCTTCAATAGTGTCATTTGTTTGATAATTATCTCTAATATGTGTCAAATAAACTTGTACACAATGTGTTCCCGGAGTAAAAGAATAGTTTGTGATAGTTACTGTATCAATCTCTCCTTGTCCTAACAAGCCTGAATACAAAGTATCCTGCATGTGAACACCATCTAGAGACCAACTGATAATAAGTGAGTCCTGAACTCCTCCGGAAATACCTCCTACTATATTTGTACCATAATTAGTTAATGTAAATGTAAGTGGTGTTGGCACACCGGAATAGTTACCGATAGGCATCAAAGAAGTTATCTCAATAGGCGAAACATCCACTTGTGGAACATTTATCAAGTTCACTTCAATTGTTTTTCCAAGACTTTCACAAGCATATCCCACAAATCCAAATTTCATATCAGGACGTTTGTTGTTACGTCCACTTCCCATAGTTGTATCACATTGTGGAATAAAATTATTATCTACAAACAATACAGAATTAGCATGTGCAGTGGTATAACGAGTACTAACATTACCACCTTGTTGATACAATGAGAAGCATACTTGTACCACAATATTGGATTGTCCATCCCAATAAAATGCAGAATCCAAAACATGTGTTATCCAACCTTTTTGACTATTTCTGATTGTATCATCAGTACGATGATATACAAGCGATACCTCTTTCCATGCTGTATTACTTGAGAATAAAGAGTCAACTGTTGCGCCCATTGATATTGAGTAGTCTTGATAAACAGCTTCACCTCCCGGAATACGAACACTATCCAAATAGAATCCTAATGTTTGGATAATACCTTTTTCGTATCCCATTGCTGCCAACTCTCTTGCTTTTATAATATATTGATCTTTGTTGTATTTAAACTTCGTATCATACGGAGCATAAGAATATGTACTTGATGACGATTGCAATTCACCTAAATGAACATCTTCATATATAATACCTCTTGCTCTAACTTCATATTCGGTATCTTGATACAATCTATCGGTAATATACGAATTTCCGATATGCAATAAATTGCCGGATGCATCATACCATGCCAAAGTATCATTCAGAGACAAATGAGAGAACAATGTATCAGCTGTTCCATATTCTGCAGTCCAAACAGAATCCACAATAGGAATATCAGGAGTATAAAATGATTCTACAATCAAATGTACAGTGTCATTATTGCGATAATTATCGCCATCTGCCATACTAACCCATACTTTTACATCATAGTATCTATTTTGATTATAACTTCTCAAATCTGCCAACGTTGTAAACGTATGCGAAATAGATGAGAAAGAACCTATAGTTTGATAAATCGTATCAGGCGAGT
This sequence comes from Bacteroidales bacterium, assembly GCA_017646685.1. Classification (GTDB taxonomy): domain Bacteria; phylum Bacteroidota; class Bacteroidia; order Bacteroidales; family P3; genus HGM05376. The sequence goes on along the minus strand of JAGCLZ010000050.1, from coordinate 14,459 downwards.
AAATAGAATCATTAACACTGAAATACAATACCGGATTAGTCACACTACCTGTACCCAAGTTTCTTAATTCCAATGATATTGTTTCGTCGTATAAACCACAACCCTCTCCGGATATCTCAACATCAGACACACCCAAATTTAAAGCAGGAATATTCTGAACACGTATCTGTACAGAAGAACGATAACCCAAACATCCATTACTATGATATTGGATCAAATTAGATTCTAAAGTTCCTAATGACATCAAGTTAGGGTCTGCATTACAAATAACCCAACCTGAAGCTGAATTAGAATTGATATTAACCCTACGTATACCTGCTGAACCCGATGTTAGAGGATTATTACCAGTCCATATAGACGCCGGAACACCCATCGTTGCCCATGTAGCAGGAAGATTATTCAAAACAACTGCATCTTTAATCACATTTCCATCTTTATAGATAATACCTATATTTGGAGATGAATTAGCATTCGTATTAGCTAGTGCAGAAAGAGCGAATGACGAATAATGGGTTTGTGAATTAGACACATTTCCTGCAACATATTGAATAACAAATGTAGAACCAGGTTGTATAGTTACATCCGGTAGTACTACTATTTTATTGTTATATGCATTAGGGTTACTATTACTAGCATTAGTTCCTATCATTATCAATGTGTCTCCTGCAATATTTATAGGGTAGTTTCCTACATTTGACAACTCTACTGCAAAATTGGTATTATTTGCCATAAATGAAGGATACGGATATGTAATACCGGGATTAGATTTATGATACTGAACTTCTGTAATTTTCAACATTTCGACATCCGCACGTTGAGACACATAGAATGTGGTATCTCTATACATTGTATCTGTTTGGAATGGTTGTCCTCTGTAAAATGCTGTTTCAGTACTATCATTTTCGTACCAATAAACTACACCTGTAGTGCCCGGAATTGATATCTGAGTAGCAGTATTATAATCTATATTTACAATCTGTGCAGATGGTGCTTGCAACTGATACAACGAACTTGCTACATGAATAACAGTATCATTCGATCTATCATCATCAGTTGACAAAGATGTCCATAATTTAAATGTATAATCTCTATCAACAAAAGCAGCCGTCAAATTTTCAGAAGTAGTTAATCTAAAATGAATCGTATCCATTGATGCAATCGCACGATCTATAGTCTGAGATACTTGTCCGGCTCCATCCTTGGTATAGTAGAATGTTGCACTTCCGGCAGGTATGGTCGCATATCCATAATTTTTCAGAACAACTTCGACGTTTTCTGTTCCTAATGTACATGATGTAAGTGGCGACAATACCTCTTCAATAGCAAGATTGTTATAAAGAGGTGCCGATTCGTATGCACCAATACAAGGACTTACAGTGTCTCTGACTGTTCCGAACATGTCGGTAGTAACCTCCGGAATAGGAATACCTGCATTTTGAATTATAAGACTTAATGTTCTTAAATCCACTTGTGTTATATTCAAAAATACCGGTCTTCCAAATATTGAATTTGTATCTCTATCTGTTCCGGTAGCTGTACGCAACATTGTTTTCCATGCATCAAATGTAGCAGCTTGATCATTTGTATATCTATTCAACAATGCTCCCGGAGAATAATACAAATTATGATCTATGACATAATTATTATCACTCGGTATAAAATTAAGAGCATAGTTATTTTCTGTCATAGAAACAAATATATTGTTCAGAACATAAATATCCGAAGCACCACTACCTCCTATGGTTGCAGATGAAATATTAGAAGATGACGATACATTGATTTTCGATGTATTGTATACATACTTCATCCTTTCAGTATTCATTATGTTTACCGGAGTATATATAGTGAGGTCTGTAGTAGATTCGGTAACAAACATATTGTTTGCCACTATTGCATAGCTGTCTGCAGAACCATTAAAATCCGTTGCACCAAGACAAGATGCTCCATTAGATGAATAAATCTTATTATTCAGCACCTTACTAGCTCCATAACAACTTTGCAACATTAATACAAAACTAGGATTGGTTTGTGTATTGTTCAAATAGTTACTATCAATAACAACTGCTATTTGGTTTGTGGCTCTGATACAAGACTCTTTTGCCATCTCAAAATAAGAATGATATACTCTGTTGTTTGAAGCACAGTTATCAGATGCCGGTCCCATCAAGTTCAAAGATACCACACCACCTTTGAAGTTACAACGAGTAACCGTAAAATCGTTAGCACCTCCTGTAAACAATAACGATGTCAAGCCCAAAAGAGTACTGTCAACAAATGTACACGAATCAAATATACATCCGGTACTATTAACACCCAAACTTACAATATATGGTACTGCTGTTCCGGGACGAGATGTAAAATTAATATTCTTAAATCTAACGTACGAAGTATTTTGTAAGTCTAATGCACATGTACCTTGCGAAGGAGTTGTTATAGTAACTGTTCCCGGACCATCCATCGGTTCAAAAGTAACAAGATTTGTTGAAGATACACCTTGTATCGAAGGTAGTGAAATTAATCTTTCAAAAGTACCGGCAGGCAATTTCACCGTAAGTGGACCATTTACACCACATCGATACAATGCCTCGAATAGTTCATCTATGTTATCATAATCCGGAGTTTGACCACCAACATAACGAACACCCGACATAGGGCCGTCGCATGAGATAAATGTAGTTCTTGTTGTATCATTAAATGGTTCGTGGTCAATATAACTATTACCTCCTATTTGCAATGTATCACCTACCCAAGCAACAACCTTTTTAAATCCTGGTGTAAACTGTGCAGTAGTGGTGATAGTAACAGGAATACTAGTTTGTCCGGGCAAAGAACCGGTCCACTGATAAGATTGTGGTACTCCTCCGTCAATGGTATAATAAATAGTTACTCCATTTATAGTAGAAATACCCATATTTCTCAATGAAACTTGTATAGCAGTAGGTGTGTTCGCAGCTGTAGATAAACTTGGGAAAAGAATACTTTCTACTCCCAAATCTTTCATAAGAGGTAGATTCTTGTTCATTTTAAATGTAAATGCTGGCCGTTTATTATCAGCCGTTCCATTTTCATATATACAAGCATTCAAACCATAATTGGCATTAAGTCCTATATATAATGTACCTTTATTGGCTGCAGTAGGTAGCATATTAAGAGTTGTAGCACTGGCATCACCTCCATTATCGTAGCATATCTGCATTAAAATATCGTTTCCGGAATAGTAGAAAGTATCTATAAAATCGATTGTAGCAATCGTTCCACTACCTGCCGGAAGCGTAAAGTTTCCAGAATATACCGTTTTCAAATCAAGTGTTGAAAACTTTGTGCCTGTAGTATGAGTTGTATTAACATTTTGCATCTTTACAGTGAAGTTATTCAACATTGTACCTCCACCACCGGCAATTCTGAATTGTATTTTAGAAATAGCACCATGTGTGTATCCGGCAGCTTCCAAAGTTGCCTTGTCATAAACATACTCACTTCTCAAATCTCCTTCTGCTCCAAATGGGTGAGCAGAAGATGTTGACGATGATCCACCCAACGAAGTTTCTACATCAACACCTCTTATACACGAATAATAACTATATGCCGACTCATCGCTTGGAAAAGTTGCTGTGTTATGATTAGATGTAGCATCTTTTGCCACTACACGAAATGCAACAACTGTATCGTATCCACAAAATGGTATTCTACCACACCATATATCAGAAGAACTTTCTCTAACCATGTTAACTCTTCCGTATGGCTCATTGCCTAACTTATAGATAATGTAAACAGAATCATTATCCATACCTTGAGCTACGGTAGTAGAGATATTGGCTTTTATAACCACATCACGACTATATGGATGACGTGCAGGAGTTGTTGTAGCTTGCACAGGATACTCAATCATCTTTACGGTTGGAGGAACTAGTGATGATGGACTTGCATTAACCACAATATTATCTAACAACCATCCGTAATATATTGGACGACTATCTGAACTTGTAGGCATAGCTGCTTTGGGCAATCTGAAACGTACCATGATCTTTCTATTTGCAGGCAATGCACTCGAAAATAACGATCCTAAATTAAAACGCTCTTTCTTCCACATAGTATTGTTTGGAGTAACATTGTTACCTCCATTCCAATCCACAGGATACGAATAATCCGAAAAGAATCCATTCAAACTAAAATCTTGTGTACCACCACCCCAAGTTATATCATACTGACTGCTACGCAACTGCGTCCAGTTAGTCTCGTCTATTCTCTTTACTTCAACTATCGCTCCACCGGGAGGATCATTGTATCCACCCTGCGCTGTTACGCCTGATGTCGAAGTAGATCTTACTTTACAGATATGCATAAATTCCAACGTTGCATACTGTAAAGATGGAGCCGTTTGCGACAAATCAATGGTATCCAATAACAGGATGGCATCTTCACCGGTTGATTGTTGCAATAACAACGATCTTGAACCTGCCGAGTAGATTGTTGTACTATAAGTATTACCTCCACTCAAAGTGTAGTTCATTGGACTACCTGATTCGAAACCTGTCGTGTACTTTGTCAATACTTGAGCTTGCAGAGAAAATCCCAAAATAAGCCCAAAAATTCCAAAAAGTATTACATGCTTTTTCATCTTTTGTATGTTTATTTATTATTAATATTCAATTATTTATATTCCAAAGGAAGCAAAAAAAAATGTTTTTTTTTTACTCCAAAAGAACTTACAAATTTATGATTTTTTTCTATGCAAACCAAACTTTCAAATAGTTTTATTATCAAATTCTTTCAACCACAACAAATATATTTCTAATAACCAAGATATTATACAATAAAATATTTTCTATTTTAACTATCAAATTCATATATTGTTTTTTCTGTTTTTACACTACTAATGACAGCGTTTTTCGTGCAAAAAGTTCATAATTCCATATTAAATTCTTCAATCAATATGTTATATCCTATTAATCAAATATTACCATCTTCAATTTTGTTTAGAACATAAAAAGATTTCATAGAGCAGATCGAAACAAAAAAGGTAAGACTTTTTGAATATTTCGCCAATACATCATTCCAATAATATCAACAAGAGCCAACATATCTTGTCCATAAACAATAAAATATTTGATGGCAAAAATCTTTCGAAGTATAAGGAGAATATAAATTTTGTATTATGCAGTAGTTTCAGCGACATCGGGAGAAATTTTCAACTACATCATGAGGAAAATCTGCCTACATCACGAACGATTTTTTAGGCTATAATCAGTCTAAATTTGACAGTATACCGTCACTGTCATGACACCCTATTGTGAATAGATTGACAATAGGGTATTATAGATTTGAATATAACTGCGAGAATTTATAGCATTGTTTTGCTAGTGATTTTCGAAATTTTCTTTTGCTTGGAAATAGTGACTATATGACTGAAAAAGAAATAGAAGAACTCCAAATAAAAAGGCAAAGCAAGCAAAAGTTTCAACAAAGGTTCTTTTATTTATCTGAACCATGGATTTTTTTTAGAAGTTGCTTTAAATCATTAGATGTTTTATACCAATTGAGCAAAAAGATTTCCAAAATATTTTCAACTTCACAGACTAATATTATATTATACAACAGTAAAATAGAATATTATACATTTTATTATATGCTACTCACATTCTTCACACAATAAAATGAGAAATAATTAGTTTTAGGATAAAATATTTATAGGATAATGAATTATGAAAATCAGTTTCTTTTATACTCCAAAACCACGTCAATTTAATTACAACCCACGTTTTTACGATCCAGAAAGAGAAAAATTCGAGGATTTAAAAGCTAAATATAAACTCAAAAACAATTACGATGAAATTTCCAATGTAGAAAACGATGATTTGGCATATTTTCAAACAAAAATAAAGTCGTTTGAGCGAAATAAGAGAAATTCTAATTTCAGTATCGGCAGTTTATTCAAAAAGAAAGAAATGCCCAAATTTAATTACAAACCTCGCTTTGCACAGAACTGCGAAACACCTACAGGTATTACAGCCGAAAAAAAAGAAAATCTCTCTTCTGTAGACCAAATATCATATACAAAAAAAATATCGTTCCGTCGCCCCATAGCTTACGACCGCGATGATGAAAGCCCTATGGCCGAACACATCCCTACAAGCAAAATTATTATATACGGAATAGTGATCGTGATTTTACTTCTTTGGATTTTGTTGTAAACACAAATTATATTCCTCTGAAGACTTTTCGGTTACAGTGTTTCAATTATTCGATATTTTCATGTATTTTTGCAGAAAAATATAACATAATATGATTATACGTAAATTACTATTAATTACATCTTTATCTGTATTATTTGGCACTTATGGATGCGGAAACAATACAGTGGAAACCAATGCAGACCATGATGTTTTGGCATTGATTGATGCAAAATTGAAGAAAGAACCCAAAAACCCACAACTACATTACGAGCGCGCATCGGTACTCATGAAAAGAGACCGTATTGCTGATGCTATTACAAGTATCAAAAACGCAATTCGGTATGACGATGACAACATCGATTATTATATACTTTCGGCCGATTTGCACCTTCGCAATGTTGAAATTAAGCAAAGCTATGACGATTTGCAAAAGGCATTGGAATTAGATCCTAACAGTGTGGAAGCCTATTCCAAATTAGGAGAAATATCATTCTTTAACCGCGATTATGACCGAGCAATCGAAAGCATCGACAAGGTGATAGAAATGGATCCTATTAACGCCAAAGCCTTCTTTATGAAAGGTTTTCTTTATAAAGAAACCGGCGACAGCACCAACGCTGTACGCAATTTTCGTAAGGTTATAGAAATAGATCCAAACTACGTTGATGCATACGAAGAACTAGGATTGCTATATGCTATACACGGAAACAAATTGGGTATAGAATATTTAACTACAGCTATAAACCTTAGCCCAAACAACATTCAGGCTAGATACGGATTGGCATTACTTTACCAAGATTTGGAAAACTACACCCTTGCTGTAGAAGAATACAACAAAATATTATCTATCGACTCGACTCATGCCAATTCCCTAAACAATCTTGGATATATAGAAATACAACAAGGCAACTACGAAAGTGCAATATCATTCTTCGACAGAGCGCTACTCACAAATTCATTTTTTGTTGAAGCTATTGATAACAAAGGTTATGCCTACGAACTGATGAATAATATAGGCAAAGCAAAAGAAATGTATCAAATGGCACTATCAATAGACCCTAACTACAAAAATTCATTGGAAGGACTAACTCGAATCGGAAAATAAATATACTAACAGAAAATAATCAAACCCATGAATATACTAATTTTAGGCTCTGGAGGAAGAGAACATGCTATTGCTTACAAAATAGCACAAAGCAACAAAACATCTCAATTGTTTATTGCCCCCGGGAATGCAGGAACACTAAACTGCGGCACGAACGTAAACATCAATAATGAAGAATTTGAAGCCGTAAAAACTTTTGTATTAGAAAACTCTATCAATATGGTTGTGGTAGGACCGGAAGCACCATTAGTTGGCGGAATAGTAGATTTCTTCAAAAACGACCCAATGCTATGTAAGATAGCTATAATAGGCCCGTCAAAACAAGGTGCAGAACTTGAAGGTAGCAAGGATTATGCCAAAGCCTTTATGAGCAAATACAACATCCCCACAGCACGTTACAATGCTTTTAGCAAAGATAACATTGCACAAGGAATAGAATTTCTTCGCACCTTGAAACCGCCTTATGTACTTAAGGCTGATGGTCTAGCTGCCGGTAAAGGAGTACTCATATTAGAGTCACTCGAAGAAGCTGAAAAAGAATTGAAAGAAATGCTAGAGAATGCAAAATTTGGCAATGCCTCAAGCAAAGTGTTAATTGAAGAGTATCTTAATGGCACAGAATTATCGGTGTTTGTACTCACTGATGGACAAAACTACAAAATACTACCCGAAGCCAAAGATTATAAGAGAATTGGCGAAGGCGACAGCGGACTAAATACCGGTGGTATGGGTTCTGTATCGCCTGTAGCATTTGCCGACAAAAATTTTATGCAAAAAGTTGAAGAAAGAATAGTAATCCCTACCGTAAACGGCCTTAGAAACGAAAACATCGACTACAAGGGTTTTATATTCATTGGCTTGATGAATGTTGATGGCAATCCATACGTTATAGAATACAACGTTCGAATGGGAGATCCCGAAACAGAATCGGTATTTCCTCGCATACAGTCGGATGTAGTAGAATTATTTGAACATACCTTTGCAGGAACATTAAACAACATAGAATTAAAAGTAGCTGAGCAAACAGCCGCTTGCGTGATGATGGTTGCCAAAGGATACCCCGAAAGCTACCCTAAAGGAGATGTGATTGAAGGTATCGAGAATGTAACCGACAGCCTCGTATTCCATGCCGGCACTGCAAAAAATACACAAAACGATACTATTACAAACGGTGGACGTGTAATATGCGTTACATCATTGGCCGACACACTAGAAGAGGCTCTTGCCAAAAGCTACCAATCTGTTGAAAAAATCCAATGGAAAAACAAATATTTCCGCAAAGATATCGGGAAAGATATATTGACAAAATAATAATTCGAAATTAAGTTTGACAAAATACCAAACTCCAATATAGAACAACAATAGGGCTGAATCGAAAAGTTCAGCCCTATTTTATTAAGGTCCAGTTTTATCAAAATATCAATTTAGTGAATATTTGATGCAAGATTCAATACACATAAACCTAACTTTGCAGTTATTCTGTCAATCATTTGAAACAATAAATTCACCATCACTTACAAGTTACTGATTTATTCAGTATTAGAAATAAAAATAAAAAAAAACATTTTTTTCTTCAAAAAAAAGTAGGATAGATAAAATATTTTTCCTAAATTTGCGACTTGATAGGATTGCGAAAACTATTAAAAAAACGCACCTAAACATAACGTAATTAACAACATAAATAAAATATTTATATTATGTCAACATTATTAATAGTATTACAAGCAGTGGCAGATTTTGCCGCATTTGGAAAAATGGGAGCTGCTATAGGAGCAGGATTAGCAACGTTAGGAGCAGGATTAGGTATCGGAAACATTGGTAAAAGTGCAATGGAAGCAATTGCACGCCAACCTGAAGCTACAGGCGATATTCGCTCAAACATGATTATTGCAGGCGCACTAGTAGAAGGTGTTGCTTTCTTTGCCTGCGTTATTTGTATGCTTATCGTGTTTATGTAAAAAAGATCAAGGGGATTAGACGATTGGTCCAAACCCCTTGTTTTTTTTGTTGATAGTAAGAATAGTATAAAATATAAAGTATAAGATGGATAGTGCATTGATTACCCCGGGTTTGGGCGTTATATTTTGGATGGTGGTTTCATTTGGCATTTTGGTGTTCGTACTACTTAAATTTGGTTGGCCCATAGTGCTTAAGGCATTAGACGAACGAGAAACAGCTATTAATGAAGCCTTGTCAGCTGCCGATAAAGCTAAAGAAGAAATGAAACAACTAAAAACTAGCAACGAAGAATTACTACGGGAAGCTAAAATAGAACGCGATGAAATGCTTAAGAATGCAAGACTTACAAGCGAAAAAATAATAGAAGATTCTAAACTGAAGGCTACCGAAGAAGCTGACAGAATTGTGGAACTTGCACGTCAAAGTATCGAATACGAAAAAATGGAAGCTTTGCACGAATTAAAAAACCAAATAGCCACTCTTTCAATAGAAATAGCAGAAAAACTTTTGAAACAAGAGTTGGCCGACAAGGAAAAAGCAAGTTCTTTTATCAAACAGGAATTAGAAAACGTAAAATTGAACTAAACCACAACTATAATATTCCGTGGAAAATTACAGAATAAATATCAATTATGCCAAATCTTTGTTTTTGTTGGCAACAGATACAAACAAGTTGGACACTGTATTTAACGACATGAAACTCATCAACGAAGTGTGTACTGAAAATCATGTTCTAAATGTAGTTTTTGCCAACCCTACCATAAAGGAAACAAAGAAAGTAGCTATAGCAAACGATTTGTTTGCAGGCAAAGTAAACGAACTAACGCTATTATTTGTAAACTTTGTTATACGTAAACGCAGAGCAATAAATCTGAAAGGTATAGCTAACGCATATATGGATATATACCGCAAGAACAAGAATATAGTACTTTCCGAACTACGTACAGCAATAGATGTTGATGACGAAACGAGAGTGCTTATTTCTAAAATTATAGGCAAATATACACATAAAGAAGTTGAACTAAATACCATAACCGACAATCGCATGTTGGGTGGTTTTTGCATGACATTCGACAACAATCTATACGACGCACGATTGCGTACTAAAATAGCAGAACTACGCAAAGAGTTCAGCAAAAATGTATACGAAAAAGGAATATAGTAAGAAACAAATTAAAATATATAACAATGGCAGAAATAAAACCCGCTGAAGTTTCGGCGATACTAAAAAAACAATTATCTGATGTTGATTTAAACGTAGAATTGGAAGAGATAGGTACTGTTCTTACAGTAGGAGACGGTATCGCTCGTGTATATGGTTTGAACAATGCCCAATCGGGGGAATTGGTTGAATTTGCTACAGGCGAACAAGGAATTGTTCAAAATTTGGAGGAAGACAACGTTGGTATTGTAATGTTGGCCGAATCCAAATCAATCAACGAAGGTGATATAGTAAAACGTACACGACGCATAGCCTCGGTAAAAGTAAGTGAAACTATGGTTGGTCGTGTTATTAACACAATAGGTCAGCCTGTTGATGGAAAAGGTCCTATTGAGGGTGAGATGATAGAAATGCCATTGGAACGAAAAGCTCCGGGAGTTATTTATCGTCAACCCGTTGAAGAGCCGTTACAAACAGGTATCAAAGCCATCGACTCCATGATTCCTATCGGACGAGGACAACGTGAACTTATAATTGGCGACCGTCAAACAGGAAAAACTGCTATTGCTATTGATACCATCATTAATCAGAAAAGTTTTTATGATGCAGGAAACCCTGTATATTGTATATATGTAGCATGTGGACAAAAAGGCTCAACTGTAGCCAATTTGGTAAAGACTTTGGAAGAGAAAGGTGCTATGGCTTACACCATAGTTGTAGTAGCTACAGCTTCCGACCCTGCTGCAATGCAATTCTATGCACCATTTACAGGCGCTGCCATTGGTGAATATTTCCGCGATACAGGACGTCATGCATTGGTTATATATGACGATTTGAGTAAGCAAGCCGTTGCATACCGCGAAGTGTCATTGTTACTTCGTCGTCCACCGGGACGTGAAGCATATCCTGGAGACGTGTTCTACTTACACTCACGCTTATTGGAACGTGCTGCAAAAATTATCAAATCAGATTCTATAGCTGCCAGTATGAACGACCTCCCAGAATCGTTGAAAGGAAAAGTTCGTGGAGGAGGATCTCTTACAGCTTTACCTATAATCGAAACACAAGCAGGTGACGTATCAGCATACATACCTACAAACGTTATATCTATCACTGATGGACAGATATTTTTGGAAACCAACCTATTCAACTCAGGTATTCGTCCTGCCATCAACGTAGGTATATCGGTGTCACGTGTGGGTGGCAAAGCACAAATCAAGTCCATGAAGAAGATTGCAGGAACACTTAAATTAGATCAAGCACAATACCGTGAATTGGAAGCTTTCTCTAAATTTGGCTCAGACCTTGATGCTGCAACCAAAGCCGTATTAGACAAAGGTGCACGCAATGTGGAAATACTTAAACAACCCCAATATACCCCAATGAAAGTTGAAGAACAAATAGCTATCATATATTGTGGTATCAACGGTTTGCTTATGAATGTTCCAATCAATAAAATTAGTAATTTCGAAGCTGAATACATCTTCTGTATGCGTGAGAACCACTCCGAAGTGCTAGAAAATCTAAGGAATGGTAAACTACTAGATGAAGATTTGAATGTATTACGCAGTGTTGCCACTGATCTTGCACAGAAGTATAGCAACAAATAGCAATATTTCTACCAAACCAATACAATAAAGCAATGGGAAATTTAAAAGAAGTTCGAACACGCATAGCATCAATAAGCTCCAATCAGAAGATTACATCTGCTATGAAGATGGTATCTGCAGCAAAATTTCGTAGAGCACAAAACGGCATACTTACAATGCGCCCATATGCCGAAAAACTTAGCGAGATAATAAGTGACATTGATGTTGCAGATGGAATAGACACTCCCTACCATCAAGTAAGAAAAACTGAAAATGTATTATTGGTAGTAATAGCTTCCAACAAAGGACTATGTGGAGCATTCAATTCCAACGTAATAAAAGAAGCCAATAAGCGTATTGAGTATTATCTGCAATCAAATGATAATATATCATTGAGTTTAATGACTATTGGAAAACGTTCGACAGATTTCTTCTCCAAAAGGTCATCATTTGTTACTGATTCATACATAGAAATTTTGGATAAACCCAGTTTTGATTCTATATCTAAAGTAGCAGAAACTATAATGAAACGCTTTTGTGAAAAGAAATATGACAAAGTGGAATTGATATACAACCGATTCAAAAATTCGTTGACACAGATTGTATCTGTTGAACAATTCCTTCCCATACTTACAAACAACGACATAAAAGAGCAGCAATCAAATATACAAAACGATTACATATATGAGCCGGATAAGAAAAGTATTTTATTAGAAATGATACCCTTATCACTACGCTCACAATTTTACAGAGTGATTTTGGACTCATTGGCTTCGGAACATGGAGCACGTATGACTGCTATGCAAAAAGCTACAGACAATGCCACAGAACTACTTAAAGAACTAAAACTAACATACAATAAAGCTCGTCAAACCTCTATAACCAACGAAATTATAGAGATAGTAAGTGGTGCTGAAGCATTGAATGGATAATCTCTATTAATTGGTATAAATTTGATTCATATAAGCCGAAATCGATATGTATTTCGGCTTTTTTAATTAGAATAAAATAAAACGATGATAAAAAACTACTTCAACAAACTAACCACACTTCAAGCAATCGAGTACTTACTACTTATAATATTGGCATTTGTAATACCAATAAGTTGGCAATTGGCATCAAAACTTACAACCCTATTGGTGTTAATGATTCCAATACGCATGATAGCAGAAAAAAACAAACGTAATAATAAACTCGGAAATAAAAAGCTGTTCCTTACATTTACAATAACATATTTGCTATATGGAATAAGTATGCTCTATACATCAAACATCGCTGAAGGATGGCAGAATATGGAAAAAAAACTTTCGTTTATTATATTCCCTGTTTTCTTTTTTTTATCAGACCTAAGTTATCTCTCACCCAAACATACTAAGACTATATTTTATAGTTTTGCAACCGGATTACTATTATTTATTGTTATCAATTTATGTTGGGGATTGTACGACTACATAATACTGGATGCCCCATTGCAACGTTTGCTTGGCTGGGAAATAACCAAACTACACCCCATACATCACACATATATAGCCATGTACTGTTGTTTCGGTATAGTATATTGCTTTGTAGAACTATTTGACATCAAACAAAAATCATCCACATGTACGGCATTCCTTGTTACCACAACTATATCCTCTACCCTATTTGTCGTACTGGTCGAATCACGAGCAGGAATACTATGCATGATACTGCTGTATGCTTTTCTATTTGCATGGCTGTTTTTTGTAAAAAAGAAACGCCGTACCACCATAGTGGCAGGCTGTAGCTTGGTGGCTTTGGTAATAATGTTCTTTGTATTGTTTCCAAGTGGATGGCAACGCATTGTAAAAACACAGCAAACACTATCATCCAATACCGAAGATATACGCATAACACTATTACGAGCCGGAATAGATGTGGCAACGGAAAACTGGGTTGTAGGTACAGGTATAGGCGACCGCAACGATGTACTTGTAAAATACTATGAGGAAAACAATCTACCTTGTGGCGATTTAAATTCACACAATCAGTTTATTGATACTACTATAAGTATTGGAATATTAGGCCTGCTATCATTGCTCTCCTATCTTATTGTCCCAATAATACTATCCATAAAAAATAGGCAATATAACTTTGCTTTTTTACTTTTTCTATTTATGATAGCATTCAACTCAGTGTTCGAAGCTGTGTTCGAATCACAAACAGGAATATTGTTTTTCAACTTTATATTCTGTATGTTTTTCTTCACATCCTTTGTTCAAAAGCAAGATAAAACGCAATAAAACTGCGAGGATAGTTACACTAAAAACCAAGCATATCATAGCAACACATATCCAAGCTAAACTTATCCCATATTATTACTGTCCGCTAAACATGACATATTGCTCCCAATCTTCTGAATTACAAAGATTGGGAGTTTATTTTTCTTAAGCAAGCCCCCCTTTATTAATTTATACCTCATCAGGAGGTGATTCAGAGGCCTCCATAAGTAT
>JAGCLZ010000049.1 GCA_017646685.1 Bacteroidales bacterium | reverse complement strand
TTTTTTATTCTACCAAACTTTTTTTCATCTTTTTCGAAAACTTTTTTATAACTACTCTGATTATCAATAGTATTTTTTTGAAACTTTTTTTCGCAATACTCCCAATTTTTCATGTTTTTTCGCCTACTTTTTTCCTTTTTTGCACATTTTTGACCCCTCTCTTGTACTTTTTCGCACAAAATACATGTATTTTACTATATATCAGTAAAATAAACGCTTTTTAGGGCGTTTTTGCCCAGTTTTTGGTCAGTTTTTGCCTTATTTTTTACCCCCAAAATACAACAACGGATATGCATCATTGTTTAAATACATATCCGTTGTCGAGAGTTTTTTGCGGTTTTATGCTTACATTTCGGCGCCAACGAAGCCATGCGGTGGTTGCAAAGTAGTGATGGCTGCCGTAGGCTAGGTTCAATAGATCGTTGTATTGCCAAAAGTTTTTTACGGTATTGTCGTAGGCAATGCTATTCGTTGTGGTAAGGTTCGTGGTTGAGGATTGTGAAGGCACGGTATAGCTGCTCCACAAAAAAGAGCCGTATCATTTGGTGCGAGAATGTCATTTGCGAAACAGACAGTTTGTCGTTTGCCCGTGCATAAACCTTGGCCGAGAACCCAAAGGCCCCTCCTACCACAAAGGCCAAAGTGCGTAGGCCCGAGTTCATGTGCTTTTGCAGGTATTTGGAAAATCCCACCGAGGTATGCTCCGTGCCATGCTCGTCAAGGAGTACCACTGCATCCACCTTTTCCAGCTGTTTAAGTATCGCAACGGCTTCGCGCTCCTTCACCTCCTCGGCCGAGGCATTCTTTTGGTCTTTCAAAGCCGGTATCACCACAAGTTCAAAGTTTACATAATGTCGCAGCCGTTTTACATACACATCTATTCCTTCCTGAAGGTATTTCTCGTCGGTTTTGGCCACTACTATAAGTTTTATATTCATCGGTGCAATGCTTGTAGTTTGTTATATATAGTATATGTATATTGTATCTACTATTATAATATGTGTGTTTTTGTTTTTCAAAAAAGCAAAAGGGAGCTTTTGCTGTGAGTGTTTCGGCATCCGGCTCCCTTTTGCCTACGGGGTTCTATCCCACCAGGTCTCCTCCGCCTTGGCTTCCGCCGCCGGAGTTGCCGCCGCCGCCCTCGCCGGGAGTCGACGGTTCGGAACCCGACCCTTTCACGGGGTTGAGGATGTGGAGGCTCATACCTTTGACATCCTTGCTAAACTCGTTGCGGGCAATGTAGCGTATCCCCTTGTCGGTAATGGTGTCGGCCTTACACTCTTGGCGAGTGTCCACACTTTTGGCGGTGATGGTGGGACGCAAAGTTCCCAGCTCGCCCATGTCCACCACATATCCGTCGGCAACATAATCAGTTACCACATCAAGAAATTCCTTTATGATATGTCGCGTATCGGCCTCGCTAAAGGTCGAAGCTTTACTTACCTGCTCGGCAATGGTGCGGCTGTGTACATTAGGAGTGCTCACACGTGCCAAACCATACATCTTCTGTCCCTTTTTGGGACCTACTTTCATTGTTTTTTCAATAATGTTTAGATCCATAATTTATTCCTCCACTTGTTGATGAACATTATTTGCACCTTTGTATTCCCACAATTTTCCGTCCCTTACTTTTTGGCGTAGTTTAGTAGCCGGACGAAATCCCACTGTGATGGTTTTCACACATTTTTGTATCGAAACCTCTTCGGGCGTAGCCACAAGTTTGGTTGTCATTGCGGGATAAAAAGTTCCCACACCGTCCACATTTACGCTGCGGCCCGTCATCACATACGACTTGATTTGGTGCAGATACGCATTGATAATACCTTCAACTTCCGACTGTTGAGCCGAAGTTCTGGTGGCCACCTCGTTTATAGCCTCTTGAAGGCTGCGGTTGCCAACGTAGCAAATCTTTGCTACCCATTTTTCTTGGCCGAATACTTTCTTTTGTTCGGCTTGCCATTTCAAAATCTTATCAGACATGGGTGTAATATTTTTATTATTAATAATTTAAGTATTTATAATACCCTTTCATTTTCAGCCTTTCGGCAAAAAAAGTCGAGGGCGATTTTATTTCTTTTCCACTTTGGTATTTGGGTGCGACACAGCGTCAAACACATTGTTGCTTGCCAGCCTCACCCCCGTTTGTTTTATCCTTTCGCGAAAAGCCGCCGAAGGTTCAAACCTTACGCCTTTGGCCTTGATAGTTTGGTGGTTCACCATATCGGGGTTGTCCACCGCCTGAGCCCTTATGGTTGGATAAAAGGCACCAAGGGTTTGGAGCTTCACCACGTCGCCACCGGCAATATGGAAACTGATTCGGTCCTCCAACGCTGCCAACACCAGCTTTACATCTGCCACGCTGGCCGTGCTCATCTTCGAAATCTCCTCGGCCAAGGTGTTTTCAGTAACGTAGGTATTGTACGACACTTTCGCAAGGTAACGTTCAACCATTTTGCCCCCTTGGGGTACTTTTTGGTATTTTTTTATATAACTTATCGGCATATCGTTTTGTTTTATTTGTTTAATAATCAAGTTTTTATTCTTTTGTCGAAAAATATTGTTTGCTTTCTCGTTGGTTTTATGCTTCTATTCACGTTGGTTTTATGCTTCTGTTCACGTTAGTTTCAGATTGGCTTCTCGTTAGATTTATAGTCTCCTAACTAAGTTAGGAAAATCTCCTAACTAAGTTAGGAAGGTCTCCTAACTAAGTTAGGAAGTACTCCTAACTAAGTTAGGGGATGCTCCTAACTAAGTTAGGGAACCATAATTCTTACCTGAATGCAAAAAGTTTGGTACGAGGATAGGGTTATGATTCTTACCTAAACAGCCCCATGTTTTGCACGACGGTGCAAATCGGTTGCCACCCTCGTTCAAAAGCTTTTCGGCCTCGAGGCGAAGCATTTTGCAGCAGTGTTTAATATCCATCTTTCTCATGTTCATGGTTTAATGTATCAAATACCGGTCTTATTACCATCGGAATCTTCTTGTCCATAGGGCAAATTTTCACTTGATTTCTATCAAAAATCAAAGCGAAAGCCTTTGTTATATCGTCGTCGCATTGCGTTGCGGTCCAGTACATTCCTATAGGGTCGAGGCGTCTTGTTTTGGTAGCACCAATGGTAGTCGATGGGAGGAAAACATATTTTCCGCTGTTGCCCATCACATAGTAACCGCTGCTGCGTCCTTTTTCAATCCAATACCAGTCGGCATCATCTATAAGGTCTTCAAAATCTTTCTTGTATGGCATTCTCCAAAGTCCCCCCCATTTGTTGGCGGCGGCATCGTAAAGGCAGTTTCCTGCAATGTTCGGCAGGTCGGCACAGCAGGTTTCCAAGTCGTTTTTTTCGAGGCTCGTCATCGAATCTTTCTGCCCCCAGCGGAATATTCTCCCCATCGTAGTGATTTCGAAAGTACCAATGTTGTGCTGTGCCCATTTGACGTTCAGCCCCAAATCTACCCAATCCCTGTCTATGTTGGCGGCCATAGGAGGTGTGGGCGTTTGGAAAGCTGTATTTTGATTGTTCAATTTTTTTCGGCATTTGCAGACCGATTTGAGGTATTCCTCTTTGTATTTATGCGCTCCGACGCTCAATTTCAGAGTTTCAAACGAGGCCATTTTTTTATACGACCTCTTGAAGTATACACCATACTCATAGGCAGCTATAACGTTGTCTACCATTTCTTTCATCGAATCGATGCCGTAATGCTGTTTCAATGCCCTATCCAGGGTGGGAGAAAAGGGGACATCGGAGCGATAGAAGATTTGCTTTTTTGGCAACTCTATGCATCGTTCAAAAACGTTCGAACCTTGATAAAGGAAACAATCGTTTGCCCTTATTCTCAGTCGTTTCAACAGTATACAATCGCTGAAAGCTCCATCGTCCAAAACCAGCAACGATTTGGGCAAAGTAAATCCTTTCAAAGCGAAGCATTCGGCGAAAGCGTAGGCACCAATCTTTTCCAACCCTTCTTGTATTGATATGCTTATCAGGTTCAGGTTGTTTTGAAAGGCGTGGTTGCCAATGACTTTAAGGCTTTTTGGCAAAATCAGATTCTTAAGGTCCCTACAGGCATGGCTTTTGATGGTCGAAGAGAATGCATAGTCGCATATAACCTCGGCAGTGTCTTTGACCTTGTATCCTGCAATGGAGTTGTCCGTAGCCTTGAGCAGGCGTTTAAAGTCCGGGCTGTAGACCACTCCATAGTCGTCCACAACGCCTTGTTCTATCTCTAATTCCGAAGTTTGAGTAGGGTAAAGAGCGTCTACTACATCCTTTATTTTATCCAGAAAGGTTTTATTCATCGGCTTCATTCTCCCTATTTTTCAACATCTCCTTATGCTCCATTCTTATTGTGTCGGGAGGTGTAGTGTTCATGATATGAGAGTTGTACTGGTCTATCAGTCGTTGGCAGTTGTCCCACGCCTCGTCGCATCCCAGTTCGGCAGCCATACGGTAAAGGTTTGTTGCCATCAATAGCGAAACGGGGAGTCTTATACCCAGCTCGTAGCAGAAAGCCAGCGAATTGAATATTTGTCCTATATCCTGCTCCATTATTTGTGGATGGAAATCGGGGGTTATCACCTTGTCGTAAAAATCTTTTGTTCCCTTTGGAACCGATATTGCGTTCAGCTCTGTACAATTGGCAAAAGCCTCGGGCCCGAAGGCTGTAACATGCGATGCAAAAAATACATGTCTAAGGGCGGAACAACCTTCGAAAGCACAATCGTCTATCTGTTCCACATCGGGGGGTACCACCAAGGTTTCCAACGAGAGGCAGAACTTAAAAGCCCCCTTGTTTATAGTTGCGAGCATATGTGGTAGCTCCACATATTTGAGCGAATAGCAGTGAGAGAAAGTATCATCTCGCAGTGTTCGCAAAGTGGCTCTAAGGCTTATTCCGGTAAGGTTTCGGCACCCGAAAAATGCTCTACTACCCAAATGGCGGAGGGTAGATTTGATTACCACCCTTTTCAGCTTGATGCATCCCAGAAAAGCGTGATTGTCTATATGCTTCAATGAGTTTGGAAAGCGAACCGAAACCAAATCGGAACAGTTCAAAAAAGTTCCCTTTCCTATGCGTTCCAACAGAGGAGGTAAAAGTATATTTTTTAGGCTTACGCATCCGTAGAAAACGCTGTTTCGCAGGCTTTTCAAGACAGATTGAGAGGGGAAAGCCACATAGTTCAGATTTGTGCAGTTCATATAAGCACATTCGCCCAAATATATCAGGCTTGCAGGATGTTGGACATGGGCAAGAGCCAAACACCCTCTGAAAGCTCTCTTTCCTATATATAGCAAACCTTTCGGCAGGTTTATCTGCTCCAATTTTCGGCAATCGGCAAAAGCACTCGAGCCTATTGCCTTCAATTTTGGAGGGAGAATAATCTTTTCCAGCGTATCGCACCAGCAGAAAGCCTCGTCGCAAATCACTTCGGTTTCGTTCTTCACCCTGTATTCGGCCGGTGTTATGCTTTGCATTTCCAGCAGGCGTTTGCCATTCTTGCTATAGAGGCAACCATATTCGTCCCTCACACCGTTTTTCAATTCGTCGGCTGTTACTGTAGTGTCTATAACCTCTAAGTATTCGTCGGTCAATATAATTAGATCATTATTATTGTTATCGTTCATAGTTTTAAATATTAATCGTTATCATCGTTGTTGTTGTTTTTGTCTTTTTCGGTCTTCTCCGACATTATTTCGTCATATTCTTCTTTAAAGAAAATCTTCAAATTCTCTTTCGTTCTTCTCCAGCTAGCCGGCGAAGGCATCTGTATATACGTAAACGGCCTTATATGTATATTGAAATATTTCTTTTCCATAAGCATATTCAGCATTTTGGCTACTATCTTCTTGATTCCCTTGTTATGCTCGTTGTAATGTCCGGAAGAGCACATTGCCATCGACCCGAATTTTAGAGCCAAAACTATATAGTCTATATCGGACAAAATACGCTCGGTCCAGTTGCCCGTTTCGGGGTCGCAAGTGTTGTAATCGTCCATTGGCTTCACATCCATACCCAATTCCAAGGCCTTCGAAATGTCGTGATAATTCATTCCCCTCGTATCGGCAGCCCAAAGGTTGACTTCCTGGTCCGAAAGCGATGGGTACTCTTTCATAATAAATTGCTTACGCATATCAAAATACCCTTGTTTGGTGGCTGTGCCATATTCGTCCAAGTACATTTGTTTTTTCAACTTTCGGGTTTTGAAAATGTTTTTTTCAACCGAAGCTGTTGTGTAACAGTGATACATTTCTGTAAATTCGGTAAACAAATTGCCTAAATATTTTTCCAAATCATAGATGTGTTCTATCACATCAAGTCCTATCAGCAGACTGGGTTTTACGCCATTGGCACGGCACCAATCAATCAGTTCCTCCTCCTCGCCACACAGAAACACGTCGGCACCCAGGCCTACGGCGTCTTTTATTGTCGAGGCGGCAGCCACCGATTCCGGATTTTTATCTACATATATCACCCGTGATATTCCCCTAATTTTCAAGAATATGCTCAAAAAACCGTGCCCGCCGCCATAGTCCACCACTGTGTCTTTGGCCGGAAACAATTTCTCCTCTTCGATATATCGTTCTACTATTTTGAAATAAATATCGGCGTAATAATCCATTTTAGGGAGTATTCGTCTGATATATTTTTTGTTATAATCGCTTATCGGCAATGTGTCGAAGTGGATTTTTTGGAGCATATCCACAAAATCAGTCGTTAATTCTTTGGGTATAATATCCATGGTGCAGCAATTTTATTTTCGTTCTTTGATGTATTTAAGTATTTGAAACAGCGTGCTGTTTGTCTTCTCGATGGCAAAATATTGAGTTTGTCGTGCACCATAAAGGCGGTACGACTGCTCTATACCCTGAAACATACTTCCCTCGAAATCAAAGGCCTTGGTTTTATCGGCCAGGTGTTTCATAGCTTCCCAAAAGAGCATTGGCGATGTTCCGTTTGGGTGGCCTTGGGGGTTGAGGGCACTCATAAGCGAGTAGGCGCAGCGCGAGTCGTAAACCACAAAACGTGCGGCCATAAGATTTCCTTCATCGTCCCTCAGGCCTAGGATAAAGCCCTGTCCTCGAGCTATTGCGGCATTGCAAACCCTTACGGTAAATTCCTTCGACAGCAGGTCTTTCTTTCCGCGACTTTTCCAATAGGCATCATGGAAGTCGTAGAAGGCTTCGGGCGTTATGTCCCACACCACCTTCAGCTTGCCAAGAAGCTGAAGTATGGGCTTTTGGCGGTGCTTGCGGTCAAAGTTGGCAAACACCTTGTCACTATCCTTCAAGCTGTTTATACGATAAGTGTAACGGGTGGTTTGCTTAAAGCCGTGCCAATACAAAGGCAGCCAATTGGTAAATCCGGGCGAAAAGTTTTGTTGGTAATAGGCTAGCCCGAGCTTGTCCAGCTGCTCCACCACCTTGTTTATGGCCCACTTTTCAAAGTCGAGGCGTTTGTTTTCGGTCTTAAAATCCTGCTTTCGGTACCATAGGCCGTTGTACTGCGTAAGTTGGGGTTGCAGAATGTACTTCATGCCCCATCGCTTTCCTATAAGGTATGGCATTGCTGCCACTACTTTTCCGTCTCTTTCCACCAGTATAACGTCCCACTGTTTGCCGTGGCATACGGCTTCCATCCACCAATATTGTAGGAAAAGTGGTATGTTTGAACCCTGCTCGTCGCACAGTATTTTATATTGTTCCTTGTTTGTCATCAGCTATATTATGGTAGAAAAAGAGGGACAGTTGCACGCAACATTGCCCCTCTTCGTCAAAATATCATATTTTATTGAATTATTATCTCCACTCGATTATTCTCTATACGTCCTTCTCGAGTATTGTTGTCACCCACCGGATTTACGGCGCCTAATGCCTCAATCTCAATGCGTATCGGAGCAACATTGTGTTTTATCAAAGCCTTTTTGATTTCGGTTGCCCGTTGATGTGATATTGCCTCGTTGTACATCTCTGTGCCGGTATTGTCGGAATAGCCACGTAGCAGCACCTCCATTTTATCGTTCTGCTTTAGGTAATCTGCCACCTCTTTAATCAGTGTGTCGTACGAGTCGAGCAGCTCTGCATCGTTGGGGAAGAATTTTATCGACTTGAAGGTAGGTGCTCCTTCGGCAATGCTTGGGAAAAGGTTTATCTTTCGGCTACCGAAAAACATTACAAGACCTACTGCCAAAATATCGTCGGATGGCACTTCCATATCCCAAAATGCATCGCCCCACCAATAGCGATAGTCCACTTGTGCCACACGAATCTGGATTTTGTTTTTAAATTTTTCGTTGGTCATCCACTCTACATAGCCTTTCATGGCTTCCACAGCCTGAGCCTCGGCTTTTTCTTTCAGCTTTATGCGTTTGGCTTTGTCTGTTACTTCGGGATTGATGGCGTAGGCTGCACATATAAGTAGAGGTGTACGTGCCTGTGTGGATAAGAAATTCAACACCGTTTGAAAGTTGCCAAAATCAAACTCACGAGCCGTTGGCAAATCTTTAAACGTACGATAGTCGAAATCGCAGTAATAAATCTTTTTTGAATTGAATGTCGTAAATTTCCATACAGAATCGTAATCTGTTTTACGCACTTTTTGTTTTCCTTCTATTATAGGGGAAACTTCTTTTCGTCCCTTCTGAGCCATCGTTACAGATGGTATCGCCAATAGAGCGACTAATGTTACAAGTATTATACGTTTCATTATATATTGTTTTACATTATGCTTGATAACGTTGTTATCATTTATTTATTGCATAGGTTCTACCAACTTTCCATTTTCACAACACAACACCCTCGAATGGAACTTTTCTATCATTATATAATCATGAGTGGATATCAATACTGTTGTACTCATATTCTGATTAATATCAACCAATAGGTTCATAATTTCTTCGGAGGTTATAGGGTCGAGGTTTCCCGTAGGCTCGTCGGCCAATATAAGTTCGGGCTTATTGGCAATGGCGCGTGCTATGCCTACCCTTTGCTGTTCGCCCTCCGAAAGGCGGTAAACCGGGAAGTTTGCCTTCTCGGCCAGCCCCACGGCTTCCAACACCTCGTCTATTCGCTCGTCAATATCTTTCTTTTTCTTCCAGCCTATGGCACGAAGCACAAAGAACAAGTTGGAATAAACATCCCTATCCGTAAGAAGGCGGAAATTCTGAAACACTATACCCATCTTCCTACGCAACAATGGTATTTTTGATTCCTTTATGTTTGATATATCAAATCCACAAACCTCGCCATGGCCTCCTGCCAATGGCAAATCGGCATATAGGGTACGAAACAACGACGTCTTGCCTGTGCCGCTTTTTCCTATCAAATAAACAAATTCACCTTTATCAATTCGCAAGTTTACGTCGCTTAGCAAAGGCTCTGTTTGATGCTGTATAACAGCGTTTTCTAATATTATTATCGAGTTTGATTCCATCGTAAAATTTTCTACAAAGATACGACTTTTTTATCAATGACGAAAAAGACATACAATATTTATATATACAAGCCTGTTTTCAGCCTTGAAAAAACGCCCAATCATAAGCCTATAAATGGGATTTTATCACAGTATACTGTCAATCCCTCCACACCCTATCATCAACCTTTCGACGGTATACCGAAAATCTTACTACCATAGGGTATAAAAATACATCACGAGGGAGATTCATCTACATCACGAGCCGGATAAATTTTCATCACGAGGGATTTTGAACCGGATCAGGAGGGAATTTCACGCCCTATTTTTAAAAGAAATAAATAGATGAAAAATAAGTTTTTTTGTGTACATTTGC
Source organism: Bacteroidales bacterium (assembly GCA_017646685.1). GTDB lineage: Bacteria > Bacteroidota > Bacteroidia > Bacteroidales > P3 > HGM05376. Next base: position 2,993 of record JAGCLZ010000049.1, on the reverse strand, counting down.
AAAGTAATATCAGCAAGGTATAGACTATGGAATTATTTGTTGCAGAACATATTGAAAAGAATTTCTCAAACCACAAGGCACTCGACAACGTAAGCATTCGAGTACCCGAAGGATGCATATTCGGGCTTCTGGGACCAAACGGTGCAGGAAAAACCACTCTTATACGTATTATTAATCAGATAATAGCACCCGACAGCGGAAAGCTGTTTTTGGACGGAGAGCCTCTCTGTACCAAACACACATCGATTATAGGCTACCTACCCGAAGAGCGAGGTTTGTACAAAAAGATGAAGGTGGGCGAACAAGCCTTATATCTGGCTCAGCTGAAAGGACTTTCAAAGCATGATGCAAAAAAGAGACTAATACAGTGGTTTGAAAAGTTCGACATCGCAAGCTGGTGGAACCGCAATGTGGAAGAACTTTCGAAGGGTATGCAACAGAAAATACAATTTATCGTAACAGTACTGCACGAACCTCGCCTTCTGATATTTGATGAGCCTTTCAGCGGATTCGACCCCATTAATGCCGACCTGCTGAAAAGCGAGATACTGGAACTGCAAAAGAATGGTGCCACCATTATCTTTTCGACCCACAATATGGCTTCGGTCGAAGAGTTATGCAGCGACATAGTACTGATAAACAAATCAAAAGCCATACTGTCGGGAAAAATAAAGGACATTCGCAACTCTTTCAAAAAGAACATATACGAAACAGTATACCGTGGGGCAAATGACAAGTTACAGTTGGGCGAGAATTTCAATGTTATATCCACCAAATCCGAAATGGATGAAAGTATAATAAAAGTGCAACTTAACGAGGGTTCATCGCCAAACGATCTGCTCAAAACTTTATTACCTCAGTGCCAAATATTATCGTTCAGAGAAATATTACCTACAATGAACGAGATATTTATTGAAAATGTACGCCAAAATCAACCAGAAAAAACAAACGAATAATGAAAAGTATAGGACTATTTTGTGGGTCACACACAGGCAACAATCCGCTATTTGCACAGCATGCAGCCGAATTGGGCAAACTAATTGCTGCCAAAAAACTTACACTTGTGTATGGCGGCAGCAGCTGGGGGCTTATGGGAATAACAGCCACCGAAGTTATGAATGCCAACGGAAATATAGTGGGAATAATACCCGATTTCTTCTCTGACAACGTTGTGGAACATCGGTCTATAACCCTTCATAAAGTAAAGTCGATGGCCGAACGTAAAGAAATGATGGCATCCATGGCCGACGCATTCGTTGCTCTTCCCGGCGGAATAGGCACTTTGGACGAGGTAACGGAGATAATGAGCATGAACCAACTTGGACTGATAGCCAAACCAATAGGGCTGTTAAACATCGACGGTTTTTTCGATCCTTTTCTGAAGCAAATAACCCTTATGCAAAACGAAAACCTTATTCACGAAGTGCACAGCAAAATGCTAGTACAAGCCCCCGATTCCAAAACACTGTTGGACAAACTAAAAAACCTAGAACTTCCCAATCAAGACGAATGGTTTAAGGTGATAAAGAAATAGTTTTGTGGGATTACACAAAACTATTTCGGAAATATATTCGACTCTACAAGCTCACATATTATATGGCCTATCATGATATGCGACTCTTGAATACGAGGCGTATCGGTACTTGGAACATTGATTAATATATCAGAATATTCTTTCATATTGCCACCGGTAGCACCTGTAAATGATATAATATGTATACCTTTCTGCTTAGCCACCTCGTAGGCCTTGATAATATTGGATGAATTTCCCGAAGTGGAAATACCTACAACCACATCACCCTTACGTCCCGAACATTCAAGCATACGCGAAAAAACAATATCATATCCATAATCATTTGCCACAGCAGTAAGATACGACGAATTGCAGTGCAAAGCCTCGGCATTCAACGGCGGACGGTCGTAATAAAACCTTCCACTAAGTTCGGCAGCCAAATGCTGAGCATCGGCAGCACTGCCACCATTGCCACAAAAATGTATCTTTCCACCTTCACGCAACGAACGTTCTATCAACAAGGCCGAATCGGATATACGTTGCATCAACGATTCATCTTGCAATATTTGCAGCTTTAGTTTCGAACTTTGCTCTATAGCCTCTTTTATTCTTGTATTCATCAATATTATTATTTCTTTTCTGTTAGTAAATACATTGTAAGCACATTGTTATGACAAACAACCGAACTTAGAAATCAATTGCAAAATTACAAATTCATTCCCATTTATGCAAATACATCGTTTTTTTACAAAAAACAAGACATTTTCAGCCTCCAAAAAGCAGCCTTAACCCAACCGAATCGGCATTTTTTTTATCAAAAAAAGAAAGAAAAGAATACAATTTTATTCAGATATGACTAACAGCAAGTTATGAAAAAAGTAAAGAAAAAGATGAAAATATTTTTCTATATCAAATAAAAAGACTACTTTTGCCATATAATTAAAAATGTAATGTTTAATTTAAAACACTAAATATCATGAACGTACAGAACATAATGACAAACTTGGAAGCTAAACATCCAGGTGAAAATGAATTTTTACAAGCAGTTCGCGAAGTATTGGAATCTATCGAAGAAGTATACAACCAACACCCCGAATTCGAAAAAGCAAAGATCGTTGAACGTATGGTTGAACCAGATCGCGTATTCACATTCCGCGTTGCTTGGGTTGACGATAACGGTGAAGTACAAACTAACTTAGGTTACCGTGTACAATTCAACGGAGCTATTGGACCATACAAAGGAGGTCTTCGTTTCCACAAAGCTGTTAACTTATCAATGTTGAAATTCTTAGGTTTCGAACAAACTTTCAAAAACGCTTTGACTACACTTCCTATGGGCGGTGGTAAAGGTGGTTCTGATTTCGATCCAGTTGGAAAATCTGATGCTGAAATCATGCGTTTCTGCCAAGCTTTCATGTGGGAATTATGGCAAAACATAGGACCTGACACTGACGTTCCTGCTGGTGACGTTGGAGTAGGC
>JAGCLZ010000048.1 GCA_017646685.1 Bacteroidales bacterium | reverse complement strand
TTCGGGAAGTCTTTTTCCAATTGCAAGAAGTCTTGTAAATAGAACACTTCGTTAAGAGCACGTGCACCATAGAAGTAATCCATCTTACGATCTGTAGTATGCAAAGTTTTTGTCATGTGCATTATTTGAGCACGCAACGGAGCCATACCGGCACCACCACCTACCCATATCATATCTTTCTTCGAATCAAATATTGGGCTAAATTCGCCATAAGGACCACTCATTATAACCTTATCACCAGGTTTAAGAGTAAAGATATAGGACGAAGCTATACCCGGCATTACGTTTTGGAAACCAACTTGTGGTTTTGGTTTGAATGGAGGAGTAGCAATACGTACTGTAAGCATAATTCTATCACCTTCGGCAGGGTAGTTAGCCATAGAGTATGCACGGATTGTAGGAGTGTCATTTTTACACTTAAGGTCAAACAAACCAAAGTTTTTCCACGCAGGCAAATATTCCTCGCCAATAAGGTCTTTATCTATATCCTTATCATAATCCATAGAATATGCAGGAATCTTTATCTGAGCATACGAACCTGGAACAAAGTCCATATGTTCTCCCTCAGGCAATGCCACTATAAACTCTTTGATAAATGTAGCAACGTTTCTATTGGATATAACTGTACATTCCCATTCTTTTACACCAAGTACCGATTCCGGTACAATGATTTTCATATTCTCTTTTACCTTCACTTGGCAACCAAGTCTCCATTTATCTTGTATTTGCTTACGAGTAAAGAAACCTTTTTCTGTTGGCAATATTTCGCCACCACCTTCCGGTACACGGCAACGGCATTGTCCACAAGAACCTTTACCACCACATGCCGAAGGTAAGAATATCTTCTGAGCTGCTAATGTAGAAAGCAAGCTACCACCGGGTTGAACAGTTACGTCTTTTTCGCCATTGATGTTTATAACAACATCACCTTTGGGCATAAGTTTGGCACGAACACCAAGCAACAATGCCACAAACAAAAGTATGATGATGAGGAACACTACAACACTTGTTCCCAATACCAATCCTAATCCTACTGATAATAAATGTATGTTCATATCAATTATTTTTCCTTTCTATTATAATTTGATACCTAAGAAACTCATGAAAGCAATACCCATCAAACCTGTTATGATAAAGGTAATACCTAATCCTTTCAACGGAGCAGGAACTTGAGAGTAGCGTAGTTTTTCACGAATGGCAGCAATACCAACTATGGCAAGCAACCAACCAATACCCGAACCAAGAGCATATACAGCAGTTTCGCCTACAGATTGGAAACCTTTACCTTGCATAAATAACGATGCACCCAATATAGCACAGTTTACAGCTATAAGTGGCAAAAATATTCCAAGTGCATTATACAAAGAAGGGGTAAATTTTTCTACTATCATTTCCAACAATTGCACTATGGATGCTACCACTGCAATAAATAAAATAAAGGAAAGGAAACTTAAATCAACCGATGCGAACTCGGGACTAAGCCAAGTAAGGGCACCTTCTTTTAAAACATAGTTATCAAGCAAATAATTTATAGGAACAGTTATCACCATAACAGCCACTACAGCAATACCCAATCCCATCGAAGTTTTCACAGTTTTAGATACGGCCAAATAAGAACACATACCCAAAAAGAATGCGAAAATCATATTGTCGATAAAAATCGAACGTATAAATAAGTTTATTAAATCTTGCATAATCTTCTAATCCTCCATCTTTTAATTTTCACAAAGGTCTTTGTTTCTTGAACGGTGAACCCATATAATGATACCTACTATTATCAACGCCATAGGAGGCAATATAAAGAAACCATTGTTATAGTAGAAACCACCATTGGCGGCATACCAACTTTCTGGAATAATTTGGAATCCCAACAATGTACCCGAACCAAAAAGTTCACGGAAAAATGCCACTATAATCAATATAAGTCCATATCCCAATCCATTTCCTATACCATCAAGGAACGATTCCCATGGTTTGTTTTGCATAGCAAAAGCTTCCAAACGTCCCATTACAATACAGTTGGTGATAATAAGTCCCACAAATACCGAAAGTTGTTTACTTACATCATAAACGAACGCCTTTAGGAATTGGTCCACCAAAATTACCATCATCGCTACAACCAACAATTGTACGATAATACGAATACGTGGAGGTATTGTATTACGCATTAATGAGATAATTACATTCGAAAGAGCAACAACAACGATTACAGATATAGCCATTACCAATGCAGGCTTTATTTGAGCTGTTACTGCCAACGCCGAGCATATACCCAACACTTGCACTGTGATTGGATTTTCCTTGCTTAGCGGATTCTTTATCAATTTTAGATTCTTTGCACTCATCACTTTCAGTTTTTCCTTATTCTACTATTTTATTTCTATAGTTTTGATAAAAGTTCAAATCATTATACAGCATATCCGATACAGCTGTAGAAGTAATTGTACCTCCCGATATAGCATCAACTTCATTGCCTGTTGCATTCTTTTTTACAGGTACAGAAGTGAATTTGCCATCGGCATCATATATATGTTTTCCTGCAAATGGTTCTTGGAATGCTTTTGTTGCTATCTCGGCACCCAATCCCGGAGTTTCACTAGCATGGCTGAAATTTACACCTACCACAGTGTTGAAGTCTGATGCCAATGCTATATTACCCCAAATGTCGCCCCACAAACCAGCTCCTTGTAATGGCATT
>JAGCLZ010000047.1 GCA_017646685.1 Bacteroidales bacterium | reverse complement strand
GTGTATGTAAAATCATCTACGAGGTTTTTGCCTTCGTATTGCTTTGATACGTTGTACATCTCCAAAATTTTGCCTCCTATACGTTCGGTTTTTACCGATAGGGTAGGGCGGTGGTCGTCTATGCGTTGTAAGGCTTTGTCTTTAAGCTCGTAAAAGGCATCGATGCGTGCTCTAGCTTTGGTGCCTCTTGCACATGGCATGCGTCGCATCCAGTCCAGCTCGGTTCGGTATAGGTTTTTGGCTTTCTCTATTTCGCGACGTTCTATCTCTTGGCGTTCGGCTTTCTTTTCTACATAGTAGGCGTATGTGCCTTTGTAGCGAAACAGCTGTCCTTTATCTATCTCTATTATGTCGTGGCAAACGTTGTCGAGAAAGTAGCGATCGTGTGTTACCATCAGAATGCTTAGGTTTTGCTTGGAAAGGAACTCTTCGAGCCACTCTATCATTTTTATGTCAAGGTGGTTGGTGGGTTCGTCAAGTATAAGCAGGTTGGTATCGTCGATAAGTACTTTTGATAGTGCTATCTTTTTGCGTTCGCCACCGCTTAGCATTGCTATAGTTTTGTCTAGGTCGTTGACTTCAAGTCGGCTCAATATTTCTTTTACTCTGTTTTCGTAGTCCCATGCTCCAATTGTATCCATGGTGTTCATGGCATCTTGGAGTTGTTTTTCGTGTAGGGTAGATGGCGAAAGTTGGATATTTAGCAGTGCTTTTTCGTAATTGTTAACGGCTTGTACATATTTGTTTTCGGAAGCAAATACATATTCTCTTACCGTCATAGTTTCGTTCATCAGTGGGTTTTGCGGTAGGTATGCCATACGTACATCGTTACGAAATACCACTTTGCCGGCATCGGCAAGTGCCGAACCTGTGATGATGTTTAGTAGAGATGTTTTGCCTGTGCCGTTGCGGGCAATGAGGGCAGTTTTTTGTCCGGCATTGATGCCGAATGATATGTTTTCAAACAAGAGTTTTTCTCCAAACGACTTGCTGAGGTTTTCTACTGTCAATAATGCATCTGCCATAGAGAGTGTGTATAATAAAAGTTATTTAGCAAGCCATATTCTTGGGTTTTGGCTTTCTACTTGTGCATTTTTGCCACCCCATATTTGGAAGTTGAATTCGGCTCTGTTTTCGTTGTTGGTATGTACTGTTCCTAGTTTTTGTTTTGTAGCTACTTCTGTACCTTCTTTTACCGATACGTTTTCCAAATTGGTGTATACTGTTATGTAGTTGCCGTGTTTGATAAATACCATTTTTTGTCCGTTAGGTCCTGTGGCAATACGTGTTACTTTTCCGTCGAATACCGAACGAACTGTGGCACCGCGGTCGGTAAGTAGTTCTATTCCGTAGTTCATGTTTTCACCACCCGATTTATGTTTGTATCGTCCGTATTCGCGTATTACTGTTGATTTGGCTGTAGGCCAAGGTAAACGCCCCTTGTTGGCCAAGAAGTCGTTTGACAATTCGATATCTTCGGCATTTTCTTTTGGAGTAGCAGTTTTGTTGGCTTTGCGAGCCTTTGCCAGCTCTTCGTTTATGATTTTTTGTATCTGAGCTTGAAGTTGTTTAGCTTGTTTTTCTTTTTTCTTTAATTCGTTTGATAGTTTCTTTTCTTGCTTTTTGTAGTTGTCAATAGTTTTTTGTTTCAGTGCTTTTTCCGATGCAAGATCTTTCTTGTTTTTTACTTCTTGTGAAAGCAGACTTTGTTGTTTGCTTTTTTGTGTTAAAAGCTTAAATGTCGTGTTTTCCAATTCTATTTGATGGTTTTGTATCAATTGGGCTTGGTGTTTACGATATCGGCTGTAGGCATTGTAATATTTTGTTCGCAGATAACTCTTGTTGAAATTTAGGGGGTCAACGGTAAGTGTAAGTTTGTTTAGAACTCCATGTTCTTTGTATAAAACTTGTACCACTTTTGCATACTCCATCTTGAGTGTGTCTATTTCGTTTTTTAGTAGTTGTATGCTGTCACCGGTTGCTATCAACTGTGATTCCAATATGCCTAATTGCGAATTGATGTTTTTAATCAGTTTTTCGCGTTGCTTTATTTTTTTGTTTAATGTCTTTAGTTGTGAGTTTGACAAATTTTTATTCTTTCGTGTAGTAGAAAGTTCTTTGTTTAATTTTCGTATCTCGTTTTCTATTTTTTGTTTCTCTTTTTCGAGTTCTTTTCTACTTTGAGCTGTTGCAGTAGAAGTTGTTCCTGCCAAAAAAATGAACAACGAAGCAATACAGTATACTATATATTTATTTAATTTCATGAACATTACAAATTGTTGATTTAATTGTCTATTATTTTCAAAAGTACGCATAAAAATAATACGACCAATCATTATTACAAATATTTATTCATACTATTTTGTTGAAAAACTAATATTGTATCGGATAGACCCAAAATAATGAATGAAAATGCTCTAAACAGCTTCTTTGCCAGTACATGCTTTCTCTAAAAATAGATTTCTATATGTTTGGCATATAAATGTTTATCTTTTTTAAGATACTTTTTTTCTAATAAAATGCTGATACTATAGAAAAATTATGTATATTTGCAGTCGGAAATAGGTGATGTTTATCACTTGAAAATTATTACTTAAGGGAAAGACATAGAGGCTATACTATTGTTTTACTATTGCAGAAAAATGAGGTGCAGAGATTACGCAGACTATTAAAAAAATGTTATTAATATAAAACCCAAGAGATATGAACTTAACAGCAAAAATTTCGGAACCTAACATCAGTCTTGATTACACACAACAAGAAGTGGAAATTATTATCAATGATGTAAAATTTGTAATGAAATGTGTAAAAGGTGGCACATTTATGATGGGTGCGCAACATACCAATGTAAATGAATCTAATTACGATTCGAAATCATTTGATTGGGAAGGTCCTGTACATTCTGTTACGTTGGATAGCTATTATATAGCCGAAACTCTTGTAAGCCAAGCTCTGTGGCAAACAGTGATGGGCGCTACTCCTATGGCCGAAAACCGCCAATGGAACGAGCAAGACGGATTGGGAGACAATTATCCGGCATATAATGTAAGTTATTTAGATTCTGAAAAGTTTGTTGAGTCTCTGAATGTTATCCCCGAAATAAAGGCTGCCGGTATACTATTCCGTATTCCTACAGAAGCCGAATGGGAATTTGCTTGTCGTGGTGGATTAAACACCAAAGGTCTACGCTTTAGTGGTAGCGATAAGGTGGACGAGGTGGCTTGGTTTGATTATAATAGCAACGGGAAAGTTCATCCTATAAAAGAAAAACAACCAAACGAATTAGGACTGTACGATATGAGTGGAAACTTGTTTGAATGGTGCTACGATTGGTACACACGTTATAGCGGAGAGTCGCTCGTAAATCCACAAGGTCCTGCAATGGCTTCGCGTCGTGTGCTTAGAGGTGGATGTTGGAACTATTCGTCTAGAAATTGCAGATCTTCGTATCGCTTGAACGATTCGCCTCATCATGCCGACAGCTACTATGGTTTGCGTTTGGCAATGTCGGTAGTGAAATAGAAATTTTATAATCCTCCAATACAATAGCAGTCTATATGTCCTATGTGATATGTAGGCTGTTTTTCTTTATGTCCTAAATTGTCTAAGCAAGGCTATGGAATATCCCTCACGAAGGAAATTTGTCTACATCACGATGAAAACAAAACTCCCTAGTGATGTAATTTTATCTCCCTCGTGATGTATTTTTTTTGAGGTTATATATTGACCAATGATTGACAGTATACCATCATGCTTGTTACACCCTATTGTAAACTATTAGTGTCCGCTAAACAAAATATAGCTTTTTCAATATACTGAATTTCAGTAATCAACAATTATTCTTCCGTGGACAAGCCCCCTATTTTGAGTATCTTATCGGCTGTCCGACAAATTAACCCATATATTTTGCATAATAAGTCAAATGAGTAATAAAGTAGGGTAAAGTCTTACGATATTTACGCTTTTT
>JAGCLZ010000003.1 GCA_017646685.1 Bacteroidales bacterium | reverse complement strand
TCGATTATACAATGCACCGGTTACAGTAACAGTTAAGAATGTTGGAAGAAAAGTAGTTCCAACTACATTCCCTATAATTGTGGGTTATCAAGCAACATTCAAATCATCAAGTGGTTCTACTGTTTCTCCAACGACACTTCCAACAGTACCGTTGCAAGAAATAAAATATCTGTCACAACCTTTACAGTTAAATACTACTGCTGATATAGCTATATCACAACCTGCGGATATTTATCCTCACGGTCTTACCAAGGACATAAAAGTAGATGTTCGTTCGTGGGCTAATCTCCAATACGATGTTAAGCAAATGAACGATACAACAGGCAAGGAAACTGTGAATTCTTATCATACACCGGTAACACCTGTTGGCCAAGATACAGTTATTCCGTATGCGACTTTGGTTACTTTGAATGCTTCACAATCTCAAAATAGACCACTGAGATGGCATGTTGATTCATTAAGTGCTCCATTCTATGAACCTACAAATTACAATTTGTCTACTAAGTATTTGATGGAACATATTATTTTCTCGGATACTTTATATTACTTATCATCTATCAGTACATCGGGTTGTACAAGTTATTATGATCCTATATATATAACTTTGGAACCTCCTGTAGGAATAGATGCGGCTCCGAAATTTATAGAAGAACCTGTTGACAAGGTTTATATGAGTAGAGATACCGTGAAGATACGTTTGATAAACTATGGAACTCAGCCTATTTCAGATATTCCTGTAACCTATAGAAAACATAGGGCAAATAATGCAACTTTGGAATTGCAAGAAGTAACAGAAACATGTGCTGAAACAATTCAACCGGGTGCCGAATATGTGTATTCTTTTGATTCGTTAGTGGATTTTGAAGTAGTAACAGGATTGCAAAATTATACTCTTACTATTTGGACAGATCTTGCTACAGAACAAACAAGAGAAAATGATACAATAATAAAGTTGATTGCTCCAATAGCAGATGGTAATTATTGTGAACCTACCGTAAATGCAATTGCTGGAATGGATATTTCTAGTGTGAGATTTGGATTGTTGGAATCGAATGTTCACCCAATAGGTCATACATACATGAATCTTGCTGACTATGCAACACCGAAGATTCCGACCGCTTCTATTTATAAAAATCTTACAGATACCTTGTTTATTACTGCTACTAGCAATGAATCATATACAAGTAGAAACTGGGGATATGCCATGGCTTATATTGATTGGAATAGAGATGGTTTGTTTAATGATACATCGGAAGTAGTTATGGTTTCGGATACTATGTATTCCGGAGTTCCGGCTATGGGTGTATTTACTGTTCCTAGTGATGCTTATTATGGACATACTCGTATGCGTATAATATTGAATTCTAACGTGAAGCAAGACTATATACACTTGGACGATACACTTGCATTCCCTAATGAAGGTGTATGTCCTGTAGTTCCTGCAGGTGTTGTTTATGACTATTTGGTTAACATCAGAAAACCTCTTCCTACCAATCCGGCATTGGTTCGTGTTGTAAATCCTATAGATGGAATTGTTGACAGAAATGATTCTGTGAAGACTATACAGCTATTGCTTGCTAATTATGGAGAGAATCCTATAAGTGATGTGGTTATCAATTATACTTATAGTACCGATACCGTTGTTCATACTTTGCCATGGAATGGATTTTTGAATAGTATGGAAAGTCAGGTTATTAATTTGCCAGAACATGCATTCCCAGAGGGAACTACTATATTCAATGCATGGATAGAGGCTCTTAATGACGAGGATTCGACTGATAATTATGTAACAAAAGAATTCCATAGATATCATGTTATACAGCTACACTATTCTGATGATTTCGAAAATCTTACTACCAAGATGTATGCACCAAGTGGTAAAACTCAATATGATAGAAATTATTGGGAGATAGGTTCGCCTGCTAAAAATAGAATTTCAAGTGCTAAGAGCGGTGTTAATGCAATAGCAACAGATCTTGATGCTTCTGTTGATTGTGGAAATAATTATGGAAATAGAAGTATCTTGTATACACCCATTATGAATATAGGACAGATTAAACCTGATACTTTGAGTTTTTGGATGGTTCGTAACATTCCTGAAGGAGCATATATGAGAATGGAATATTTGAATTATCAGAACCAATGGAAGGTTTTGGGAAGTGCTAATGATTCATGTACCAATACTTGGTATAATGAAGGTAGAACTTTTATAGGAAATTCGGCTGGCTATTCTTATGAAAAATGTTGGTACCCGTTGACCGAAATATCTGCTATTGGTGACTTCTCGCAATATACTCAACTTAGATTTATAATGATGTTCCCTGAAGGATGTGGTGCAGGTGATGGTATTGCTATTGATGATATTAATATACAACGTGCAAGACGTGCTATTGACGTAGGTGTGGTTGATATACCTTATCCAACAGAGCCTAAGTTCGGACAAACTATTTCGCCAAGAGTTGTGGTGAGAAACTATGGTCTTGATACAATTAGAGAATTTACAGTAGCATATCATCCTCATGGAAGTGCATTGCCTAAACGTGAGGTTTGGACAGGTGTTCTTGCTCCAGACGATACTGTAACTTATCAATTCTCGGATGCTAGTGCATTTACAATCGAGAAGACTTTCCCTGATACTTTCGCAATATGTGCTTATACAATTAACGAATTAGACTTGTATTGGGATAATGATTCTACATGTATGGACTTTTATTTGTCGCCATTGGATATTGATGCAGGTATGGCTGAGATTGTTTATCCTTCGGGTGAAGTTATTGCAGGAGACTCCTTATATGTAACAATAAAGGTAAGAAACTTTGGTCAAACCCCATTAGAGACGATGCCTGTAGGATATTCATTCAATGGTCAAGATTTTGTTTATGAAACTATTGACTTTATGTCTGCTCTTGGAAGGCCGTTGGGAACATTTGAGTACTATGATTATACATTTGACCAACGTATACGTACTGTTATGGGTGTAATGGAAATAGCTGCATCTACGTTCTTACCACGAGATGAGTATTTGTATAACGACTCGTTGCATTCGAGAATATATGGAATTTCGGCAGTAGCTGATATTAAACCTGTAGAGATTATTCTTACTGAATCGTTTAATGATGTTTATGTAGGTCTTAAGATTGCAAATATTGGTTCGTTGGGTGTGAATGACTTTGAAGTATCGTTCTATTATGATAATGATACAAATACTTTAGTACAAGAAGTGTTCCATCGTGAAGGAATGCCGATGCCTGCGTTGGATACAGTAATATATGTGTTCAATAAAGTGTTGGATAGAGCTAATAGAACTGCTCCGTATGATGTATTTAGGGCCTTTGTACATTACCAATATGATGTTGATAATACCAACGATACCGTTTCAACGATTGTTCCAAGTTATACAGATATGCGTGCAGACACTGTTTATGTTGAAGAAAATGAAAATGAAAATTGTCGTGTTCGTTTGAAGGTAACTAATATTGGTACAGCTGTTGTTGGAGGTAACTCTGATGTAAATGTGAGGGTAACAGTTAATGGAACTAACCTTTCGGGATCGAGACGTGAGATTATGTTGCCGGATCAATCCTACGAAATTGATTTGAATGGTTCTATACCGAAGAATCCTAATAGATATTATGAAGGTACTGGTAGAGTTATAGCGGCAAATGATGCTGTTTCTGACAATAACGAAACTAGTGTAGTTATGGCTGTCGATTATTTTGGAATAACAAATGTTGTTGAGGAAACGATAGTATTGGAACAAAACTATCCGAATCCGTTCTATGATAGAACTACTATTGATTTCAGTATACCCACATCGGGCAATGTACGTTTCTTTGTGGTGAATGCATTGGGACAACTGGTATATCAAAGTGATGGTTTTTATACAGAAGGTCGTCATTCGATAAACTTCTCTTATTCTGATTTGACTACAGGTATATACTACTATGGAATAGAATTTGATGGAAAACGATTGATGAAGAAGATGATTTTCAGAAAATAATATAAGGAATTAGTTGATTGACTACAAAAGGGATGGACTTAACTGTCCATCCCTTTTTTTGATAAAAGTATATTTTATGTTGAGACGTTTTGTAGAAGAAGTAGAAGCGAAGTCCCTTTTTAGACCCGATGATGTTATATTGTTAGCTGTAAGCGGTGGAATGGATTCGGTTGCTATGTGTGAATTATTTCATAGAGCTGGGTATAACTTTGCGATAGCTCATTGCAATTTTAGATTGAGGGCAGAGGCGAGTGACGGTGATGAACTTTTTGTGAATAAATTGGCACTACACTATAATGTGCCTATCCATTCTGTTGCTTTTGATACACTCGAATATGCAGCAGAGAATAAACTTTCGATAGAGGAAGCTGCACGAAATTTGAGGTATGATTTCTTTGATAAAATACTTTTGAAACATAATTACAAATATGTTGCAACTGCCCATCACCGTGATGATGCTATTGAAACATTTTTCTTGAACCTTATGAGGGGGACTGGAATAGTAGGTTTGCATGGAATATTACAAAAGAATTGTAAAATAATAAGACCAATGCTTTGTTTTGGACGAGATGAGATTGATAATTTTATTCGAAACAATGATATTGAGTATCGTACAGATGTAACCAATGCAACGTTGGATTATAAGCGGAATAAGGTTCGTCATTTGCTTGTGCCTTTGTTTCGTCAGCTTGCTCCGGCTTTCGATAAAACCATGAAAACAAATATGCAACATATTGCTGATGTAGAATTGATATACAAACAGCGGGTGGAAATGATGAGGGAGCAGATTGTTCAACCGTATAAAAATGGTTATCGGATTTCTATGCAGCAGTTGTTTGGACTTCTTCCTTTGCGAACATATTTGTATGAATTTCTTTCTCCTTTTGGGTTTACAGAAACAGTAGTTGCAAATGTTATTAAGTCGTTGAACACTTCATCGGGTAAGCAATTCTTTGCCAAAAATTATTACTTGATTAGAGATAGGGAATATTTATTTATATATCCTTGTGAGCAAAAGTATGAGTTTCAGATGGTGATGATTGGTGAAAATGATTCGATAGTAGAGCGTCCTATAGTGTTGCATCTACAATCCTTTGAGAATACTTCGTCTTTTAAGCCCATGTTCGGCCGATATAATGTTTACTTCGATAAAGACAAATTGACATTTCCACTTCGGTTGCGCAGGTGGATAAATGGCGACAAATTTCAACCATTTGGCATGAAAGGAAAGCGTAAAATTAGTGATTTTTTTACTGATCAAAAGTTGTCATTACAAGAGAAAAAGAATGTTTGGCTGCTGTGTAATGCCGATGATGAGATCCTTTGGGTATTGGGATTGCGTACCGATGATAGGTTTAAACTTACATCTCAAACATCGAATATTTTGAATATAACTTGGAAAGTGGAATAGGACAATTCTATTCCACTTTCTTTTTTATCCATTCGGTTATTATTTCCATAACCTTTTCAGAAAAAGTTTCTTCGATAGTCATATACTCTTCAACGCTGCCTATTGTACAGTTTTGAAACAAATGGTTTAGGTTGGGAACTATTATAGTTTCGGCTTTGCCCGTGGTACATTTGCTTATGGCAGTGGTGTTTTCTATAGGTAGTACTTGGCAGTCTTTTTCGCCGTTGAGTGCCAATATCGGGCATTCAACCATAGCTAAATATGGGCATGGATCAAGGTCGATAAAGGTCTTCATCCATCGGTTTTGAAGTTGGCTGTTCATTACCAATACCTCTTTTGGCGACAAGCCTAACGCTTTGCGTTCCTGCTTATTTATAGTATGTTTCTTTACTATCTCATTTATTTTTAGCAGCATATCCTGGTCCTCTCCACTCGCAGATAGTTCAAAAATTTCTTCCAGTATTATGAGGCGTTTGTTTATAAGACTGTCTGCCATACCGCCTATTTGGCATATCTTTTTGTTTTGTAGCAAAAGGGTTTCTTTGCCATCTAATCCCGGTCCGGCCAATAGAATGATGAATGCAACTTCTTTGTTGCGAGAAGCAACAATAGGTGCTATAAGTCCCCCTTCGCTATGTCCGACAAGTCCTATTTTGCTCCCTTTCGTTTTTGGATGCGATTGTAGAAAGCCTAACATTGCTTCCACATCGTTGGCAAAGTCCAATGTAGTGGAATTGATGCCGCCTGATGATTTGCCAAAACCGCGGTCGTCGCAACGTAGTACAGCCATTCCTTGGCACGTCAGATAGTCGGCGATAACCATAAAAGGCTTGTGTTGAAATATTTCTTCGTCACGGTTTTGTGCTCCCGAACCTGTTATCAGTATTATGGTAGCAAAGACATTTCCCTCCACTGGGTAGGTGAGTGTGCCGGATAGGTCGACGTTGTCGGCAGTGTTTTTTATCATTACTTCTTCCTCGATGTATGGAAATGGCTTTTCAGGTGTTTGTGGACGCTTTATCTCAAATATCCCATCACTAGGTTTTAGGTTTAAGTTCAGTTTGTTGCCATATTGCTTTATTTGACCAGCAAATGTTGAGTCGGCTTGGTTATATACCCATTTTCCTTCGAAATTCAAACTTTTTACATTGATAAAAAGAGAGTCGGCAGTGATTCGAAATGACGAGGGAACGATTTTGTCGCCACCCTGCATGGGGCTGTAAAGCATGGGGAATACAGAGTCGTTCCTACTTTCGAAATGTAGGTTGAGTGGGAGTGAAGCACCCTCCAAGATGCCAAACCAATAGCGGTTTGCAAACTCTTTCTGTGCCGAAGTATTGATGCTTATTATGCTGATAAGCAGAGTTGTAAATATTCTTCTCATATCAAAATTCTTTATTTATCTGCTTGCAAAGATACAAAATAATAATGTTTTTTTGTCAAATTACGTACGTTGATTTATTAATCTCGGTTATCATCAGTTTCTAAACAGCCGGTGCAAAACCGCACATCCTGCCTATAAATTTTCAAAAACCCTACCTGTAATTTTTCCCGTACCTACATCTAAACCGCATATCCCCTAATACAAATTTTCAAATCATATCATAATTTCTTTAAACCAAACCATGATTTATTAAAATCAAACTATGATTTATAAAAACCAAAGTATGATTTAAAGAAACCAAATCATGATTTAATAAAATCATAGTTTGGTTTTGAATTTTACTGTGGTAGTGTATGATAAAGCTGGCGGAGGTAGGAAAAAAACACAGCCGAGGTACGAAACTGCCGCAAGGCTGTCCAATCCAAACCCGCCCTGCATTTGCCACCGATAGCTACCTATAACCGTATGCAAACCTTATCATAAAAACACTACCGCCAACAAAAAATAGTGCAAAATCATTTGCATATTTGAAAAAAAAGTTATAAGTTTGCAAAATAAAATTACAGATAAAAAATAGCATGATATGCAATGTTATGACATATAACCCATTGGGTATTGTTCTAACAGCCAGAATACTATACTCGCGTAAGCGTCCTAAACACGGGCTGCATGTTTGACTTTTGCTCAAACTATAGCGGCCAAAATACCACAGATTTTCATTAAAAACTTAGGAAATAAATATTTTTTCAGATAGAAATTAACTTGGTTTCTTATCTGTTTAACTTATAAAAAAGAATAAAGATATGAACGTAAGAAATATAATTTTTATCCAGCTGATATTCATAGCATGCTTTGCCTATGGGCAAAATACGATTCCGGTATCGCTTGTTGCCGGAATATCAGATCAGTCGAGTATAGTAACAAAAACTATTGTAAGGTCATACAAAGGATATTCTGTATCGTATATCGAGAGAGGTGGAGGACATTTTTTTACTATTTCAGATACCCCAAGCCAAACAAATCCGGCAAACAATATCGAATTAAAAAAGGCCGAGATAAGTAGCAATTACAGTGTTGAAGATTTCAAAGTTTATGGAGATTATATTTATTGCTGTGGAATCTATATGAATTATTATGGATTTGTTGGTTTTGCCAATATAAAAGATTTATTGGAACACAGTACTTTTGATTTTAAAGCTTACAATAATTTTAAAAATCCATCTGCCGACAATTATGTAATTACAAAATTATTCAAGATTGAAGTCTTTGAATCTAATGATGATTTTCGCATAGTAGCCATTGGTAAAATTATGAATTCCAAAGCTAAAACCAAATCATGCTTACTAAAAATAGTAACAAATTTAAATGCTACAAATATGGTCTATAAAATTCTGGAATCCTCTTCAGATAAGGAAGAGATTAATGATATTGCAGTTACGGATAATTATGTCGTAACAGTAGGATCTATATTCGGAAGAAACGAAGCAGCAATAAGGCGATTTGATAAATATCATTTGGTTTCCAATTTGACCACAGTATATACCTATCCAACCACAGAAGATAATCCAGCATTGTATGTATCAGAAGATATCAATGATTTTTTAATATCAAAAGTTGTAGATGATATTATTGCCATAGCATCATATTGGTATATTCCGGCGGCTGCAAATCTTGGTACAAATCTTCGAGGAACATTAATAAGAATATATGATTTATCCACTACCGCCGCTCCAACAATGATGACTTCAATGTCTGTAAATCAAAATTATTATATAGGTAATTGGAAATTGAAAGAATTTCAATATAATAATACGTTCTCATCATTCACAATCTTGCAAGATGCTGAAGAATTCTCAAATACATTGGAAAGTATATTGACAAGAATCAGCTTTAACCCTTTAGTGGTGCAAACAGAATATTACCCCAACATTAAATTGAGTTCACTAGACAATGTTGAAGGAACGATGTATTGTTTGCTTAATGGTTTTAGCAAACCTACTGCAAATACATATAATATGCTATCTGTCAAACTGAATAATTATAACAATTCAAATACTTGTGCTGTATATCAATCCGGTACTATATCATTTAAATCCATCTATACATCAAAAATAGAAACAGTGCCATTAGTTACTTTTGGGATGGAAGGGGAGTTTATTTCAATAGGAAACATACCTATCAGTACTGAAAACTACATTAATTCTTGTGTAAAATATTAATATTTATAATGTCATGAAAAAGCTAATATCATTTGTTATGTTGATAAGTTCACTATCCTTATATTCTCAAATAAAGGATATGAATATTAATAATGTTAGTAACGCACTAGTTAAAGCCCCCCATGAGATAGACACTTTATTTATAGGTGTTGAGCATCGCGACCCACGATATATGTATGGCTTAAATTGGTTTGATGAGTATGTTTTTAATCCGAAAAATTATGGAACTACATTGGGTGGAGGAGCTGGACCTGGTTTTCCTGTGAGACTAGCTCGATATTATTATACCGACACCACATTGCCAATAATAGGTATAGCAGTAGTGGCAAGCATACATGTTCTTCCACATATTCTTGAAGGTGCTATAAATGGCGAGTATTCTATATGGGATGTATATGTCGACACATCAATAGCCAATCGGGTTCCTGAATATGTTCAACTCTTTGAAGCAACCGATACAAGTTTTGAAATGATAGCCGAAGAAAGATGGGATGATCCTTCGAATAAGCCGGCAAAAAAAATGGAATTTATAGATATAGTTCGTAATGGATACGATCCGGTAGAATTATATTATGAAAATGTATATGAAGTTTATTTCGAACACCCTGTGGTTGTAAACGATTCTTTCTATGTAGGTTGGACAGCTTTCAATAATACCAGTGAATATCATGAAAATAATGGATATCATAGTTGGACAAGATTTATGCATCCACAGACGCACTATTATGGTCAGCGAAGGCTTTTAGATAGTGATACAACAGGCGGCTATTCAGCTCTGCCGGGATATTTCATAAAGAAGTATGATAGAAATGAAGGTCCTGTATGCTATTATGAACATACAGGAATTAGACTTCCGGGTTGGCAATTGATAGATACAACTGTATGGTATTATATGTATAATGATGCTTATTTTCAGCCTGCAATATTTCCCATCATAGATACCACCGGTTATTATCTAAGATTTCAAGATACTTGTGCCGATGTATCAAACTTCAACCTTGTAAGTATGGATATGACATCGGCAACATTTAGTTGGGATAATAATACAAGCGAACATGTTGGCTGGCAGATAGCCTACGGCGAAGAAGGTACGGCAGTGGAGAATTGCACCTTTGTAAATACTGGTTCTACAGTGTGTTGCCTATCGGATTTGGACTCGGCCAAATGGTACGTGGCCTACGTAAGGGCACTATGTGATGATAATAAATATAGCAATTGGAGCGACAGCATACGCTTCTACATCACCGGCGATACCACACAAGTAAGTATCCGCAATACAGTGTTGGAAGAATATACACATATAATTCCCAATCCGGCAAGTGATATAGTAACTATATTCTCGTCGTTCTCAATTCATAAAGTGGAAGTTTACTCACTAAAAGGAGAAAAGGTAAAAGAGGAAGAGGTGAAAGCAGCATCCATCAAAATGGATATATCCGATTTGCCAAAAGGTACATATCTAGTGAAAGTATATACGCTAAAGGGGGTTGCAACAAAGAAGTTAATAATAAATTAATAATTTAAATATGGTAAAGATATGAAAACAAAAAGTACATTATTAATTCTATTGATATTCACAGTATGTTTTGCCTATGGTCAAAGTGGTAATCCGGTATCGCTTGTTAGTGAGATATCGGATTCGACCAATTTGGTTACAAAAACTATTATAAGAGACTACGAAGGTCTTGCCGTGTCTTATATAGAAAAAGGTGGAAGACATTATTTTACAGTTTCGGAAAAAACAAGTCGTGCAACTGCTCTTAATATAACGATGAAAAAAGCAGAAATAAGTGGTGAGTATAGTGTAAATGATTTTAGAGTGATAGGAGAATACATCTTTTGTTGTGGGATTTATAAAAACAGTCGAGGCTTTATCGGATATGCCAAAATAACAGAACTAAAGGCTTATGATATATTCAATTTTAAAGTCTATAATGATTTCAAAGATCAATCCAACTATTCTCTGCATTATGTAAAAGATTTGTCTAAATTGGTTGTCTATCAGTACGAAAATAGCTTGCATGTTATTTCCATCGGTAAAACTATTGATGAATCCACTACTACCAATGTTTACAGAGCCT
>JAGCLZ010000046.1 GCA_017646685.1 Bacteroidales bacterium | reverse complement strand
GATTGAGCACTAAAAGTGGTGGTTTTTGCATGATTGTAGCACAAAAGCATGAAGCAAAGCCTGTGGCTTTGTGATAGCGTTTCCGCAGGAATTTGCATGGTTAACGAAGTGCTAACGTAGTGATAATGCAAAAGCGGAGAACAATCTTGAGTACTTTTTGAGGCTGTTTTGGTATTATATTTTATATAGTTTTGATGCATATTCTTCGTTGGTTTTCAAAGTGCAAAGTTACACAATTATTTTGAGACAGATGTTAAAAACCTTGCAAGCGAGGAAATAATTTTTCCTTCCCGAGGGAAATGTGTCTACATCCGGAGGGAATTTCATCTACATCGGGATGAAAATTCATCTACATCACGATGGAATTTTGAGGTGGTATATCGGACGGAAATTGACGGTATACCATCATTCCAATTACACCCTATCGTGAAACAATCGATGATAGGGTATAAATAAAAAGAACGTATAGTCCTTGTCTACAGAGGCATAGTGCTATAATCCAAAGTAGCATATAGTAGAATACCACTCCCTTGCTTTGCCGTAAATTAGACTTGGCGAAGATAAAAATTGGCGTACAAAAAACTTATCAACAATACCACCTCTATGCTTTTTAGTTCCAAAAAATACCGGAATATTTTTTACGTCTTATAAACAGCAGCAACATACTGTTTATCAACAATGATAAATATAATGATATTTTTTTGCAACCTTTTTGAAGTTTATCCGTTTTAGGTAGAAAATGGAATTTTATGGAAGTTTTCAACATAGAATGGAAGTAAATGGTTTTTTTTGGAAAATTCTTCGTACCTTTACAAATTGAAAAATAGTAGATAAAAATGTCGTTAATACTTGGTAAAGAATATTGTAAGATAGATAACAATGGGCGATTCAAGTTCCCAATTGCGTTGAAACGCCAACTTCCGAGTTCGGAAGATGGTCGTTTTGTTATCCGTCAGAGCATATATGCCGAGTGTTTGGAGCTATGGACCTACGCATCTTTTCAAGAAGAGGTGGAATTTTTGCAGAAAAACCTGAACCCTTACAACATCGAAGACCGAAAACTTCTTCGCAAACTTACTGATGGCAACATCATTGAGCTTGACACTAACGACCGCTTACTGATTCCTGCAGAGCAGAAATCGTACATCAAAAATGCAAAAGACATAGTTTTGACCGCGACAGGTAATTTTATCGAAATTTGGGATTACGAAAAATACACCCGCATGAATGGCGAAGAGACAGATTATGCCAATCTTGTCAACAACCGTTTGGGTGTTAAAACGAACAATGAAACCATATAATTTCGAGATATATAAATGAGCTATCATTCACCTGTACTATTGACAGAAAGCATTGAAGGATTATCCATCAATCCGGAAGGGATATACGTAGATGTTACCTTTGGCGGTGGCGGGCATTCGCGCAAAATAATGGAACACTTGGGCGAGAATGGTCGCCTATATGCTTTTGACCAAGACTCTGATGCCTTGGCCAACAGTATAGATGACAGCCGTTTTACACTTATACATGAAAATTTTAAGCATCTGAAAAGTTTCTTGCGACTAGAGGGAGTAAGAAAAATTGATGGTCTGCTTGCCGACTTGGGAGTATCGAGCCACCAATTTGACGAAGGCGGACGCGGTTTTTCTATACGTTTTGATGCTGCACTGGACCTACGCATGGATCAACGCCAAAAACGCACGGCTCGCGATGTGGTAAACGGCGAAAGCGAAGGCCGACTGAAAGAAATACTATCGCTCTACGGCGAAATACCCAACGCCGGACGTATGGCAAACGCAATAGCCTCCGCCCGAAACCAAAAAACAATAGATACAACTTTCGACCTATGCCGCGCAGTAGAAAAACATATACCTCGCAACCAGGAGAACAAGTTTCTGGCCATGCTGTTCCAAGCCTTACGCATTGAGGTAAACGACGAGATGGAGGCTCTGGAAATGATGCTGAAACAAGCAGTGGAAATACTTAACCCCGGCGGACGACTGGTGGTGATATCATACCACTCGCTCGAAGACCGCATGGTAAAAAACCTAATGAAAACAGGCAATATTGAAGGCAAAATAGAAAAAGACTTCTACGGAAACATAATAACAAACCTCAAAGCCATCACTCGCAAGCCTATAACACCTTCGAACGAGGAGCTGCAAGAAAACAACCGTTCGAGAAGTGCAAAACTACGAATAGCCGAAAAAATTGGATAGTTATGACTGAGACAGTGAAAGATAATAAACAATACAATTCAGCTACAGGAGAACCTACGGCTGAAAAAAAAGAAAATATTTCGACAAGCATCCAAAAGATAAAAGAACACATAAAGCTGTCGGACATAGTGGGGGGGAAAATTTTGATTCGCAAATTTATGCTATCACAAATTCCGCTTATGATAATGATAGTGGCATACTCCATAGCAATGGTATCGAACCGCTACTATATAGAAAATACATCTATAGAAATAAAAGAACTACAGAGAGAGATTAACGAACTAAACATTAAGCATATACAATTTAAATGCGACTATATGAACATAATAATGATTAGCGAAGTGGCAAAAAAATTGGAATCATTGGGAATTCAGCAATCGACCGACCGACCTTTGAAAATAAATATTGAAAAAGAATAGAACTACATGAGCGAAGGAAACAAAAATAATATAGTATTACGATTGGCAGCAGTATACATTTTTCTACTGCTGGTGTTTGTCATACCTATCATCTACAAGATTGTGGAAATACAAGTGAAAGAAGGCGACGAATGGAGAGAAAAAGCAAAAGAAAACAGCATAACGAACAGAAAAGTTCAAGCACAACGAGGTACAATATTTTCGTCGGACGGAAAAATATTGGCGACCTCACTGCCTGTATATGATGTATACATCGACCTTGGCACCCACGTGCAAAAAAAACCAAAAAAGAAACGCAAATCGGAAAGCGACACCTTGGAATACATACCCATGGTGCCCGATAGTATATTTATGCCCAATGTGGAAAAATTGAGCCAAAAACTATCGGAAATGTTTATGGACAAAACACCGGAAGAGTATAACAGCTACCTGATGGCAGAATGGGACAAGGGAAACAGAAACACACTGATACACCGAAATATCAGCTTTACACAACTGGAAAAAATGAAGACTTTTCCAATACTATGCCGCCCCATCAAAGTGGAAAAACCGAAAGATGGCGATACTACAGACAAGAAAAATATAGAGAAAAAAGAAAAACCTCGTTTCAGAAGAGCTGTGATAGTAAGGGAAAGAAACATACGTATAAACCCTCACAAAAACCTGGCACGACACACTATAGGATTTGAAATAAAGCACACGGTAAAGGTAGACAAAGATGGCAAAATAACTACCAAAGACAGCTCGTCGTTCAACGGCTTGGACGGCTTTTACAACTCATACCTATGTGGACAACAGGGAGAACGATTGGAACGCCGACTTAATAAGGACATTTGGATACCGGTAAACGACACCGACCAAAAAAGAGCCATCAACGGACAAGACATTGTGGCCACTATAGACACTCGCTTACAAGACCTTGCCGAAAGCTCGCTACGCCGCTGCTTGATTGAAAATGATGCCGACTATGGCTGCGTGGTACTGATGGAAGTAGAAACAGGATATGTGAGAGCAATAAGCAACCTAACGCTGATAGACTCGGCCAGAGGATACAAGGAGATACGCAATATAGCTTGCACAGACTTGTACGAACCGGGCTCGACCTACAAAACCATTACAGCAATGGTGCTGATAGACAACAATAAATGCGACACCTCGTACATAGTTCCTACAGGGGTGAAAAAATTCAACCCAAAAAATAAGGATTCGGAAATACACGATGTAAAAGACTTCTCGTACGGCAATATTTCGATGAAACGCTCATTTGAAGTATCGTCAAACGTGGGCACATGCCAACCGGTATGGGAATTCTACAACAACAATCGTAACGAATTTGTGAACGGGATAAAAAGAATTTTGCCATATCAGCGCTTGAACCTCGACTTGGATGTGGGCGGCGAACCTACACCAAAGATAGAGACCGATATGAACCCCGACCGCAACTTCTTGAACTTGGCATACGGCTATTCGTCGAACATAACCGCAATGCAACTACTGACGTTCTACAACGCCATTGCCAACAACGGAACTATGGTGAAACCACTATTTTGCAGCGAGATAAAAGAAGGTGATAAAACCATAAAGAAAATAGAACCGGAGGTGATAAAAGAAGAAATTTGCTCGAATCGCACACTAAAAATAATACAATCGATGCTTGAAGGTGTGGTGGAAAACGGTTCGGGCCGACGACTGTCTAAAACACCATACGGCATTGCCGGAAAAACAGGAACATCGCAAATCAACTATATGCAGAAAGGTAATGACCACATGACGTACAGAGCCTCGTTTGCAGGATATTTCCCTACAGACAACCCCAAATACTCATGTATTGTGGTAATTACAAATCCCAAAAAGAACAAACAACACGGTGGCGAAATTGCCGCACCGGTATTTAAAGACTTGGCCGACCGTGTGTGTGGTACAATACTGGAATTAGAGATGGATATACCATCGAACAACGACAAACAAAAACCCTTTATAACAAAGGGTTATAAAAAAGAAATAAAAGAATCGTTCGAAATATTGGGTATAAATAATATATACGAAGATGACAAGTCTGCATTTATAGCAGGAGCCATAGACACCAACGACAATGTTGTGTACAGAAAATATAACCTGCCACGCGGCGTGGTTCCCAACTGCAAAGGGATGACAATAAAAGATGCTTTGTATATGCTGGAAAAAATGGGATTTCGTGTATCGTTCGACGGGCGAGGTAAAGTAATATCGCAATCGCTAAATGCCGGCACTCCATACAAAAAAGGAAGCCGACTACACCTAAAACTAGGCATAACAACCCAACAGGAACTGCCACACGACGAAAAACAAAACAACCAAATGGAGGTAAAAGAATGAGAATAAATGAACTATTGAAAAACATAGACTGCGAGATTGTAAACAACAACAATATCGACATAAAACATATCACCTTCGACTCTCGTAACATAGAGGCCGACACCCTATTTGTGGCACAAGTGGGAGTGCATGTGGATGGACACAACTACATAACCTCCGCCATAGAGAAAGGTGCTGTGGCAGTGGTGTGCGAACAGATGCCCGAAACAATAGCTCCAAACGTTGTTTACATAAAAACAACCGACAGCAATAAAGCTCTTGGATACATAGCTTCAAACTTTTATGATAACCCATCGAGAAAACTAAAACTTATAGGTATAACCGGAACCAACGGCAAAACCACCACCGTGACATTGCTACACCAAATGTTTCGCCAACTTGGATTCCACACCGGACTTATATCGACAATAGTAAACAAGATAGATGAAAAAGAAATTCCATCTACCCACACCACACCCGATGCAATAAACCTAAATAAATTGCTTTGGCAAATGGTGGATAACGGTTGTGAATACTGCTTTATGGAGGTAAGTTCGCACTCCATAGTACAAAACAGAATAGGAGGATTGGAATTTTTTGGTGGCATTTTCAGCAACATCACTCACGACCATTTGGATTTTCACAAAACATTTGCCGAATACATATCGGCAAAGAAAACATTTTTTGACAATCTGCCCTCATCGGCATTTGCACTGACCAACATCGACGACCGCAACGGACAGGTAATGCTACAAAATACAAAAGCAAAAAAATATACATACAGCATACAAGAAATTGCCGACTTTAACGGAAAAATATTGGAAAACACTTTCCAAGGATTATTCCTAAACATCAACGGTAAAGAAGTATGGACACAGCTTGTGGGACGTTTCAACGCCTACAACCTATTGGCTATATATGCCACAGCCCGACTATGCGACATCGAGGAGATGGAGACTCTGCAACAATTAAGTTCGCTACGTGCTGCCGAAGGTCGCTTTGAATACGTATCCGGACAAGGTATAACCGCCATAGTTGATTATGCCCACACACCCGATGCATTGAAAAATGTGTTACAAACTGTCAACGACATACGTATGGACAACCAAAAACTCATCACCGTAGTAGGGTGCGGAGGCGACAGAGACCCTCTGAAACGCCCTATAATGGCAACAATAGCCTGCGAAATGAGCGACACATTGATACTTACATCCGACAACCCTCGCACCGAAGACCCCGAAAAAATCCTCGACGAGATGGAAGATGGTTTGACAACCAAGCAGAAGGAAAACACCTTACGCATAAGCAATAGGCAGCAAGCCATAAAAACAGCTTGCAAATTGGCCGGAAAAGGCGACATTGTAGTAGTGGCCGGAAAAGGACACGAAAAATATCAAGAAATAAACGGCGTAAAGCACCATTTTGACGACAAAGAAGAATTGATCAATATATTGAAATAAAGGAGTAGATTATGTTGTACTATTTATTTGATTGGTTAGATAAGGCATTTGATTTTCCGGGAGCAGGGGTATTTCAGTATATCTCGTTCCGTGCCGCAATGGCAGTAATCACATCGCTGATAATAACAATAGTATTTGGAAAACCAATTATCAAATACCTAAGAAAAAAACAAATAGGCGAAACCGTTCGCGACCTAGGTTTGGAAGGTCAAAAACAAAAAGAAGGCACACCTACGATGGGTGGCATAATTATTTTGGCGGCCATACTTATACCTACATTGCTATTTGCAAAGATAGACAACATCTATGTGATAGTAATGATAATAACAACAATATGGCTAGGACTACTAGGCTTTTTGGACGACTACATAAAGGTATTTAAAAAGAACAAAGAAGGCCTGCCCGGAAAATATAAAATATTGGGACAGGTTGGATTGGGACTTGTTGTGGGACTGATAATAATGTTCCATCCGGACATCACCATAAAGGAACGCAAATCGGTTGAAACATACGTAGAAACTCATAATGTAAACATTGATAAAAACTACGATAAGGCAACCAAAGAATTTAGCGAACATCCCATAAAATCAACAAAAACAACTATACCGTTTGTAAAAAACAACGAGTTTGACTATGCAAATCTAATAACATGGATGGGCGATTGGGCCAAAGATTGGGTTTGGCTACTTTTTGTAATAGTTGTAATATTTATTGTAACAGCAGTATCCAATGCCGCCAACCTTACCGATGGCATAGACGGATTGGCAACAGGCACATCGGCCATAATAGGAGGAACACTAGCAATACTGGCATGGATATCGGGAAACATAATATTTTCCAATTACTTAAACATAATGTTTTTGCCCAATATAGGCGAACTAACTATATTTATAGCAGCTTTTGTGGGTGCAACCATAGGTTTCCTTTGGTACAACACACATCCGGCCGAAATATTTATGGGCGATACAGGCTCTTTGGCTCTTGGCGGAATAATTGCGGTGTTTGCAATTTTGATTCGCAAAGAACTGCTTATTCCGATATTGTGCGGAATATTTGTGGTAGAAAACATGTCTGTAATAATTCAACGCTCATATTTCAAACATACAAAAAAGAAGTATGGCGAAGGACGTAGAGTATTTTTGATGGCTCCAATACACCATCACTACCAGAAAAAAGGTATTCCGGAACAAAAATTGGTACAACGATTTTTCTTGGTAGGCATAATATTAGCAGTGATAACAATAGTAACTTTAAAACTAAGATAATTAAAACAAACAAAAACATGAATATAGAAACATTGGCAACACAGGGTAGAGAGAAAGTTTCAAACGGCTTGGCCGGAATAGACGTAAACAAACTAAACAAACTTAGAAACAAAAACTTACGCGATTGTTTTTCACACTTTGACGATGATCCTTATCGATTGAAATTCACAGCACGCATACACGGTATAGAATTTATAAACGATGCTATGTCGCGCACTCCAAACGCTACATGGTATTCGTTGGAAACAATGGATAAAGCCGTTATTTGGATTGCCAATGGCGATAACAACACTACTGATTTTACAAGCCTTATCCCTCTTGCTCTACGCAAAATACGTATGCTGATATGTATTGGTGAAGACAATCATCGCCTACACGAAGTGTTTTCAGGAATAATACCAACAATTGTTGATGCAAATTCCATAAAAGATGCTGTAACAAAAGCTCTTTATTCCGACATAAACAACTCTGTGGTACTATTCTCGCCGGCCTGCGAAAACGGAGTTCCGATGAGAGAACAAGGCAACGAGTTTCAACGTGAAGTTTACGACTTATAATTAAACAACTTAGAAAAAACAATCACAAGAAAAAATGAAAATTGGTGCAAAATATTATTTACGAGGCGACAAAGTAATTTGGATTGTTATAATAATCCTTAGCTTTATATCGTTGATTGAAGTATATAGTTCTATAGGTAAATTTGCATATGACAAAGAAGCAAATACTATATTTCTATTTCTAAAACATTTAGGTATAATTTGCTTTACATACATCGCCACGATTATAATGTCTCGCATTGATTATCATTATTTTGCCCGCTTGTCACAATGGGGGTACTATATCTCTGTTATAGCCCTTATTGCCACTTTTGTTACATACATGTCATTCGGCTCCAGTAAAGGAGCGGGAAGATGGTTAGAGATACCGGTAATAGGAAATTTTCAACCATCGGAAATTGCAAAATTCATTCTTGTGATATATACAGCCCGAATGGTAGCAAAGGCAAAAGACAGTATAAAAGAATTGGATACATTTAAAAAACTTATGATTCCAATAATTGTTATACCTGCTCTCATATTCCCCCAAAACTTTTCTACTGCAGGCATTTTGTTTGTTACATGCTTTACAATGTTGTTTTTGGGGAACGTAAATTCCAAGTATTGGTTCAGAGTTGCCGGAGCCGGACTACTTGTTTCTGCAATAGCTTTTTGTATAGTAATAAACAAAGCCGACAAAGCACAACAAGAAACGACAGAAATCAATACTGCAAAAATAGATGCTTTTAGAAGCGACACTTGGATGCAGCGTATAATTGATTGGCGCGAGAATGACAAAGAAGCCAACACTCAGATAAATACTGCCCGCAAAGCTATTGCCACCGGATCCCTTACGGGAGTTATGCCGGGAAACACCATACAAGGACGACTACTTAGCGAATCACACAACGACTTTATATATGCAATAATAATAGAGGAATTGGGGTTCGTAGGTGGTATAAGTATACTATTTCTATATTCTGTACTATTCTTTAGATGTATCGTAATTGCACGCAATTGCAACAGCGCATTCAGATCTCTGACCGTTTCGGGTCTGGGCTTACTTATATATCTTCAAGCTCTTATAAATATGGGCGTTGCCGTGGGATACCTACCCGTTACAGGACAAACATTGCCTTTTATAAGCTACGGTGGAACATCGTATCTTTTCACAGGCTGTGCCATAGGTGTGATTCAATCTATATGTGAATCATTCAAAATTGAAAAAAGAGCTTTGGAAACAGCTGAGAAAAATAATAACACAGTAATAAATAATAAAACAATAAACGAATAGATATGAAAGTAATAATAAGTGGAGGAGGAACAGGGGGGCACATATTTCCTGCATTAGCCATTGCTAATGCCATAACAGAACGCTATCCAAATTCTAACATCCTATTTATAGGTGCCATTGGCAAAATGGAAATGGAAAAAGTGCCTGCTGCAGGTTATCCCATTGAAGGATTGCCTATTGCCGGATTGCAACGCAAACTATCATTAAAAAACTTATTACTTCCTATAAAACTATTCAAAAGCCAACAACGAGCCAAAGAGATTATAAAAAAATTCAACCCGGACATAGTGGTAGGTGTAGGTGGATATGCTAGTGCTCCAACACTAAAGATGGCTGAAAAGCTGGGCTATCCTACTATTTTGCAAGAACAAAATTCATATCCGGGACTTACAAACAAAATGCTCGCAAAGAAAGCAAACAAAATATGTGTTGCATATGATGGACTTGACCGCTTTTTTCCTAAAGAAAAGATTGTTTTTACGGGCAATCCTGTAAGAAAATCAATAGAACAAATGGATGTAACCAAGACTGAAAGCACTAATTTCTTTGACCTTGACCCCAACAAAAAAACAATACTTTCGATAGGCGGCAGTTTAGGTGCTAGAAGCATAAACGAAGCATTGCATGCAAACATTGATTTCTTTAAGAAAAACGATATTCAACTAATTTGGCAAACAGGAAAATGGTACTACAACACAGCAAAAAATGCTGTAGCTGAAGCTAAAGCCGAAAACAATATAAAAGTTTTTGACTTCATAGCGGCAATGGATAAAGCATATTGTGCTGCAGATAGTATCATATCGCGTTCGGGAGCTATAGCAATATCTGAACTTTGCCTTGTGGGCAAACCAACTATATTGATACCTTCGCCTAACGTTTCGGAAGACCATCAGACAAAAAATGCCATGGCACTAGTAAACAAAGGCGCCGCAATAATGATTGCAGACAACGAAATAACAGACAAACTTGCACATACATTAGGCGACTTTATGAAAGACAAAGAAAAACAAAGTGCAATGAGCAAAGCCTGCTTAAATATGGGAGTAAGAGATGCAGCAAACAAAATAGTTGATGAGATCGACTCTATAATAAAACAACGATAAAAAACTTGTACAAACAATAATAATGAAAGATATAAAAACATATTATTTTTTGGGTATCGGTGGTATTGGAATGAGTGCTTTGGCAAGATATTTCAAAAGTTTGGGACACAATGTTTCGGGCTACGATAGAACAGCCACTAAACTTACACTCCAACTCGAAAGCGAAGGAATAGAAATACACTACACTCCCAACATCAACCTCATACCAAAGACGGTAGACTTGGTAGTGTACACTCCTGCTATACCATCAGATAACGAAGAATACACTTATATCGTTAACAATAATATACCACTAAAAAAACGAGCAGAAGTATTGGGCGAAATAACCCAAGACAAAAAATGTATTGCTATAGCCGGCAGTCATGGCAAAACTACAACATCGGGAATGATAGCCCATATATTGAGCAAAAGTTCGGTAGGATGCTCAGCTTTTCTTGGCGGCATTGCAAAAAACTTCGACAATAATTTCATCCTCAATAGCAATAGTGAATATGTAGTGGTAGAAGCCGATGAATATGACCGTTCATTCCTCCAACTGCACCCCACATACTCCGTTATAACAGCTACAGATCCTGACCATTTGGATATATACAAAACCCACGAAAACCTTTTGACTGCATTTGCCCAATACGGAAATCAGACTCAAAAAGATGGTAAACTTTTCATCAAACAAAATATAGATTTGGATATAAACGAGAGCGTAAATATAGAACACTACTCGTTTGACAATATAGAAGCCGAATACTATGCATGGAATGTACGCATATACAAAGGCAACTACTTTTTTGACCTACACACCTCAAAGCATATATATTACGATATGGAACTAACCGGTGCACCACTATATAACATAGAAAATGCAGTGGCGGCATGCGCAATAGCATTGGAGTGTGGTGTAAATGAACATGAACTACGCTACGGATTAAAAACATTTGAAGGAATACGTCGACGTTTCGATTATAGAATAAAAACAGACAATTTTGTATTTATCGACGACTATGCCCATCATCCAATGGAGCTTAGTACCGTAATAGAATCCGTAAAAAGATTATATCCAAACAAACGTATTGTTGGTGTTTTTCAACCCCACTTATACTCTCGTACTATGGATTTTGCCCAAGAATTTGCCGATTCTCTTTTGCCTTTGGACGAAATCATACTTCTGGATATCTATCCGGCACGAGAAAAACCAATACCGGGTATTTCGTCGAAAACCATACTTCACAAAATAAATAAAATGAGCAAATATCTTTGCGGAAAAGAAGAGTTATGCAGTGTGCTATTGGCATTGGCACCAGACGTACTGATAACACTTGGAGCAGGAGATATTGACGCTCTTGTACCAACAATAGAAATGGCATTTAAAGAAGAACTTGAAATAAAATAAATGATATGAAAATAAACCGTAAATACTCAATAGCATTAAAATTTATATCAATCATACTTGTGGTTGTATGCATTGTGTATGCAAATATTTCTCGCGGAAAAGCCGAAATCAACGGTTTGAACATCGATATCGAATACAATGGTAATGACACTTTGGTAACAGCAACGGCTCTAAAAAATATAATGGCATCAAAAATACCGGATATAAACACTTTTACCATAAACGATATTGATAGAAAGAAGATCGAAGACATCATAAAGCAAAACCCATACATAGAATCAAGCAATGTATCGGTAAGTATAAAAGGTACTATTCAGATAAATGCTGTACAACGAACACCCATAGTGAGAATAATACAAAATTCAAAGCAATTCTATTTGGACAATAATGGCAAATACATACCGGCTAGTCGTATAAATAATCCAAATGTAATCATAGCAAGCGGATATATCATTGGCACCATTAATGATGAAATGAACAAAAAAAATATCGATACTACTGAAAACGACATCAGTCGTATCTACAAACTAGCAACTTATCTTATAGAACACAAAGATCTGAAACCACTGTTTGACCATATATACATTTGCCAAAACGGCGATATAGAATTGGTTCCCAAAGTAGGCAACCATACCATCGTAATAGGAGATTTGAATAATTTGGACGAAAAGTTTGAAAATCTTTTCGCTATATATAATAAAGGGTTTTCCAACATCGGCTGGGACTCTTACAAAAAAATAAATTTGAAATTTAAAAACCAAGTAGTGTGTACAAAAAAATAAATAACCATGAGTAATGAAATTATCGTCGGTCTCGACATAGGAACAACAAAAATAGCATGCTTTATAGGCCAAGCTAGCGAAAACGGAAAAATAAAGATACTAGGTTGGGGAAAAACCTCGAGTATCGGAGTTCAACATGGCGAAGTAAAAAATATAATAGAAACAGCCAACGACATACAAAGAGCGGTAGAAGAGGCTTCTGAAAGAGCAAACTACGAAGTAACAGAGGTATATGTGGGTATAGCAGGAAAACATATCAAGAGTATACAAAACCGTGGTGCCCTAACACTAAGCAAACAACAAAAGATTATCGATAAAAACGACATAAAGCAACTTATCGATAACCAACGAAACATTATGTTACCTGCCGGAGAAGAAATTATACATATCATTCCGCAAACATTCTTCGTAGACAATGAAGAATTAACCGTAAACCCAATAGGAGTTCCGGGAAATTGCTTAGAAGCAATATTCCACATAGTAACAGGAAATACTAGATGTCTTGAAAACATTAAACAAAGTGTTTTGAATGCAGGCTTACGGATAAAAGGAGTTGTATTGGAACCCATAGCTTCGGCCGAAAGTACATTGGACGATATAGAAAAGAAAGCAGGGGTGGCATTGGTAGATATTGGGGGTGGCACCACCGATATAGCCATATTCGAAAATGGAGTTATCCGCCACACTGCAGTAATACCTATGGCAGGAAACCTTATTACCAAAGATATTCATGAAGGATGCACTATAGCACGAATTGAACAAGCCGAAAATTTAAAAATAAAATTCGGATGTTGCCTACCAAGCGAAGTAAATGCCGATGATATTGTAAGTATTCCCGGATTACGCGGCCAAGCACCACGCGAAATATCAATGAAAACACTCGCCGGCATCATAAATGCACGTGCCAAAATGATATTGGAACTCGTGGCACGAGAAATAGAAATAGCCGGTTTTTCTAAAAAACTTATGGGCGGAATGGTACTTACCGGAGGTGGTGCACAACTCAAATACATCAAAGAATTAGCCTCATACATATCAGCTACAAACTCGCGCATAGGAATACCAAACGAATATCTCGAAACTCCTAGTGAAATAGATCATCCAATGTATGCAACAGGAGTAGGATTGGTACTATACGGACTGAAAGAGATAGAAGACAACAAGACATCGGAAGAGAAAGAAGAATTTGTATCTTTTGACAAAATTTACGAAGAACCCACCATTGATAATGACGATACTAAAAAACCATCCGGCATAGAGGGAATTGGAAAAACAGTATCAAAATGGTTGACCGCCTTCTTCAAAGATGACAATATTACTTAACAGCAACATGTTGAAAATTACTTTTTAAAGACCTTCTGTATTGAAAAAATAAAATGTAATTTTACACTTGGAATATAGTACGCCTATAACAAGGCAAGTTTTTTGTAGTCAAATATATACATATAACAAAAACATGGAAGAAGACATATTAAACGGCAATAATGGTATGATTTTTGATGCTCCCAAAGACCAAGCATCATATATTAAAGTAATCGGTGTTGGCGGTGGCGGTAGCAATGCAGTCAATCACATGTATCGTCAAGGTATTAAAGGCGTAGATTTTATCGTTTGTAATACTGATGCGAAATCGCTCATGCAAAGTCCTGTACCCACCAAAATAAAATTAGGTGAATTAGGAGCAGGTAGCAAACCCGAAGTAGCAGAGGCAGCAGCTCGTAAAAGAGCTGACGAGATAAAAGAAATAATATCCAACAATACAAAAATGCTATTTATAACTGCCGGCATGGGTGGTGGTACAGGTACGGGAGCAGCACCGGTAATAGCAGAAATTGCTAAACAAGTTGACATCGATGACGACGTAAACAAAATTTTGGTAGTTGCAATCGTTACATTTCCATTAGCATTTGAGGGTCCTCGCCGCAAAAAACAAGCCGAAGAAGGAATAAATGAATTGCGAAAATACGTTGATTCCATCATCATAATAAACAATGACAAACTTCGCGATTTCGGAAATATGAAAATGAGCGAAGCCTTTGCTAAAGCCGACAATGTATTGCTTACAGCAGCAAAAGGTATTGCCGAAATTATCACCGTAGAAGGATATGTAGCCGTTGACTTCCGTGATGTAAACACTGTTATGGCCAATTCGGGTACTGCTCTAATGGGAGCCGGTGTAGCAAAAGGTGATAACCGTGCTTCTGAAGCCATAGAACTTGCCTCAACAAGTGTACTGCTTAACGACAACGATATATCGGGTGCGAAAAACATACTATTGTATTTCTCATATAGTTCGGATTGCGAAATAACTATGGATGAAATTGATACCGTTACCAACTATATTGCCAACCTTACAGGGGGTGAAACCGACATTATATGGGGTATGGGGCCAGACGAAGAACTAGGAGAAAACTTATCTATAACTCTTGTTGCTACAGGTTTCGAAGCTAAAAAAATCGAACGTCCGTCAGGTACTACTACAGTACTATCTGATGACTGGCCAAAAGAAACACAAACCACCAAAGCTACAGCCACCGATGAAATAACAATAAAACATGTTGATACTGCAAAAACAAACGAACATGTTATGGCAGAATCCAATATGCACACTTCTAATCCGACTGACATTTACGGTGGAAGTACAAACAATTCATCACAGTCCAATAGCACCAACAATACCCCTACCAACCGTAGTAAAGGACATGTTTATAAATTGGAAGAAGATGAAACAACCACTACTACTATGCCTCGAATGGAAAACAACGATGACTCCGACATTGTGTTGAAACAATCTCAACTACAATACCTCGATATATCTGAAACTACCATTAGCAAACAGGGAAGCATAAACGGAATGGAAAATGTAGGCAAAATGGATGATGAAGCTGCTTTGAATCGTGCTTCACGCATATCTCGCATACATTCCATGCTTAACGATGAAGAAGGCTTGAATAAACTACGTAGTATTCCTGCATATCAATTGCTGAACGAAGATATTTATCAAACACCTTCGTCATCATCAAGCGAAGTGTCGGGAAGTATTGATGCCAACGGAATGATGCAGATGCAAAACGGATTCTTACATCAAAATCCGGATTGATTAATATAAATAATACCGTTCATTTTTTACACACTAAAACAAAACGAACATAGGTGGAAATATATCATTCATGGGCAAAATATAGAATGAAAAAAACATTGTAGTACCCACCTTGTTCGTTTTTTTGTATATATTTGGCAATATATCTACCTCACCCTTGCATTCCACAACATTAAAATATATGAATTATCTCTCATATCTGCTTAAAGCAAAAAATCAGTACAACCTTCATAGCCCATATCTTTTTAGTTTCTACAACGAATTAATAGCTTCGAAAATAAATAGAAATGTAATAATCCCTCCTCTTGAGAAGGATGAACAAATTATATACAAAATAATAAACTCATTTCAACCTAAAACCATCTTTATAAGCAAAGACATACCTGCCGAAAGAATAAAAAATATAGTAGCCAAAGCAACAAAAAAAACACCAAATTACAATTGTGATTCAACAATAGACTGTGCTATAATAAGCCACGAATGGAATGAAATACGAAACCATGTAGGTCCAAACAGTGTAATAATCCAATATCGTCCACATAAAAACATTGAAGCAAGTAAAACACTAGAAACTTTAAAATCAGACCTAAAAATAAAAGTAACCATGGATATGTACCATATAGCCATAGCACTACTCCTACCCCACTTACACAAACAAAACCTTATACTAAGATAATACCTACTGAAAATCCTCTGTATTCCGGGAAAATAAATTTGCACCGGGATAAAAAATAGAAGTCCAACTTTAGGTAACTTTTAGACTTGCAGTCTACCATGATGATTCAAAAGATGTAGAACTCTTTATAGCAAAATCCCACAAAAACGTATGCAAAGCAATTTCTAGAAATTGCCTATAATAAAAGGAAGAAAACCAATTAGTGTTCTTCCTTTTGCTTTTATTATACAGTAATATATAGGTGAACTACTTTATTACCACTATCTTTTGAGCTCTGTAGTTGCCTATCTTCACGAAGTATGCACCCGATATTGGCACCTCGAATTCCAATCTCGAATACTCGTCTCGCTTGGTAGCCAATAGGCGACCGTTCATATCAAACAGCATTACGTTGTTGCCCTCGGCACCTTCCACTACTATTCGGCTGCGGCTCGAATATACACGGGCATTTATTACAGCAACGTCTTCTATACCTGTAGTACTGTCGGTAATATAAATGGTATCGTGGATATATATGGTGTCATGTAGATAAACAGTATCAAACAGCCACAAGGTATCTGTTTCGGTTAAATATACCGTATCGTAGATAAAGTTATCTATGGTATCATACAGCGTAGTGGTAATAGTATCATGTACTGTGTTTATTATCGTATCGGTTTGTGTTATTATAGTTGTGTCATGTACTGGCACATTGATATATGTAGTATCGTGAACGGTATTTATAACTGTATCAAATACCGTATTGGTTATGGTAATAGTATCTATCTGCGTTATAATAGTGGTATCATGCACTGGTACATTGACATATGTAGTATCGTGTACTGTATTTATTACTGTATCTATCTGTGTTATGATTGTAGTATCATGTACTGGCACATTGATATATGTAGTATCGTGAACGGTATTTATAACCGTATCTATATGTGTTATAATAGTAGTGTCATGTACTGGCACATTGATGTATGTAGTATCATGAACAGTATTTATAACCGTATCTATTTGTGTTACGATTGTAGTATCATGTACTGGCACATAAGTAGTATCATGAATATTTATATATGTAGTATCATGTACTGGTACATAAGTAGTGTCATGAATATTAATGAATGTAGTATCTGGTACTATTGCTTCAAAGTAAGCTATTAATTGAGTATTGCTTGTTACTGCAAATGTATAAGGATTAACTGTAGAATTATCACTCCAATTAGTAAAACGATAACCATTTGTAGGAATAGCAACCACAGTGGCTAAACTATCCATTTCATATTCGCCTCCGCCTATTACTGTACCCATACTAATATTGGACGATAATACAGTCACAGTCCTTAATGATGCAAATATTGCAGTAAATGTAGTATCGCATGTCACATTTACAAATCTTGGATTTTGAGTATTTCCATCGCTCCAACTTTGGAAAGTATAGCCTATATTAGGGAATGCTTGAAACATCGTACTGTTACAAGTATTATTTGTTAAACTTACACTACCCATATCTGCATCATTTACCGACAGTTCTACAGTATATGGTATAGCCTGTACATTTAAAACCATCCAATCATGATTTGACAAATATGCTGATAGTGCTTGGCAACTAACATTCACTGTAAAGAGGTTGTTTATTCCCAAACCTGTAGAACCGCCCGAAATTATAGGAGGTATCAAAGATTCTGAGTTTATTGTACGCACTATACAATTTTGGAATACATTAAATGCAACTCCTCGAATACTATCTTTGATAATATACTCACCATTTGACGACGTTCTTGCTGCAATAAGCCAGTTATTTAAATATAATAGATTACCTTCCCAATTAGCAAAATTTTCATAGTAAGCAGTACTTGCGAATGCGAATGTTCCTATGTAGCCAATAGAATCATGTATCGTAATTGAAGCTAAACTACTACAGCCATTAAATACTGAATTTCCAATAGATGTAACACTACTAGGAATATTTATCGAAGTCAAAGCAATACAGTCTAAGAATGTATTATCACCAATAATAGTAACACCATTAGGAATAGTTATTGATGATAAATTACTACAGCCACTAAATGCAGAATAGCCTATAGAAGTAACGCTATTACCCATTGTTACAGAAGATAAAGATGTCAAATAAGATGCGAAGTTGCTTGGTATTCTTTGTACACTATCCCCTATATTTATTGTAGTAATAGGACAATTAGCAAAAGGATGAGAATAATAAGTGAAAAAGTCGTTGCAATTGATTGCATTAAAGTTTAGTGTAGTTAAACTAGTACATCCACCAAATGCTCCATTCTCAATAGAGGTAACGCTACTAGGAATAGTTACAGAAGTTAGATTGTTACATCCATTGAATGCTGAATACCCAATAGTAGTAACTGTATTAGGAATAGTTACATTTGACTGCGAACCCAAATACTTTCTAAGTACGGTTTTTGTTGAATCAGAATATGCAAAATCTCCCTCAATACAACCATACATCATATTAGCACCCCATGGAGCTCCTGTAGCAATGCCACTGTAAATAATACTATTTACTTGATAAAAAGCATTATAACCAATATATGTAACTGAATTAGGTATATTTACTAAACTCAGATTGTTACAATCATAGAAGGCATATCCCCCCAAATAAGTAACACTATTTGGAATAACTACAGAGGTTAAACTGCTGCAACTTTTAAAACATCTTTCTGCAAGATACTTAACATTATTTGGTATCGTTACAGAAACTAATCTACTACAACATTCAAATGCTTCATATCCTATAGTATCAACACTACTAGGAATTACCACATTAGTAAGATTAACACAACTATCAAATGCTGAATTACCAATATAAGTTACATTATTACCGATAGATAAATTCGTTAAAGTATGCAACCAATACGCAAAATTTGAAGGTATTCTTTGTACACTATTGCCAACATTTATTGTGGAAATAGGGCAATTATAAAAAGGATGTGCATATTCTCGTGTAAATAAACCACATGTTAGAAGATACTCACAATTTATTGCATTAAAGTTTAACGTAGTTAAATTTCTACACTCACCAAATGCCTCTTCTCCAATATAAGTAACATTATTAGGAATAGTTATTGATGTTAAACTACTACAATTTTTGAAAGCTTTAGTACCAATAGAAGTAGCACTATTAGAAATTGTTATTGATGTCAAATTCCTACAATATGCAAATGCAGAATCTCTAATCATTGTGATATTATTGGGAATTATTACTGAGGTTAATGAGTCAAAGCCATGAGCAAAACCACTAGGCATATTTTGCACACTATTTCCTATATTTATTGTAGAAATAGGGCAGTTATAAAAAGGATGCCGACGAGAAGTATCGTATTCACTAACCAAGAAATCGTATTCACAATTAATTGCATTAAAATTTAACGTAGTTAAATTTCTACACTCACCAAATGCCTCTTCTCCAATATAAGTAACATTATTAGGAATAGTTATTGATGTTAAACTACTACAATTTTTAAAAGTTTCAGAACCAATATAAGTAACATTATTAGGAATAGTTATTGATGTTAAAGCACTACAATTTTTAAAAGCTTTAGAACCAATATCAGTAACACTATTAGGAATTGTTATAGAGCTTAAATTACTACAATGTGAAAATGCTGAATCATTAATAGAAATAACACTATTGGGAATTGTTACAGAAATTAGACTGCTTCCACCATTGAATGCTTCATACCTGATAGAAGTAACGCTATAATTTACTCCTTGATATATTACTGTTGAAGGAATGATTACTGATGTAATTGTAGTATCATCATAATGATAAACTTCTACTTCGTTTGTACTTGTTACTTGATATTCCAATCCTCCTATAGTAAACGTTTGTGCCATCATCATATTTATACATATCAATGTACAAATCAATAATAATACCTTTTTCATTTTCTGTCTCCTTTCTTGCTTGTGTAATTTGTAATACATTCTTTACATGCCGTGTACGGCATTGCATTGCTTATGCAATAATCATTTAATTTATACATAAAATTTTAATTTTTGCGAGCCTTCGGCAGATATTCGGTAAATAAGGGTATAAAGAAAGGCGTGAGTCTTTCGATAGTTATCCTATTTTATGCAGGGGATGTCTGGTAATATCCTTATATCAAAATAAGTACACGAAAATCCACGCCTTATTAGGCGTGAACTCCATGCATTCTTATTCTCGATATGATTTAGTTTACCAGACTATTTCTGCATGAGAATAAGAGCATCAAGCTCTGTGTTTATACTATGTTTATTATATTTATATCTACGTCGTTACATCTTATTTTACGTTTATTTGAAAGTGCAAAGATACAACTTATTTTGGAAATAATGGCAGGTTTTAGCAAAAGTATT
>JAGCLZ010000045.1 GCA_017646685.1 Bacteroidales bacterium | reverse complement strand
ATATATCAAAACCCTAATAAAACTATAGGTTTGCGTGTGCCACAAAATCCTATTGCTCACGCCATATTGGAAATGCTTGGTCACCCAATGATAGCTACATCGGTAAGGGTGGAGAACGAAGATATGGAAAGCGAATACCTTACCAATCCCGAACTTATTCACGAGCTATTTCATCGTCGTGTAGATATGGTGGTGGATGGCGGAATAGGCGAAGATGTGCCATCGACAGTGGTGGATTGCAGCAACGGCAATTTGGAAGTGGTACGTTATGGTAAAGGAGAGATAGATATTTAAAACTTATGTTACAACATCTTACAATAGAAAATTACGCACTCATAAAATCGTTGGATATCGATTTTGCCAAGGGTTTTACCACCATTACTGGCGAAACCGGATCGGGCAAGAGTATAATACTTGGTGCATTGGGTTTGTTGCTTGGACAAAGGGCCGATGTGCAGGTGCTGTTTGAAAAGGACAGAAAATGTGTGGTAGAGGCTGCATTTGATATAAAGGATTTGGACTTGAAACCTTTTTTTGACGATAATGATTTGGATTACGACCATACGCTCTTGCTACGCAGAGAAATACAACCCTCGGGCAAATCCAGAGCTTTTGTCAACGACACTCCGGCTTCGCTGCAGGTGATGAAGGAATTGGGTGCATACATATTGGATATACATTCGCAACATCAAACGCTTACACTTAAAAACTCCGATTTCCAGCTGTCGCTACTCGATGTTATGTGTAGCTCGCAGGATTGCAAGAACAGCTATAAGCAGGAGTATAATATATATAAGAAACTGAAAGCCGAACTCCACAACCTCGAAGAGCAAGAACGTAAAGAGAAGGCTGATTTAGACTACTACCAGTTTCTTTTTAACGAATTGCAGCAGGTGCAGTTGCAAGATGGCGAGCAGGAACAGTTGGAGCAAGAGCAAAAGCTTTTGGCCAATGCCGAAAGCATAAAAACCAATCTTATGGCTGTGATTGTGGCTTGCGATGATAGCGACGATGCGGTGGTGTCGAGGTTGCAGTCGTGCAAATCGTTGCTCTCTAAGGTTGCAGACTATCACACGCCTATAGGCGAAGTTTATAAAAGATTCGATTCGTGCCTTATCGAACTGCGCGATATAATTTCGGAGATAGAGTCGATTGATTCAGAAATACAATATTCGCCTCAGCGTCAAGAGGAGGTAAACCAACGCTTAGATGCCATATATAGGCTGCAAACTAAACATGGAGTGAACACTATTG
Organism: Bacteroidales bacterium; assembly: GCA_017646685.1. Classification (GTDB taxonomy): domain Bacteria; phylum Bacteroidota; class Bacteroidia; order Bacteroidales; family P3; genus HGM05376. The sequence goes on along the minus strand of JAGCLZ010000045.1, from coordinate 1,819 downwards.
CCGAACTTTTGGAAATCCAAAATCAATTGGACGACAAGTTGCAGATGGTGTCGTCGCTCGATGGCAAGATAGAGGAAGCACGCAAAGCACTATCATTTTCGGAAAAGAAACTTAGTACCTTGGCACAGCAACTTACTGCCTTGCGTAAGGAGTCGGCAACTTTGTTGCAACAACAAATACGGCCCATACTTTCCGATTTAGGTATGAAAGATGCCGAGTTCAAGGTGGAGATATCGCAGGCAGAAGGTTTTATGCCTACAGGTTGCGACGAGGTGTCGTTCATGTTCAACGCCAACAAAGGAGGCGAGCTACGCGAGATAGGAAAGGTAATATCGGGCGGCGAACTCTCGAGGGTGATGCTAGCCATCAAATCGTTGATAACATCAAACTCGCTATTGCCCACCATTATATTCGACGAGATAGACACAGGCGTTTCGGGCGAAATATCGTCGAAAGTTGGGTGTATAATGAAACGTATGTCGGCAACCACTCAGGTGTTTGCAATAACCCACTTACCGCAGATAGCTGCCAAGGCCGATAGCCACCTCAAGGTGTATAAAAAGGTGGAAGCCGACCGCACTCTATCGCAGATGATAAGCCTTGAGGGCAACGATAGGGTGGAGGAAATAGCCAAAATGCTTTCGGCCGACAAGGTTACAGATTCGGCGTTAGCTACAGCTCGTGAGCTGATGAACGGTTAGTGGTTGAACGTGATTGTCAGTTGTTGATTGTTGGTTTGACTGCTCTACGTAGCACCGGTATAACAGATATGCAAGCGAAGGAGGGATAAACTATTCCCCTTCGCTTTATTTGTATGTGTTTTTGATACGTACAAGTAGCTTCCTAAAATCACCTGCAAAGCAATTGTTAGAAGTTGCCTATATCACCACGTTTCATTTCGTGACCCACGACCCACCGCACCGGCAGACCCGTTGCATAAATCTCACATATCCGACTCTAAAACCTTGTAAACTCGATTATAAAACCTCATAGGCACGCTTGTGAAACGAATTTCAAAGTTTGGAATTGCAATTTCAAAGTTTGAAATTGCAATTCCAAACTTTGAAACAGCTGTTCCAAACTTTGAAACGTGTTTATAAAACGAGCAAAACAAGTTTTAGACACGTTCCGATGCAGTTTGTGGAACGCTCCACAGCAGTTTTCGAAACGCCTATGCCCGACAAGGGGGCTGCTGCATAGGCCACGGCCCTACATACAGCTTCCCACTTCATAACCCTGTGGGTTACGACCCAAAAGTGCCATACTTACGCCCCGTAACTCCCATGGTTTTGTCCCCTAAGTATGGGAGTTTCGATGCCTAAACCGCAGGGTTATGAAACGGATGTGTGGGAGTTGAAAAAAACAAGAATAATAATTATTATAATAACCATTGTTATTCCAAAAAATATGTGTATCTTTGCACCGTCAAATTCGTATAAGTACTTTGCTTAGTAGGTAATATATTTTATGATATAAACAACCTATTGGTTGAATTAAATCCGATATGTTTAGTCTTGCAAATGCATACTGTAACAATATTTTGACATAAAAATAAAAACATACCGGCATACTAATAAAAATCCCTCCCGAGGGAGATTTATCTACATCACGTAGTAATTACATTTTTCTCGAGAGGAAATTTTATCTCACTCTAGGAGTGTTTTGAGGCTATATATTGGCTGATTATTGACAGTATATCATCACGCTCATAACACCCTATTGTAAACTGATTGATGATATGGTGTAAAATTTAATTCATCCAACGGTATAAACATTGTAAATTATAAATATTAAACGATATGAAGAAAATAGTATTATT
>JAGCLZ010000044.1 GCA_017646685.1 Bacteroidales bacterium | reverse complement strand
GGAAAATCATGTGTTTATATCCACGCAGCTGTCCACCGAAGGTAAGCCAGTGGTATCGCTTCGCACTTTGTACAACGATAGACCTATATACTATACCGCCGATGGTGGTAAACCATCAAAAGCTACAAAAATATATGACCAACCATTCGGTATAGCACAGTCGTGTATAGTGAAGGCTGTGAGCTATGACGCCTACGGCGATAGCAAAGCTACTGAAAGTTATATACTATACCACAAAGGTATGGGACACCTTAAACGGATAAATACAGCCTATAGTACCTACAATGCAACTTATTCGGCCGGTGGCGACAATGCACTGCTCGATGGTGTGGTAGGGTCAGACTATTCGTATGCCGACGGACATTGGCAAGGCTATTGGGGTGTAGATGTGGATGTGGAAATGGATTTTGGTAAGATTGTAGATGTCAACTCTGTATCTATGAGGTTTTTGCAAAATACTTTTGATTGGATACTTGCACCACGCATGGTGGAGATATATACTTCCAATGATGGGGAGAACTATAAGCCGGTAAGGCAGCATGCCCTTGAACCAGACTTTCGTCTTTCGGGCAATAGGGTAAATCCTGTAGCGGTACATGATTTGAATGTCAACACCCGCTATCTGCGAGTGGTGGCCAAGAATCCGGGTAAACTACCCGATTGGCACCCGGCTAAGGGAAACGACTCATATCTATTTGTTGATGAAATAGTGGTGGAATAAAAATAAAAAGCCCCGTGTGAACCACGGGGCTTTTCTATTATCGTAGTTGGTTTAGATACATCTGTATGGTATTTTCTATTCCCAAGTATAGGGCATCGCTTATCAAGGCATGACCTATCGATACTTCATCGAGAAAAGGAATCTGACGGTGGAAGTATTCAAGGTTTTCCAAGCTTAGATCGTGGCCGGCGTTGATGCCCAAACCTATCTCGTGGGCATAATTGGCTGCACGTACAAAATTTTCCACAGCAGCTTCCTTGCCCTTGGCATAGCCGGAGGCATACGATTCTGTGTACAACTCTATGCGGTCGGTACCTATTTCTTTGGCTTTTTCTATGCGGTGTAGATCGTCGGCATCGATGAATATTGATACTCTTATGCCGGCTTCTTGAAATTCGGCCACCTTGTCTTTAAGGAATGAGAAGTGGGTTATTGTGTCCCATCCTGCATTGGATGTTAGAACGTCTTCGGCATCTGGTACAAGAGTAACCTGGGCCGGCTTTACTTCTTTTACAAGATTGGTGAAAGAGTCTATGGGATTGCCTTCGATATTGAATTCTGTGGTAAGTATCGGTTTTAGGTCACGAACGTCTTGGTATCGGATGTGGCGTTCGTCCGGACGTGGATGAACAGTTATACCTTGTGCTCCGAAGCGTTCGCAGTCTAAAGCAAATTGTAGCACATTTGGGATGTTGCCACCTCGTGCATTGCGAATTGTAGCAACTTTATTTATATTTACACTTAGTTTAGTCATTGTTATATAATGTTTTATGATGTTTATGTTCAAAAAATAACTATGCAAATTTACACAAAAAATACTTTTTTATTGTTTTTATATCATTAAAATTAGTATTTTTGTGATGTGAATATTTTCGATATTAAAGAGTAAAAACTTGTAAAACAGAATGCTATGACAGTACAAGAATTGGTAAATAAATTGAATTTAAAGGTTGTGTCGGGTTTTGAAGGGTTGAGTCGTGAAATAGACGGATGTTATGTTTCGGATTTGCTTAGCGATGTGATGGGCAATGCCGATGCCGGCAATGTGTGGGTAACGCTTCAAACCCACAAGAATGTGATGGCTATATCGTCGCTTAAAGAGTTGGCTTGTGTGGTGCTGGTTAAAGGTCTTATGCCTTCAGACGAAACTATGGCTCAGAGCAACGAAGAGGCTATACCTATCCTTTCTACCTCTATGGAAACTTTTGAGGTAGTAGGTAAGATATATAATCTTATAGTCTAAAAAATATGAAACTGCAGTGCTATAAGGCCGATTTGCATATCCATACCGTTCTTTCGCCGTGTGGCGATTTGGAGATGAGCCCTATCAACATAGTGCTTAAGGCCAAGGAATGTGGATTGGATATCATTGCCATTGCCGACCATAACACTACCCGACAAGTGGCACTAACGCAAGAGCTGGGACGGCAATATGGGCTTATGGTGCTTGCTGCAACAGAAATTACCACCAGGGAGGAAGCTCATGTGCTTGCTTACTTTGAGAATGATAGGCAGATGGCAGAGTTTCAGCAGTTTTTGGATACTCATCTTCCAAAGATAGCCAACGATGAAGACCGTTTCGGTTACCAGCTTATAGTAAATGCCGATGAGGAAATAGTGGGCGAGGAGCCTTATTTGCTTATCAATGCATTGGATGTGGATTTGGACGAGTTGTATGATGTGGTGCATGGCTTGGGTGGCCTTTTTGTGCCGGCACACGTAAATAAACCATCTACCAGTTTGATGAGCCAGTTGGGCTTTGTACCTCCCGACCTTAGAGCCGATGCATTGGAACTATCCAGGCATATCACCAAGGAGGCTTTCCTTAAAAAGAATGCCTACCTTAAAAGGTTTGCTTTCTTCAAAAGTTCCGATGCACATCAGATAGATGCTGTGGGTGAAACCTATTCGGAATTGTATATGTATGGTCTTTCGTTTGCCGAGTTTGCAAAAACCTTACGTGGCGAAGATGGAAGGTATATTGCCGGAGTATAAATATGTTTTTTAATCAATAATTTATTTTATGAAAGAACTATCGTTGCACGTGTTGGATTTGATGGAAAATTCGGTGTCGGCCAAGGCATCGAAAATAGAGCTGACTATACGCGAAAGCCTTTCGGCCAACCGTTATGCTTTTACTATAACCGATAATGGCAAGGGTATGAGTGTTGATTTTCTGGCTCGCGTTACCGACCCCTATACTACTACTCGTACTACCCGTAAGGTAGGTCTTGGACTGCCACTGATAAAGATGAATACCGAAAATGCTGGTGGCGGTATGGATATCAAAAGTATCTTGGGCAAGGGAACGGAGCTTAACTTTTGGTTTGAACACAACCATTGGGATCGTCCACCCTTGGGCGATATAGCCGGAACGGTGGTGATGTTGGCAGCACAGCACGAAGATATACATTTTGTGTACAAACATATAACCGATAGCGACCAATATACCTTCGATACTCTTGAGGTAAGAGAAGCCCTCGAGGGTATGTCTATCAACGAATATACGATAATCAAATATCTTCGCGATATGATTAACGAAAATCTTTCCGCCATTGGCGTAACACAATGAAGAAAAGTATTGCACCAAGGCGGAAAATATTCGGTCTTATAGCTTTTTTATTAGGTGTCTATTATAAACAATATTCTTTTTCGAGAATCTGTTTTCGCAAAAACAGCGACGGAGCATAGTTGGGAGCTATGGCCGAAAGCTCGTTGAGACTTCTTGTTTTGGAGTAGAAAACCTTACCATGCTCCACTTCTTGAACAGCCAATTCTTCAAACAGTTTTTGCGACACAAAGTCGGAATTTTCCATCATGGTTAATGCTCTGCGGCGATAACGATTGGCCGAAAGCGTTTCCATCTCTGTAGCCATAGTTGCCATTGCTTTGGCCGAGGTGCAGTGCTGTACATTGTTGGGAAGACGGAGGTCTATCTTGCCTCCCAAAAACGATATGCGGTCGGCAAGCAGTTCTAGGTGCTTTATCTCTACAATGGCAATTTGGTCAAATATATTGGCAAGCATGTCATAGCCACTTTTTTCGCAATATAGATGAAAGTTTAGGTACTGATGAATGCTTTGAAGCTCATCGCCAATGGCTTGGTTTAGTAAATTTATGCTCTGATGTCTTTTCATATTCTCTTCTCTCTCTCTTTTTATTTGAAAACTACTTTGACTACATAAACAATTCCTAATAAAAAAAGTTTTTTTTGAAATTGATTTTTTTTCAAGACTGCAGGCTACAAGCTTGCTCTTCCGCGAACTCCGTAGTTAAAGAAAAAAGAGCTTTTGTATTTCTACAAAAAAAACATCTCATACCTCACTTTTTTAGGCAATTTCTAAAAAATGCTTTGCAAGTGATTTGCGGAATTTTGCTAGAGAAGATTCCTACTTTCTTTTGACCTATCATAGCAGGCTATGCGACCCCAAAAGAAATAGAAAGATTTCGGCAAAAAAACGCAAACGTTGCGATAGCAATATCGACGGAATCAACAACGAAAAAAGTTTCAAACAACGTCTTTCTGTCATTCCGGAACGTGGAATTTTTAGAAGTTGCCTCAAATCTTTTTTTTCCCCCCGAGCTGCGGGTAGGGTAGTTGCCGGCTCAAGGCTCACACCTACACACACACACGATGTAGTACTTCACTATTGGCTTGCCTAAAAAATATTCTAATAAATTTGGTCGACAGCGAAATAATCTGTAACTTTGCAAATTCTTATGGAATTTCTAAAGGCAACTTCTAAAAATTGCTTTATAGGTGGTTTGCGGAATTTAGACTTTACCTACTTTACTAATGCTTGGAATAGTTAATGCCTTGGCATTATTTCGTTTGAGATATAGTAATATCGACGAAGTCAACGACGCAAAAACTTCAAACAACGTAGATTTTTTTTAGAAATAGCCTTGTGTAATTGTAAATTTCAGTATGTGATAATACCAATACCTTAAGATATGAAAGATGAAGAATTGGACAATCTTGGAGATATAAATAATAAAGAAGTAGAGGTCGAAAAAAAAGAAGATTCTGATGTTATGCTTTCTAGCCATCGGATTTGCCTACAAATAGATTGGAATTATGAATCTAAGAGGAATGATCTTACGCCGGCTTTTATGCACAAATATGCCAAATACTTGAATTGGAAAATTATCTGTGCCAGTAAAAATTTTACCGAAGAAAATATTCGTGAATTTTCGAATTATGTAGATTTGAAAAAAATGTGCAGAACCAGAAAATTGTCGGAAGAATTGATTAGGGATTTTATCGACAGATTTAATTGGTCGGACTTGTGCCAATATCAAACACTGTCCGAAGAGTTGATGCACGATTATTTCGATAGGCTGCAATGGCCTTCGGTGTGTAGGTTTCAGAAGTTGTCCGAAAAATTTATGCGTCGTTATAGCAACATGCTCAGCTGGTCGGTCGCTTGTAGGTATCAAGAAATGTCGGAGGAATTTATACGCGAATTTGCTGATAAAGTAGACTGGAAGATGCTGTCCGAGTACCATGAACTTTCCGAAGAATTGATAAGAGATTATCATGATAAGGTGGATTGGAAATTTGTGGGCCGATATAAAAACTTGTCCGAAGAGTTGATGCGTGAGTTTCACGATAAAATAGATATCGAATACCTATGTAAAAGAAGAACGTTTTCCGAAGAGTTTATGGCAGATTTTCAAGATAGGATGAATATCAAATATATAGTACGTACCAGGCCTGTATCATGGGATTTTGTCAGAAAAGTTAAGGATAAGGCCGATTGGGTGCATCTGAGTAGAAATATGCCACTTACCGAGGAAATCATACTGGAATTTGAAAACTATGTATCATGGGACAGTGTGGCACGCCACAAGGATCTGTCTGAGGACTTTATGCGCGAGTATGCCGATGTAATGGATTGGGATTTTTTGCAACGAAACCGAACCTTTACCGAGGATTTTATGCTGGAGATGCAAGATAGGTTGGATATAAACTACATGATACGTTCGCAAAAGGCCTCGTTGAATTTTATCGGCAAGGTGAAAGATAAAGTGGACTGGGAATATGTGTGTAGGAATATCCCCCTTACGGAGCAGTTTATGCGTGAGTTTCACGACTATATGCTGTGGGATGCTATTGAGAAGAAGCAAAATCTTTCGGCCGATTTTATAGCCGATTTTCAGGACAAACTGAACGTGAACTATTTTTTGCAACGCGACCCTTCGCTCGTCTCGTCGGATTTTATTGGCAAGGTGAAAGACAAAGTAGACTGGGAATATATATGCCGATCTATACCCCTTACGGAACAGTTTATGCGTGAGTTTCACGACTATATCCAGTGGGATGCTATTGAGAAGAAGCAAAATCTTTCAATGGATTTTATAGCCGATTTTCAGGACAAACTGAACGTGAACTATTTTTTGCAACGCGACCCTTCGCCTGCCCCTTGGGATTTTATCGACAAGGTGAAAGATAGTATAGACTGGAATTTGATTACTCCTGCCAAATACGATATTACCGAGGAGGTGATGCGTAGATTTAAACTTTATATAAATTGGGAGCGTATCACCAAAAATCACCCCCTTACACCCGAGTTTATAAGTGAGTTTAGAGACTTCCTCAATTGGGATTTCGTTACCGAAAACTATCCCCTCGATATGGACTTTGTAAGCGAGTATGTGGAATACGTCAATTGGGACTATGTAGTCAAGAATATGCCTGTAACCAAGGAGTTTTTGCGTAAATTTAAAGATTACGTTGATTGGAGCTATATTACACAAAACTATTCCTTGAAGGTCAACGATTTGCGAGAATTTAATGACGTGGTAGACTGGCGGTTGATATCTAAGTATTACCCTCTTACGGTGGAGCAAATAAGGGAGTTTAAGGATTACCTGAAGTGGAGTGTGATTAAGAATAGATATACCTTTACCGACGATTTGGTTGTGGAGTTTCAGGATAAATTGGATGTGAATTATTTCTTGGATAATGGTGCTTTTTCGGAAGATTTTGTAAGGAGGGTAAAGGATAATGTAAACTGGTTCAACGTCTCTAAGCAGCCAAATCTGTCGGACGATTTTCTTATAGAGTTTCGGGATAGGGTGTTTTGGAAACCTATATTGCACTCTAAGCAGTTTTCCGAAGACTTTCTAAGAAAGGTAAAGGATTATGTAGACTGGCAGGTAGTGTCGTTTACCCAGCGGCTTAGCGAGGACTTTATACTCGAATTTTTCGATAAGGTGGATTGGAGGCTTGTGTCACATTATCAAGCGCTTAGTGAGAATTTTATACGCCAGTTTCAGGATTTGGTAGATTGGAGGCTTATATCGCACTATCAGCAGCTGAGTGAAGAATTTATTCGTGAGTTTTCCCACAAAGTGGATTGGTTTTGCATATCCATCAACCAAAAGCTGTCGGACGATTTTATGCGCGAGTTTAGCGAGGAGTTGACATGGTGGACCATGATTGAGCATCAGACTATGAGCGAGGATTTGATACTGGAATTTCAAGATAAAATGAATTGGAAAACAGTGGCCCAGTATCAGGTGTTGTCCGAAGCATTTATACGCGACTTTGCCGATGTGCTTAATTGGAATGTTATATGCCAATATCAGAAATTATCGGAAGATTTTATACGAGAGTTTGCCGATAAACTGCACTGGGGAAAAGTGTCTCATTTTCAGTCTTTGTCAGAGGACTTTATCCGAGAGTTTAAACGTAAACTTCAGTGGAAACATATTTCCAGCTATCAAAACTTGTCCGAAGATTTTATTATGGAATTCAAAAGCATTGTGGATTGGAAAAGAATATCACAATTTCAACAGCTAAGCGAATCGTTTATAATTAAAAATCACTTCTTGGTGGATTGGGAATGTATAGCAAGATACCAGGTGTTAAGTGAGGATTTTATTCGTATTCGAAAAGATAAATTGGATTGGACGCTGCTTTGCCGCTATCAGGTGCTGAGCGAGGATTTTATTCGCGAGTTTCAAGACCTGGTGGATTGGGAATCCATTTCGGCATATCAACATCTAAGCGATGCTTTCGTTGACGAGTTTAAGGGTAGACTTAATTTGGATGCCGTGGCCCGGCGTCGAGAACTTTTGAACACTGAGCAGGGGTAGTAGCCGGGGGTTTGCTTCGCAGGATAACGGACAACAGACAACGGTCAGGTGTGGTATCCGTTTGACCTTCGACGTTAGACTTTTACCAGATGAAGCTGTTTCGAGAATCCGTAGTTCCGTAATTCCTGCTCAAAGCTAAAAAAATCTTTGTCTTGTGGACTTGTAGTTTTAAGAAAAAGACTTTCGCCTTTCGTCCTTCGACAATAAAAGAGAAAGGCCGTAGTCTTAAGAAAAAGAACTTTCGTCTTTTGTTCTTAGACTTTCGACAAAAAAATCACAGCTCACAGCTTGTTGCCTAAAAATAAAACCCCTCTCTTGTTCCTCCGGTGGATGCCCTATTGTGTTGAATGCTATCCCTCTATATAGCTCAACCTACACCTTTTACCCTATAGGAAAGTTTTGCAAAGTTACGACTTTTTCCGGAATTATGCAAGTTTTTTTTAGAGACTACAAGTCAACGGGACCACAAGACCACAAGCAAGGTGGTAGCTGTTTTGCCCTTCGACTTTAGACTTTTCTCTTTTACCCTTTGTCTTTCGACAATGAAAAGCACTCGTAGTCTAGTAGTCTTGTGGACTTGTAGTCTCCAACTAAAAACCATGCGGTTTAGGGGTCAAAACTATGGCACTTAGGGGGTGAAAGTGTGGGAGTTATGGGGCAAAACCATGGCATTTTTGGTGCGTAAGTATGGGAGTTTTGAGCTTCGCTTTGGCTTCGCAGGACTACGGACAACAAACAACAGACAACGGACCTTTGGACGGTAGCCGACTGTAGTCCGTTGTCCGTAGACTGTAGTCTTCCAAAAAAACCGAAACTTCGACGTTGTCGGCCCCTGCTCACCCCCGTATCCCCCCGTATTCCCCCTTATAGGGGAATACTTAAGGGGGATACTTACGGGGTGGAGCTACGCAGGTGCCGACAAGTCGAGCCGACTTTTTGGGTGGTAGTCGGTTGTTTTAAGACAACGAGAATACAAGACCACAAGTGTGCGGTGGCAGGTTTGTTGTTCCCAAAAACGGGACAAAACAGGACAAACCGGGACAAACCGGGACAAAACAGGACAAACCGTTAAAGTGAGAATT
>JAGCLZ010000043.1 GCA_017646685.1 Bacteroidales bacterium | reverse complement strand
TAACACAACCACAATTCCCGGGTGGCGACGATTCGCTTTACAGCTTCATCTACTCCAACCTACGTTATCCGCAGGAGGCTATAGACAACGGTATAGAAGGACGTGTATATATAACATTCGTAATAGAAAAAGATGGAAGCATAACAGGTATAAAGCTACTTAGAGACATCGGCTATGGCTGTGGCGAGGAAGCGATGCGAGTAGTACGAATGATGCCCAAATGGATACCCGGCAAAGACCATCTAGGCAACATACGTAGAACACAATATAATATGCCTATCAATTTCGAGTTCAAACAATAGAAAACAGCTCAATAACAAGTAAACGCCCCAAAGATTTTATAAAATCTTTGGGGCGTTTACTTTTCATAGACCATTTCGGAATATCGCGAACTCCGCTTACATAACCAACTTATTGTAAAACCGCCACCAACGTTCAGGTATATCGTTATTCAAAGCTGTTTGATAATCGGCATACGAACAAGCTACAAGCAGATGCCGAGCATAGCGTTGTTTCATTTGCTCGTCACAAGGAATCTCCATCCACCAGCGGTCCGACTTCTTACTTTTATAAAACACCAATTCCAAACCCTCGTTATGCATAGGCACAGTGTAGCGTTTGTAGTTCTGCTTGTCAATGTATGGGAAGTCGGAACGGCGATTGTAGAACCCTTCGATAAAATACCATATAGCATGGGCCACCAAATGGGCTGTTTGTCCATTATTTTCAAATCTGGGATTAAGTTCAAAAAAACCTATGGACGACAACTTGTCGCTCATACCTGCATAGCGTGTTATTTGACATATCTCTTCACCATAAAAGCCATGAGGTGTAGGGTTTCCGCAAGCAGGAGCATCGCTCTGCCTAATAGACGAAATATCTATACTTACCATATCGGCATTACGCACAAGGGGTTCTGTCTCTTCCATATTGGAGCGTACCAGTCCAAGACGATAGGCATCGAATTGCAAACTTCTCATCAAATCCACCATATTCTTGTCTACAAAATATGACTGATAGCCAACGTTTGTAAAATTGAAAAGATAGTTTGGCTGACTCATTACTATTTTAGTCAGATATGAACGAGAGTTCAACTCTTCGGTATCGGCACCTATATCAAACCGAGGATCTACAGCAAATATATTTATTATTTGCCCTTGTTTTTCGTAGGCTTTATACATAGCGTATGTAAGTTCTTGCCCACCTCCCAATACTATCGGCGTTATATTGTGATGCAACAGTTCTGCCACTACCTCTATGGTAGCAAAATAACTATCCTTGGGTGTTTGACCCATTTCTATATTTCCCACATCTATAAGCTCCATGTCGTAGGTTGGTATCGACAAATCATATAGTTTTTTCCTTATCTCGTCGGGAGCATCTTTACATCCTATATTCCCTATTGAATTACGGTCTTCCTTTATTCCCAAAATAGCAAGGCGAGATTTCTTTATCTCCGGAAAGTTTCCCTTTTGGGTATAGGCAATAACCTTATCGCCCAATCTTGGCGAAAATTTGTCATGTACAAACCCAATCTCTTCAAGGTTAATCGGCTCTAAATAAGTGTCTAAATTCATGTCTATGCAATATGGTTTCTGATGTAAAGATACGAAAAATTTGTGTATTTGAAATAAATTTCCGAACTTTGTAGCTCGAAGTTTTACAAAATATTGGTATAAAACCATCTATAATTGTGATATAACATGAATTCGTCGATTGTCAAATGGATATTACCTTTTGTTTTGGGAATCATTCTCGAAGGAGCATACCCTACCAAGCATGAAATCATACCTCTTATAATCTGTGTGGTTATGGTAGTGGGTGTGCCTGTTTGCGTACGAATGTCGTATCGTTACAAAGTCGCTCAGCATATATATCTTATGCTCTTTATTGCCATTGCAGTATTGTTTGGTTATACAATATCACTACTTCATTCGCCATTGCGATACAAGAGCCACTACACCTATGCGATGCCCAGCTCCGACATGTACGAAGTAATGATAAATGAAAAACCATCACATACAGCCAAAAGCATCAAAGCCACCGCCAGTATGCTAATGATTCATACTCCCGACGGATGGAAGAAAACCAAAGGCAAGGCAATACTATATTTTCAAAAAGATTCGTTGGCCGAAACATTACAATATGGCGATAAGATAGTTGTACAATCGAAGCTAAGGAATGTGGAACCACCAAACAACCCTTACGAGTTTGACTATTCCGACTATTTGGCCAAACGGTATATATACGCCACAGCCTACATACAATCCGGACATTACACCATCGTGGAAAAGTCGTCGCAAAAAGGAATATTGGCCTTTGCCTATAAACTGCGGGATATGATGATGGGCATTATCAATAACAGTTCATTGTCCGAACAAGAGAAATCCATAGCATCGGCAATGCTACTTGGATGGGACGAAAATATCGACATCGAAACACTGCAAAAGTTTTCCAACGCCGGAATATCGCATATACTCTGCGTTTCGGGTCTACACTTAGGTATCATATCCATGCTTATAGGCTATTGCCTTTTCTTTTTGAACAATTCCAAAAAGCACCGCATCATCAAAGGTTGTATACGCATATTGGCACTATGGTTTTTTGTAATGATAACAGGCATGGCACCATCGGCAATGAGGGCTGCCACCATGTTTACACTCATCGTGATTGGCGAAATGTTTTTCGAACGTGCCGATGTATTTAGCAACGTGGCAACATCAGCTTTCATATTACTACTTATCAATCCCAACTACATATACGACGTTGGGTTCCAACTTTCGTATTCGGCAGTGATAGGTATTGTGGCTCTTAAACCATTTTTTGATAACTTCCCTATAATACCCACACCGAATGATTGGGAAAAATGGTACTATAATAAATATGGAAGTACAAGCATAGCCTCCAAATTTCTCATATATAGCTGGCAGAAAATATGCAACACCTCACATTTTATTGCTTCCAAAATATTATCATTTGCCTATATCTCGTTTTCGGCTCAGCTATTTACGGCTCCCTTTATTTTGTACTACTTCCATCAATTTCCGGTTTACTTTCTTGTTGCCAATGTAGCCATCATCCCATTTTCGGGAATACTATTGGCAACAGCAATACTTGTAATAATATCGGGAGGAAAAGCATTTACAACACTATTTTCGATAGAGCTAAAGGGAGTAAACTATGTGCTGGATTGGGTATCCAAACTTCCGTCTGCCAATATTTCGGACATATATTTCGACACTCCGATGTTTTGCCTTTCGCTACTGGCAATTTTATGCTTGATGTTGGCAATAGTTCGCCGTTGGAAACCATATCTTTTTATCTTCATAGGAACAATGATAGCACTATTTGGCTACGCCATAACAATATCGCATAACTCTACACAACAATCAAAATGGATCGTTTACGAAAGTGGCAACGATTTTGCAATGGAAATGTTTGATGGCAACACAAGCTATTTTGTTGCCGATAGCTCCTTGATTGGCAACCACCAACAAGTAAAATATTTTGCCGGCAACTATAGGATAAACAATTGTACACAAAAAATAAACAACATATATCTTGATAGCAATTATGTTTCCGACAATGTTTTCAAAAGAAATTCATTCATAGCCTTCAGCAATTGTAAGATAGCTGTGATAAACAAAAATAATTACAAACAACATTCCAATCAAAAACTACATCTTACTCATATTATACTTACCAACAACCCCTATATTTCCGTTTGCGAACTTCGACAACAATTTGATTTCGACACCATTATTATCGCATCAAACAATTACCGTACTCTGTCGGACAAATGGGCTTGCGAATGCGACAGCCTGGGAATACCATATCATGATGTACACACTCAAGGCGCATACGTTGCAAACATAGCCAAATAAAATACCAAAGCCTTGTACCAAGTTTTTA
>JAGCLZ010000042.1 GCA_017646685.1 Bacteroidales bacterium | reverse complement strand
GGTTATCTTTTCTTTAGTTTAGCATTTTTACCTATGTTTTCCTTCACCGAAGCGGGGTTGCCGCTATAGGTGAGCGATGTTTTGTCTCGCAGTGTTACATCCAGCGACTTCTTTACTGTGCCTATTTCGTGTTTGCCTGTTCCGGAGGCATTAAACTTCACGTTGTCGGCATCCAACCCATCGGCATTAAACCAGCTGTTGCCGCTATAATTCACTGTAGCCGTGCCAACGGTGCCTTCGTATATATACATCCCTCCAAGGCCGGAACAGGATATATCTATGCTCTCGGCTTTCAGGCTGTTGATACTTGTACTGCCCGAACCACTCGATTCCAACACTACATTTTCGGCTTCGAGTGTGGACATACTTATAGTGCCCAATCCCGACTTTTTGATGGCAAGGTTCTTTACCTCGAGCTGATGGATTTCCATGCTACCCGAACCGGACATGCTTATTGCGGCATCGTCTATCTTGCCTTGCATTTTTATATCGCCAAGTCCCGAGCTTTTTAATTTCAAGGTTTCTATGTCGATATTTTCAGTTATATCCATATCTCCCGAGCCGCTGCTTTCGATACTCATGTATTTGGTCGAAAGGGGACCGTTGATGTTAAGGTTGCCAAGGCCGGAGTTTTTTATTTCTATGCGGTCGAATGTGCCACATATATAAGTGCTGCCGCTTCCGCTCGATGATATGTGCAGTTTCTTTACATTCAAAGGTTGCAGGCATTCGAGGTCGCCAAGGCCCGATCGTTCTATTTCCAATTTGTCGCCGTTTATACCGTTCTTCAGTACTACGTCGCCCGAACCTTTTTGTTTTATGCTTTTCAGCTGTTTGGAGTTGCATATCAGTCGGCATTCGTAGTCGTTACTTATGTTCCATCTGATGTTTTCTTCTATATTGTCTTTCGGGTCTATGTGTAGCGTTCCGTTTTTGGTATATATATCTACTATCTGCATTATTTCGTTGTTGCAAATAAGTTGAGCCATAGGTTCGGCATCCGATTGGCTGTACTCGATGGTGATGATACCGAAACGAGAATCGATACCGTCGAAGTCGTCAACTTCGATGTTATAGGTTTCTGCCTCGCCCGAGAGGTCTATATCTACCACTTCGTCGCTATGGTTGGCTACATACTCTTTATAGTCTTCCGCTATCAGGCTGCACGAAGCCATGCATACTGTAGCCGCTACTATTGCTAAAAGTTTATTTATTCTATTCATATTCGTTTTTGGTTTTTTTGGGTGGTTGAAGGTTAAATTTCGGTTGTAGTTTTTCTTTTTTCGGTTTCTCTATACTGCTTTATTATTTCTATTATTTTTCCTATTACATGAGCTATTGATAAAATTGAAATAAGTAAGAATATTCCGTTTTTCCATGTTATGGTTTCGATATCGAAGCAATATATTCCTATGTCTATCAGTCCCCAATACATAAATAGGTCGCCCCATAGTGTATTGCTTTTAAGCATGTTTGCCAACAGCGTTTTTTTCCTGTCGTACCTTGCCCAAGGCTGTAGATATGTAAGTGCCATGCCTATCGCCAAGAAAAGTAGTCCTGTTATTAAATGTCCCATGTATTGTTATTTAAAAAGTTCTTTGATTACTTGTCTGTTTCTTACGGCTGCATTAAACAGCGGTTCTATCAGCACATTGCTTTCGATACCTTCGGTGTTTCGTACCACGTTGATGTATCCGCCCGGCACCATTTCGCTGTATATGGCTTGGTCGTTTTTTTCGCTGTCGAAGCTGAAATATAGCTTGGAGGCTATCTCTTCAATCGAGGCATTGACAAGCACATCATCTTTGGCAAGTATCACTATAGGATCTATAAGGTTTTCCACATCCTTCACTTGATGAGTAGATATTATTACTATGGTTTCGTCGGTGGTGTGGTGTGCCATTATACGTCTGAAATCGCTCTTGCTGGGGATATCCAATCCGTTGGTAGGTTCGTCCAGCAGCAGGTATTTTGTGCGTAGAGCTACTGCCATGCAGAACATGGCTTTTTTTTGTTGGCCAAACGACAGGTGTTCAAACTTCTTTGTTCCATCCACGTCCATTTCTTTCAAAAGGTCTATGAATAGGTTTCGGTCGTACTTGGGGTAGAAAGTCCCAATTCTGTCGGCATATTTTATTGGGCTGATGTAGCTAGGTGCTATCACTCCTTCGGGAAGGAAAAATATATCTTGAAGAAAATCGGGATTGCGGTCGAAGGCTGTTTTGTTGTCGACGGTGCAACTGCCGTTTTTTGGAGCATTCAGTCCGGTTATTATTTTCAAAAGGGTGGTTTTACCCACTCCGTTTTCGCCCAAAAGACCATAGATATGATTCTCTTTGAAGCTGAGATTGATATTTTCAAACACTTTTTGCTTGCCGTAGGCGAAGTCTAAATTCTCTATAGTTATCATATTATCAATATTTTATTATGTTTCTTATTTTAGTGTACTATTGTTGTAAGACACTGCAAAGATAATACAATTATTTCAATTGGCAAGCGTTTGTTGGAAAAAAAATTTACAGCCATAGGCGTTGCCGGCTTATGCCGAGGATTATTGTGCTGTGTGATAGATTATTTGTCTGATTTTGGTATGCTGTTTTTTCGAGTTGCGAGATGTTTTGCCTTTATTTGCGTTGAAGTTTCGGTGCCTTTACGTTGAAATGCCGATACGGTTGTCGTTGGAATGCTTCTCCGCTCTCGTACGAAGTATGGTTCCCTTTGGGCAAGAATCATAGTCTCCTAACGCTGTTAGGAAGGTCTCCTAACTTAGTTAGGAGACTATGAATTTAGCCCAAACAGGGTCATATTTCTTGCCTGAAGGCAAAAGTTTTCTTACGCAAAGGCAATCATGTATGGTACGACAACGTGTTTTTCATCCAATCGGGCTTCCAAAAATATGAAACGAATTATACTAAAATGCTTCAAAAGTAGTTATACCAAACAATCAACAGAGGTGGAAACCTAATTTCAATACAAACAGTGAATTTTATGGACAATGGATTAAAAATAGCAACCTACAACGTTAATGGCATACGTGCCGCCATGGGCAAAGGATTTATGGAATGGCTTTCGGCTGCCGACCCCGATGTGCTGTGTATTCAAGAAACCAAAGCACAGCCCGAACAGATTCCTACTATGGATTTTTCGATGGCCGGCTACAATACCTATATCCATTCGGCCGAAAAGAAGGGTTACAGCGGTGTGGCAATATTGTCTAAACGCCGGCCCGACAATGTGGTGGTAGGTATGGGAATACCAGAATATGACCGCGAAGGCCGTTTTATACGTGCCGACTTTGGCAACCTTTCGGTAATAAGTGTGTATCATCCCAGCGGTACCAGCGGCGACGAACGCCAGGATTTCAAAATGAAGTGGCTAAATGATTTTCAAAATTATATAGACAATCTGAAACGCGAACGCCCAAACCTTGTGATTTGTGGCGACTTTAATATTTGCCACGAGGCTATAGATATTCACGACCCGGTGCGTAATGCCAACAACTCCGGCTTCCTACCCGAAGAAAGGGAGTGGATAGGTGGTTTTATCAAATCGGGATTCATTGATACTTTCCGATTCTTCAACCCCGAACCGCACAACTACACTTGGTGGAGCTACCGCTTCCATGCCCGCGACAACAACAAGGGGTGGCGTATAGACTACATAATGGCAACGGAAACCTTGAAGGACAATCTGAAACGGTCGGTGATACTTTCAAATGCATATCATTCAGACCACTGCCCTATGATGACCGAACTGACAAATTTAAACTAATCCAAACGGTGTTTGCCCGTAGGAATAATAATTGATGAAGGAATGAGAGTAAAGGCTTATATCATAACATTGATGTTGGGAGCGATGATGACTTCGTGTGTAACGATGGAAAAATATTCGGCATTGGAGTCGAGAAACGACCAATTGAACAAGCAGCACGAAATAATGAAGGACGAGCTGGCGGCAGCACGTAGCGAAAACAAACGCCTGATGGACCAAATAAAACAAATGAGGGGCGCCATAACCCAGGCAGAGCTGGATATCGCCAACTTGCAACAGTCGTTGGAAAATACCAAGAAGCAATATGCCTATGCCAAAGATAAGTACGACGAAACGGTATCGAAATACATGAAACAGCTTAGCGGTACCAATGCCAACCTCACATCGGCTCGCAGACTGCTGGAAGATCGAAAAAAAGAACTCAACGACAAGGAAAGCCGTATGGAGATATTGGAAAAAGAATACCAAGAGCGTAAAGAACGAATGGACGACCTTATACTGAAGCTGGAAAACCGTGACAACGAGCTGAAAAGAGCCGTAGGCCAAAGAAGCAAAGCCCTAAGCAGCATAACCGACAAGGTGGCCAAAGCTATGGTCGGCTTTGAAAGCAAAGGCTTGAAAATAGATATAAAAGATGATAAACTATATGTAACTGTTGAAGAAAGGTTGCTCTTTGCCAAGGGACGATGGGAGGTATCGGCCGAGGGGTTGAAAGTTTTAGCCTCTTTAGCCAAGATATTGGAAGAGAATCCGGACGTTGATGTGACGGTCGAAAGCCATACTGCCAATGAGGCTTATGCCGGTCGAAACGAGGTTAAAGATAATTGGGATTTGAGTGTAATGCGTTCGGCAAGCGTGGTGAAAGCATTGCTGAAAAATAAAAATATCAAACCCAACCGCATAACGGCAAGCGGCAAGGCCGACTTTGCCCCAAAGGTGAGCAACGACAACAAGAAAAGTCGCAACATAAGTAGCCGAACAGAGATAATACTTACTCCCAAATATGTTGATATCCTCGATGTTCTATCTACTGGCAAAGATGCAGCCTCTATGGGAGCGAATTCCGGTGTAGGGGAGTAGAAACAATATAAATGTATTCTGAATTATGACTTACGAGATAAATAAGTTTGGAGGTGCTTC
>JAGCLZ010000041.1 GCA_017646685.1 Bacteroidales bacterium | reverse complement strand
TTTATGGACTTTCCATTTGATAGGTTTCAAACTTGTACAGCCTAACCAGTCGGCGATATTTACCTTCTTTGGCAAATACGTTGGCACGGTAAAGGAAAACGGCTTCTTTTGGTTCAACCCATTGTATGGCTGCAAAAAACTGTATCTTCGCATAAGCAACATGGATGTAGAACCTATAAAGGTGAACGACAAAAAGGGTAATCCGATAATGATTGGGCTTATAGTGGTGTGGCGTATAAAAGACACCTACAAAGCTTGCTTTGAAGTATCGTCATCAGAAGATAAGTCCAACAAAAATAGTGCTTCTTCGGTTATAAACCTACGCAGTTTCGACAACTTTGTGAAAGTACAAAGCGATGCTGCCCTTCGTAAAGTGGCAGGAATGTATGCCTACGACAATATCGACGGCACCTCCGAAGAAATGACACTACGTTCGGGTGGCGACGAGATAAACAATTGCTTGGAAGCAGAACTTAGTTCGCACCTTGCCATTGCCGGTATAGAAATCATCGAGGCTCGTATCAACTATTTGGCCTACAGCTCGGAGATAGCTAGTGCCATGCTACGTCGCCAACAAGCCGACGCTATAATATCGGCTCGTGAAAAGATAGTGGAAGGTGCTGTAAGTATGGTGGACTTGGCATTGAAGAAACTTAGCGAAGACAACATTGTTGAACTTGACGAAGAACGCAAAGCCGCTATGGTAAGCAATTTATTGGTAGTGCTTTGTGCCGACGAATCGGCAAGTCCTGTTATAAACACAGGTAGCTTGTACTAATTAATTCAAAAAGTTGAGAAATGAAAAAGTCATTTGCCTTACGCGTTGATGCCGAGATATTCGAAGCCATCGAGAAATGGGCTGCGGACGAGTTCCGCAGCACCAACGGGCAAATAGAATGGATACTGAATGAAGCTTTGAAGAAAAACAAACGTTTACCAAAGAAATCAACAACAAAGAAAGATAAAGAGTAAGAGTTATGGAAACTAAAAGAATAATTATTTTTCTGGCATTGGTGTTTGGAATTACCTTTGCAGTAGAATTTGGGATAATCTATCCTCTTGTCGGACAATACGGCTATGGCACAAATCCTATCGTGACACTTGCTGTGGCCGGTGTGATGTTTATACCGGCACTATGCGTGGTTCTTACACGCCTTATCACCGGCGAAGGATTCCGCAACTCGTGGATTCACCCCCACTTCAAAGGCAACATAAAGTATTATCTGTTTGCATGGTTGGCACCATCGGTGCTTAGCACAATAGGAGCTGTAGTGTATTACCTATGCTTCCCCGAACAGTTCGACCCCAATTCGGGCTACATCATGAAAACAATGTCAGAAGTTGGCGGAGAATTACCTGCCAATATGCCTCCGCTGAAAGTACTTATAATAGGCCAAACAATAACAGCCGTACTATTCGGACCTATCTTAAACTTCATCACCTGCTTTGGCGAGGAATGGGGATGGCGTGGATACCTATTGCCCAAGATGGCAAACAAGATGTCTAGAATACCCATGTTGCTCGTCACCGGAACTATATGGGGGCTATGGCACGCACCCATCATTGCATTGGGACACAATTACGGCACCGACTATTGGGGCTACCCCATTGTAGGCATCGTAATGATGTGCATATTCTGCATCGCATTGGCAACGATATTCTCCTACCTCTGTATGAAAACACAAAGCTGCATACCCGGCGTTATAGCCCATGGTGCCATCAACAGTTTTGCAGGAGCAGGATTGTTCTTTGCAGCTACTAACGACAACACCCTCCTCGGCCCCACTCCGGCCGGAATAATAGGCGGCCTCGGACTGATTATAGCTGCAATAATAATTCTTATATATTGGGACAAAGACGAGAAAATATTTCATTTCATCCGCCTAAAACTGTTCCAACTAAAACTATTCGGCAAGCACGAAACATCAAAACAAATAAAATTGTAAAGAATAATAGTTTTGCAAGACATCACTTCTAATAATATACATCTATGGAAAGAACAGAAAGAAATAGAATAATATCGTTTCTGATATATACCTTCACGATAAGTTTCGGATTGTATTTTTTATTTCTATACAGTCTGAAAGATAGAGACTATTATACATCGTTCAGCGAAACACGACAATTAATCCAAAGTATATCAAAGACCATAATATTAATTTCTCCGGCTATAGGTGTAATTATTACTAGGCTCACCACAGGCGAAGGCTTTAAAAACCTATGGATAAAACCAAATCTGAAAGGAAATGCAAAGTATTACCTAACGGCATGGCTTGTGCCTATTTTACTTATAGTGGCAGGAGGATTTATATATCATTTGGTATACCACATATTAATCGAAGAACCATGTGAAGCACTATCTCAAAGTGAAAAAATCCAAGAATTAATAGCCTCAAATGCACGTATTCCGGAATCTTATAAAATCGATTATATTAATGATATACTAGTACCTATTGTATTGGGTCCAATAATTTGCTTTATATCCTTTTTTGGAGAAGTTTGGGGCTGGCAAGGTTATTTATTACCAAAATTGTCTAAGTTTTTCAAACCCATACCTTTAGTACTTATATTAGGAACTATATGGGCACTATGGAGTACACCCTCAACTATACTAACTTACAGTAGCCACGCAGAATATTACGATATACCCTATATAGGAATAATTGCGACGTACATATTTAGCATAGCAACAGGAACCCTCTCGTCCTTTTTGTGTATCAAAACACAAAGTTGCATACCGGGAGTATTAGTATATAGTGTTATATATAGTACTTCCTCATTAGCTTTTATCTTATTTGATTCCCCGATCGATCCATTTCTTGGACCTCTGCCTACAGGAATTATCGGATGTAGTGGTTTTATAGCAGCTGCAATAATCATTGCCATTGTTTGGCACAGAAACTATAAGAAAGAAACTTTAACTACTCATTCAGAAAACAAAATAATAATTTAATAATATGGAAGAAATACTTGTAGCCAAAGGGCTGAAAAAAACTTTCACCCTTTCACGGAAACAACAAAAGTTGGAAAAGACCAACTGTAAAACAAAGGTTGCGGTCGACGACCTTTCGTTCTCGGCCTACAAGGGCGAGATATTCGGACTACTAGGACCCAACGGTGCCGGCAAAACCACTACCCTGCGTATGGTCACCACACTGATACGTCCCGACAGCGGCGATGCAATAGTGGACAGCTTCAGCATAACCGCCAACCCTCAGCAGGTTCGCGAACGAATAGGGTTCCTGACCAGCGAACTTAAGCTCGAAGACTTTTTTACTCCAAACTATCTGTTCGACTTCTTTTCCGAACTATATGGGATAGACCCCGCCACACGCGACGAACGCAAAGGCAAACTATTTTCCCGTTTCGGCATCGAGAAGTTTGCCGAAGTGAAAGTGGCAAACCTCTCAACTGGTATGAAACAAAAAGTATCGTTGGCCATATCGTTGGTGCACAACCCCGATATAATCATCTTCGACGAGCCTACCAACGGCCTTGACGTGCTTACCGCCAAAACCGTCACCGACTATCTGTTGGAGCTTCGCGATATGGGCAAGAGCATAATACTTTCTACTCACATCTTCAGCTTGGTGGAAAAGGTGTGCGACAGAGTGGGCGTGATAATAGACGGCCGTATGGTGGCTTGCGACACATTGGAAAACATAAAGAACGGAAAGTCGCTCGAAGACCGTTTCTTTGATATTTACTCAGAATTGAAAGGAGGCAACGATGAATAAAAACAACATCTTGACAATTGTAAAGAAAGAGTTTGCACGATTTTTTGGCGACAAACGTTTGGTCTTCACCACAATGATAATGCCCGGACTACTCATATATGTTATATACACTTTTATGTTGGGCGGAATCCGCGACACTTTCGAGGCCGACAAAGACTATCGAGCCAAAGTGTATGTTCAAAACATGCCCAAATCGGTGCAGCCCATGTTCGAAGGCCTAGGTATGGACATTAGCAATGCCGATGATACCGACATCGAAAGCATTAAATCGCTTATCGAGAACAAGGAAGTGGAACTATTGGTAGTGTTCCCTCCACAGTTCGACAGTGCTGTGGCCAACTATAATGTGGCCGACACCACACAGATGGCACCCAATGTTCTTATTTATTCCAACGTTGCAAACATTGAGTCTGACAATGCCGAAGGCTTTGTTAGAACAATGCTTACGTCGTACGAAGAAACAATCTCCAACAAGTTCAACATCAATGCCTACACCGAAGAAACAGCAAACGAAAAGTTCGACCTTGCTACCGACGAGGACTTTATGGGAAAGATATTTTCGTCGATGTTGCCATTCATGCTGCTTATCTTCCTTTACTCTGGTTGTATGGCAGTGGCACCCGAATCTATTTCGGGCGAAAAAGAACGCGGCACTATAGCCACATTGCTCGTAACCCCGATGAGTCGCAGCCATTTGGCCTTCGGCAAAATCATAAGTCTTAGTTTTATAGCACTTATCAGCGGACTATCGAGCTTTTTGGGTGTAATGCTTTCGTTGCCCGAATTTATAGGTAGCGAGATAGAAGGCTTATCTACCAACATATACACCACTTCCGACTACTTGCTGATATTAGGAATAATACTTTCTACTGTGCTGATTTTGATATCGCTTATATCCATCATTTCGGCCTACGCCAAAACGGTGAAAGAGGCCACCACGTTGGTACTTCCTTTGATGATAGTTATAATGATGGTAGGCTTGACCTCGATGATAGGAGGTGGCGAACCTCAAACATCGCTGTCGTGGTACTTGATACCTGTGTACAACAGTGTTCAAGCCATGACGGGCATATTCTCGTTCAACTACAGCTTGATCAACGTAGGCATTACCATAGTTGTCAATATCATTTATGCCGGAGCATTCTCGTATGTATTGGCCAAAATGTTTAATAGCGAAAAGATTATGTTCTCGAAATAAGAATAGAAATGCAACTTTTGAAACCATATAATGTTTAATTTACAAAGGTAAAAATAAATAACAATACAAAAAAAATTATATTTTATCGACCTAAAACCGTTTCAATTCAAATTATTTCGTAACTTTGCAAAACAAAAACTTA
The DNA here is from genome assembly GCA_017646685.1 of Bacteroidales bacterium. Lineage (GTDB taxonomy): Bacteria > Bacteroidota > Bacteroidia > Bacteroidales > P3 > HGM05376. Next base: position 38,959 of record JAGCLZ010000041.1, on the reverse strand, counting down.
TAAAATATTATAATTAAAAATGAAAAAGACATTCAAAATCTTATCGTTAGCAGTTATTACATTTGTAATGATGACTGCTTGCAACAGCGACAGAAAACAAATCGAAACCGTTGCCGTTGATTATTTAAGAGCAATAAACATCGATTGTGATTTCAACAAAGCAAAACAATTTGCTACACCCGAAACACAAGAATTATTGACTTTGCTAGACCAATTGTTTTCTCCCGGCGATTCGTCGGCCGTTATTGATGCTGCGTTCAAAGAAAAATTCGCCAACAGCACCATAGAAATCGTGGCTATAGAAATGGAAAGCGACTCTATCGCTGATGTCGAATACAAAATTATCGTTAAAGACAAAGATGGAAATATCGATACCGAAGCATTGGGCGAAGAAAACAGCCGCGGTGCATTATTGGTAAAAAAAGTGGATTCTAAATGGCTTGCACACCAACCTAAAGAAGCTCCTGAAAATGAATTTATCGAAGAAGAAGATGGTGAAGAATTCATAGAAGGAGAATCTATCGAAGAGGAAGAAGAAACAACTGAAAGATAAAAAACACTGCAACGTTTTATGATGGAAAGAAACGAGAAGTCGGTAAGTCGACTTCTCGTTTCTTTTTATTGTCTCTCTATAAACATAGCTGTAATGCGATGCCAAAGCCGCAAATATATAGCCGCAGTTTTCTGGGCGTTTCTTAAGCATGGTACGAGGGTAAAAATCGATCGTTTAGAGAGTGATAGTTGAAGGACTTCGAAGTTTGCAGACTATCATCGCCGAACAAAAAGAATAAGGTGTGTGCAAAAACAAGGTATTCGGAACGATATTTGAGGTTTTGCCAACATCATTCCGCTGTTTCGACCAACGAAAAAAGCAGATATAACTACCTGATGTGTTATATCTGCTTTTGCTTCACATTGGGTTTAACACTGACATATTTCTACTATCTCTTTTCATTATTATTCCCCAAATACTTAATATTTTACCTTATAAATAAAACGGTGTAAACTTCCATTGTGGAAGTTTACACCGTTCAGAAAAAATATTTAATTACTTACCTTATTGCAATATAAGTGTTTTGCTATCTTACTTCCAATGATGAGCCTTGTTTTACTTCTACATTGTTTTTCAGTTCAACATCTCCACCGGCATCTATAACCACATTCGAGTTATTTTGTATAATCACATCTCCGTATGGAGTATTACACACATCGTATCCAACATCAATATTATTGCCCGTTTCCACTGTAGTTGTCGAGTATATGGTATTTTGAATACAACGATCTGTTGCAAAATTGCCTATTGTACCATTACCGATTGTATTTATTGCCGAAGCAGAAGTAATACACGAGCAATCCATATCGTTATTTACTCCACTCTTTAATCCTATTTGGCTACCCAAACGAAGACAAACCATGCTTAATGTATCTACAAGTTCTATTGTAGCACCATTTTCCACACATATATATCCGCCATTTTTAATATCAACATATCCTCTGCCTTTTACACGAAGAGTGGCACCGGATTTAACCACCAACGTACCCGACGACTCGATATTCAAAACAGCATTATCATTTACTTCGTACACCGAACCCGAGTCAAGCACCAATGTAGAGTTGTTGATAACATTGACTGTAGAATATGCTTCTTGCTTAAAATAAGAACCATTTAGACAAGTAAAAACAGTGGGATCCGTAAATACTTTTTGCCCTTCCAATGTAATCGGATTATTGGGACGCGTTGCTGTCATACCATGATCTAAGGATATTGTACATGATGGTTGCAATTCAACTCTTTCGCTAAGCATTATTGGTCCACACCAACGTACATTACTATCTACCTTAAAATCGTTCCATACAACACGTAGTTTGATATTTCCATTTGAATATTGTTCTACTATATCCACTCTTAAACCATTTAACCATATATATCTATTGTCATGTGGTTTTGGCTCTGCTAAAAAGCTACCCAAAGCCCCTCCCTCACCTCGGGATGGAGTAGTGTATGTCAATAGTGGAGTGGATGGAGGGTTGGACGCAATAGAAAGTGTTGAATTTACAGGGAAAGCATCATATTTATTGCCATAAACCGGCCAATTATTCAATACCATTTCATTATCCAAAAACAACTCCATAACAGTAATAAGTTCTTTTGCTTTAATAATATCATCTTTTGTATAATCAAATGCCGGAATCATTGCCGGATGGTTTCCCGTAAATGGATTTTCCATATTGCTGTAAGTACTGGCACGATAACGATATTTAAATTCTCTATCCTGTGGATAATCCAAAGTATCGTAATAATAATCGTGATTTCCAAAAAACGATAATGGAACCAAATAATTTGTTTGTGACTCGTCAGTTGAATACAAATCATCATTACCTATCTGAATATTAAATCTTATTCCTTTAGGCCTTTGATGTTCTTCACTATATTCAACAGATGCCGTTTTTATTTGATGATTCTCTATCCATAAATATTGATTTTTTACACCTTGAGCTATATGTGGCAATTTTATGCGAACAGCATCGCCCCATGTGGCAAAATCGCGTAATATAAATTCGTTATCAGCCAAGCTATCGCCATAAACTATATCCGAAACTACTTCAGTTCCATTGGAATTTATGGCAGAAATAAAGTGAGTTTTTGAACTATGCTTCCAGCCAAGCCACCATCTATCCCACCCATTGCAAAAATCAAGGTTGGTATTATGGCTGCTAAGTGTACTATAACCTCCGATATCTGATAGAAAAGTACTTCGAGCATTAGTTCCGGCTCCACCGGTATGAAAACTGTTATTTCCAATCAAACAATGCCCAAATTCATGCCGTAAAATTTCGGAAACATCATCATGGCTTATTTGTGAATATCCATTAATCCCATCGAAATTTTTTATTTTATATTCATAATTTCCCCCTATACAACTGCCTCCACTTCTGGCTCCTCCTCTATAGTTTTTATTTCGTCTCCACACTACAACCAACATATCAATTTTATTATCCGGAGTATTATTAGGAGTGCAATTATAATTTCTACTTTTCGGATAGTTCCATTTATCAAAATCCGATAGATGATAGCCATGCTTTGTAACTATTTCACCCGGAATACTATCCAAATAATTTGTAACAGAAGTTACCCCAAAAGTAGAATTATTACGAGTAAATTCAACAAGATAAGGGTAATAATCACCTACAATAGATAAATTTCCAAACGATGCTTCCTTATAAAATCTACTAATATAACTTTTCAAATTTCCATTAATGGATACATCTACTATTGATTCGGCATAAGTTGGAAGTTCACCTTCGTTCCACCCAATTATATCATCCGAAATAGTATCGTTTATCACATCCGCAAAAACAACTAAAAATCGAATCTCTCCAATAGGTGAATAATCACTACCATTACGAGAATACTTTGTATTTTGAGAATATACAACTGAAGTACAAACAATAAATAATAAAATCAAATTTACCCTTTTCATAGCTTAATTATTTTTTTGCTCGTTAAACCATTACTGTTTACTATAACTATATTGTAAACCCCGTTTGGCAATTCCTTTAAATCTATTTCCACTTCCCGGCCGTATGCAGTAATAGTTTTTACCTCTATTCCCATTTGTGATACTACTTTGATATAGTGTTCTTCTGCTGCCAAGTTGGTAATAAAAACTTTGTCTTTTGTAGGATTTGGATAAAGGCTTGCTTTTGAATCGTCGGCTTCGTCTATACCTATAGTCCACCAGATAAGACAAGAATGTCGTGTCTCCCTATGATATTCAAACGTATCATCTTTAAAATAACAAAATAATATCTCTTTAAAATATCTCCAATCTGCCTTTGTAAGCATTGTTATAGGAACATACATAATACCAAAACTTGGTCCTATTCCTTCCATAAATTTCAATGTATCGGTATAAGGAGGATAAAAACCACTATGGTGCTCAAATGTTATATAATAATTCGTCCTAATACACTTTCTTCCATCATGATAATATACACTATCCACTACTATTGTTGGTCCATTGTAAATACTATCAAATATATAATAATAGTATTCATAATTATCAATTTTCCACTTCCAACTCCTTGTATCTAACGTGTCCCCTACTTTCAAATTCAAATCCATTATAAGCATTTCGCTACTCTGTCCTGCCCAACGAAAATAAAGTTTGCTATTGTCGTCGGATTCTCTAATATACTTCGTTGAATCATAGAGTTCTGTAAAACAATATGGATCAGGAACATTGTAATGTGCTGATTGAAAAGATTGGTAAATGTAATAAACAGTATCTGATATTTTTATATAGTCGTTAGTTAGAACAATTGATGGTACTGTATTACCTGAAGATAAATCTTCCATGAAGAACAGATCATACCATTCAGCTATACTATCGCCGAGTACCGATTTATAGACCACACTGTCTTGTGCTTTGCTTGTGGTGGTTATTACCATTATGCAAGCAACAATTAATAATATTCTTTTCATATTTTCCTCCTTCCGTTACTCTGTCAATATCATCCGCTTGCTATCTACAATAGTGTTGTTTACCACTAAAGTATAGACATACATACCGGCCGATAACGACTGTGCGGAAATATTTACGCTTCCATTGCCAAAAGTTTCAATAGGAAATGTTAGCTTGCTGTTGCCTTGCAAATCGAAAACATATATGGTGGCAGATGTGGCAGATGTAGCAATATAATACTGAATGGTTGTATTAGAATTGAAAGGATTTGGATTGTTCTGATACAATATAGACTCATCTTGAAGAGATGTTTGCAACATAGACCTTGTTGTAACAGAGTCGTTGGCATTAATTCTGTAAGTATTATTTAGCAAAGATAATTGATTGGCTTGGTCTTCTATCAATACACTTTGCCGATCTATAGTGTTTTGTTGTTGCTGTATAGCAGCTATCAAAACAGGAATCAGATCAGTGTAATTTACATATTTATATCCAATGGAATCTTCTGTCACCAATTCAGGAAAGGTAGTTTCTATAGACGATATTTCAAAACCATATTTTTGTTTACCTTCATTGTTTCTACTAAGACGCTTTGCATAGTTTATACTATCGGCAATTTCTTTAGGTGTAGTACATGGATCATTTACTACAACTGAACCTGGAAGCGTTTCAAAGTCTTCGTTGTAAGTATATTCAAATCCAACACTTTCTAACTTAAGCAACTTTTCCAATGGCGTTTTTATTGAAGCTGTCGGCCCCATTAATTGAGGATCACAGCTAACATACATTTCATTAAGCATTAATCCTGTCTTTAACACCATGCTTCCTCCGGTATTATAGTCACAATAAGCAACTACATGAGTACCATTGTATGTAGTTAAGTAAAATCCATTTTTACCATGTAGCCATAATTGGTCGGTATCAGTATTTCCATATTCACCAACAAAAACATTCCAACCATTATTCTTTTGCTGCCCAAAATCGCCAAACGATAATTTAGCACCCGTCTTAAAGGGATCATTATTTTTCCCCATTATAGACACTGATAATACATTTCCCAAATCAGTATTAGCTAATCTCGGACCTATATGAACTTTACCACTATTCTCAACTAAAATTTGAGCCGATAATTCATTGTTGGTAAAACTTACCGATATTGCAAAAATAACTGCAACTAAAATTCTTGTTCTAAAATTTCTTCTTTCCATCTCTTTTTTATTATTGTTTATACATTTATTTAACACCGCAAAAATACACATTTATTTTGAAACATCGAGCATTTTCAAAGATTTTTTTTCATATAAGTCAAAATTAAGTCCTTTACATAATACAAAACAACTTATTATAAGAAGTAAAAAAATATATAAACCGAATACTTTTTTATCAATAAAAAGTAGATATTTATTAACATTGCCGTAAAATCGGGGTAACATCTATTGGCCGGGAAAAGTATGGTTTAATATATTTAAGTTTCCATCGCGTGGTAGATGAAATTTCCTCACGAGGAAAATCCGACAGAATCACGAGGAATAGAAATCTGCATCACGTAGTATTTTTACCGCCATCGCATGGTCACAAAATAATAAGTACGTAACTTTGCAGTCGTAACCCACGGACTTAGCATCTAAAACTCCCATACTTATAGGTCAAAAGTATGGGAGTTTTGAGGCGTAACCCGCAGGGTTGTGATGTCCGAATATGTATGGTTTTCCAAAATATTGAAAAAAAGATGAGAACCTCCTATGTGATTCTCACCTTTAATTTATAATTATCCTAAAAAGATTTTTTATATAAATTCTACATGCACTTCTTTCAGAAATTTCTCTTCCAGCTGCTTTTCAATCCTTTTAATCACGTTTCGGCGTATTTCCAATTCCACGGGCAAGGATGGGTCTTGGTGTGCCTCGTTGATTTTTGTTCCTATAAGGAAATGAATGCAATCGCTCTGCATCAGCAGGTTGAATATATCGTGAGCCGGAGTTTTGTTGCCTTTTATATCCGATGCACCTTTGCGTTCTAGCAGTTCATTTAGCTTTCCAAGCGTAAGTATACCTTCGGTTATCAAATCGATACCTTTCATTATCGATGCCGGCGGCATATCGGGCGAAAGGTTTGTAAGAGGCACTTCGATAGGCTCGTTCAACTGGCGGGATATGATTTTGGAGGTGGTTCCACCGCAAATTATCTTCTTTCCGTCGAAATCCCGTACCACATCGCCCAAATATTTATCCTTGCTTTCGTCAAACGGAGGGCCGGAACACAACAGCAAACGGCGTGGACTGCGTATATATACACAAGCGCAGGTAATATCATCCTTAGACTTGTATCCATCGTTGAATACTGCACGTGTAACGATATCGTGGGCAAGGTCTTGTGCCGATATTGTTGGATTTTGAGCTATCACACGTTCGGCGTAGGTCGCAATACCGTCAACACCCCAACCGAAAGGCATATTGGCACTGCTTATCCCCATGCCGGACTGCACCACCCCGTCGGAAAACATTATCAATCGGTCGCCTGGCTTGAAGTTTATATGGCTTATATATACGTTGCCTACGGGAGGATGTTCCTCGTCAGTAAAGGTATAATCCACGTCCATCAGTTCCTTATCTACGTCTATAACCGTACCGTTTCTGATAAGGAGGAACGGGGGATTGTCATATTCCACCACCTTTCCGGTTCCTGTAAGGGCATCAACATCGGCAATAGTAAATGTAGAATAACTGATATTTCTCGACGAATCTATCGGTAATGTATTCTTAATAATATTGGCAGTACGCACCACTGGCTCGTTTCGCAAGCAGAAATTCAGTGCCATTGAGGCAGTCATTGTAGATAGTATATTGGCTCTTACTCCACTACCCAAGCCATCCGACAATACGCATACCAATCTATTTTCCTCTTGCATTTTCCTGGACATGAAGGTGTCGCCACAACAAAACTTACCATTTTTGTTTACGTTGTAAACTCCTACCTCAAAGAAGTACTGCAAGTGTATTTTATCTTTTTTCTCACTCATGGTAATGCTTTATTTTTTGGTTTCGTCGTGCGATTCGACAATAGAGTTGAGCATTGTTTCGGTAAACGAGGCGTTTTCGCCCAATAAGAATGCTATTTGTTGAACCACTTTTAGATTTTCCAAAATAACTTCGCGAGTACGATTTATAACCAAATCTTTACGCACTTCGGGCTCGTGCATATTTTGGACTATTCCACACACTGTTTTTCCGGCTTGTATGGTCATTACCGATACGTTTAGGTACTTATCGTTGTATCGTACATCTTGCTCCAAATGATCGTTGCCATTCTTTAATACCTTTTCAAACAAGTATGCAAAAGGTATAAGTTTTCGAGCATCGGCACCTATTAGGTTTGGGATATTTTCGTGTATAAACATGGCATCTTCGCCCAATATTTTGATAAACTTTTCGTTGGAATCAACTATCTGCATATCGTCGTTTACAATTACAAAACCGTATGGAATCTTACGCAACAGAATATTTGTTTGATTGGATGCCACCGAACGCATGAAAGATATACACATCGAACTTTCGGCACGACCATCGATAAGAGCTTTGGCAAACTCGCGACAATTGTCGTAACCACAACCCGAACAATTCAGTTCTGCCTGTTTGGAGAATTTGTTTACTGATTGCAAAGCTTCTTCAATCTTTGCATCTGGATACTCTATAACGGGAGGAGCAGATATGGAATCGAAAGAATTATCAACATTTATTCCATCAAACAATTGGAGATTTTCTTCCACGGTTGGCATCTGTTGTTCTTTCTTGAGCGACGAAAATACTTTTATTCGTTTCGATGCCACAGATTTTTCTTCCAATGTTCCAGGGCCTTTCACACAGCCACCTTCGCATATCATCAATTCCAAGAACAACTTGCCTGATACATCAAAACGATCCGAATCTTCTATTATTTCCTTGATATTTTTCACTCCCGAAAATGTCATATACGATACCGGACTATTGTTATTGTTTATACTTGCTACTTCTTCGCTCTTAATCATATTGGCAATCATTCCGCCATCCACAGGGAAAAGCCTACCTTTGTTGGCACGTTGAGGGATAAACACATCTTGTTCGGTAGGGTTGGTAAAATCAAAATCCACTCCAAACCAATCCATCATCTCCACAAATTCTTTGTAAGTGAGAGCATAATCAATAACAGAAGTATTCATATCACTTTCTTTCTTTTTGGCAATACATGGGCCTACAAATACCACCTTACAACCGGGATATTGCTTTTTTAACATTTTACCATGTGCTACCATAGGCGTATCTATGGGTACCAACAAATGTTTCTTTTCTGGATAATATTTGCATACATAATGCACAGCGGCTGTACAGCACGATGATATAAACACACCCTTATCCTGCTTATCCAACCAAGCCTTAGTAGCTTCCGAAACTTTTTCGGCACCCAGTGCCGTTTCCGAAACTCCAAAAAAACCCATTTCCTTGGCAGCGGCAACAAATGTTTCTTCACCCACTGTTGGAAATTCAGATATATAACTAGGTGCCAACGATATTATCAGTTTCTCTTTATTTTGCAGCGCTGTGATTATTTCTTGACTATCGTCGCGAATCTTTTTGGCTTTTGCCGGACATATTGTAATACAGTGTCCGCAATAAGTACAATATTCATAACGAATAGAAGCACTCGTATCTTCTATCTTGATTGATTTAACCGGACACTCTTTTATACATTTATAACAATCTTGGCAATTGTTTTTTTCGGTATATAACGGTTCTTGACGATCTGACATAACTATTTTCTGTTTAATGTTTGAATTAATATTTAAAGTTGATTTTTTTGTAACCTCAGCCTATATGCTATAATCTGTTGTAATTTGTTCTACAGAAATTACACAAAGTTTTCGTGCAAAATACGCTTAAGTTTTTGTTCATCAATTTCAAAATACTCGGTATCCCCTATCTGAATAACCGGCCCTTTGCTACAATTATCACTACACAACTGACCTTTAAAAGTAATTTTATTGGTCAAATTATGTTCATTCAAATACTTTTTTATTATCTCAACATAGTTCTTATTGCCACGTGCAAAACACGAACTACCCATACAAATAACTATTTCTTTATGGTTTTCCATTGTATTTTTATATCTTTATTTCACTATATTTCAACATTTTCATTTATTTTTGAGTCTACACTCAAGTGCTACAAATATACATTTTTTTTGTGATAATAACGTTAATATAATAAAAAAAGATTCATCACAACAATAGACTGATATATCAACTTTGTAAAACCAAATAATCCAAAGCTATTAGTATTGAAAAAAACAATCTCAGAAAAAGTCATTTTTTATATACTGTACTTTTTCTATGATCTATTAAGTTGTATTTACACATCTTGATTAAACCCCAATCGGTCGTTAGGATTTTTGGATAAATTAGTCGCTCCAATGAATTGTACTTTTGATGTCGATTTTTCATCTCAAAAGATCATTTTTTTGACCTTAGAAGGTCTAGTCGCTGACCTTCCAAGGTCAAAAATACCTCTTTAAAGGTCTTTCTATACAGACAGAAAGTATTGTTTTATTATATTGAAATCAAAATAACATTTTAAGGAAATGATTGGATTATTTTTCCATGATATTTCCAATTGCCAATTTGGGTTAAATTAAATTGGTCTTGAAATTTTAAATCTACAACATTTTGATATATAAATTCATAAGATGCAACTTGGAAAATAAAATTTACATCACGTAGTAGTTTCATCTACATAGTGAGGAAAACTCATCTACATCACGAGGGATTTTTGATTATATATCGTACAACGATTGACGGTATACCATTAGGTTTGTGATACCCTATCATGAAGCGATTGACAATAGATTGTAATATAACTAGTTATATATTACTCCTATATACATATTATTCAACAAATGATCGAGAATGCACCCTCAATATGCTCTATTTTACGTTGATTATTGTTCAATAGTATGGCAATAATATCAAAACGAACCTCTTCATTACGATTATTCATTCGTACATATTTGTTTGCCAATGCTATGTAGCTACGCTGTTTCTCTCGAGTTACAAATAATTGAGGCTCACCCCATTTTACTGTTCGTCTAGTCTTCACCTCTACAAATGTAAGAATATTGTCTTTTAGTGCTACAATATCCACCTCGTTATGCCCACTCCGCCAATTGGTTTCAAGTATTTGGTAGCCTTTTTGTTCTAAATATTCTTGAGCCAATTGTTCTCCCACGTTTCCAAAATCGTTATGTTCGGCCATATTTTTAGTATTAATAAAGGGCAGTTTCGTAATGTTTGAAACTGCCCTTGATGCTTTTAATTAATAGAAAAAATTATTTTTCTTTACCTACTCTAGCACAAATCCATTCGCGATTCAAGCGAGCGATATTTGAGCGTTTTATCAACTTAGGACATTCAGCTTCACAAGCGTAAGTGTTAGTACAGTTACCAAAGCCAAGTTCATCCATTTTTTCTACCATCTTTTGAACACGGTTAGCAGCTTCTACTTTACCTTGAGGCAACAAAGCTAAGTGAGAAACTTTAGCACTTACAAACAACATAGCTGAAGCGTTTTTACAAGCAGCAACACAAGCACCACAACCAATACATTCAGCAGCATCCATAGCTTTATCAGCTTTATCTTTAGCTATAAGTATAGAGTTAGCGTCTGGCACACCACCGGTAGAAACAGACACATATCCACCTGCTTGAATAATTTTATCGTAAGCAGTACGGTCTACTACCAAGTCACGGATTACAGGGAAAGCTTTAGCTCTCCAAGGTTCAATCCAAATAGTTTCACCGTCGGTGAATTTACGCATGTGTAATTGACAAGTAGTTACACCGTCATCATTACCATGAGGGCGACCATTGATGTACAAACCACACATACCACAAATACCTTCACGACAATCGTTGTCGAAACAAACAGGGTGAGCTATTTTGTTTGAAATTAAACTTTCGTTCAAAATATCCAACATTTCCAAGAAGGAGCAGTCAGAAGATATGTTTTCTACTTTATATGTTTCGAAGCGTCCTTTAGCCTTAGCATTTTCTTGACGCCATATTTTCAATGTGAAATTCATAATTACTATCTGTTTTCGCTTCTTTCATCAAGCATTGTTTTGCCCTTCGAAAGAAATTGTCTATTATTTATAATTACGTTGTTTGATTTCGATGTCTTGATATACCAAAGGTTCTTTGTGAAGAACTTCGTCTTGGTTGTGTCCTTGATATTCCCAAGCAGCAACATACATATAGTCGTTGTCGTTACGAAGAGTTTCACCATCTTCAGTTTGGTATTCTTCACGGAAGTGACCACCGCAAGATTCATTACGATGATAAGCATCCTTAGCCATCAATTTAGCCAATTCAAAGTAATCAGCCAAGCGGATAGCTTTTTCTAGTTCAGGATTCATAGAATCAGGAGTACCTGTTACTTGAACATCTTTCCAGAACTCTACTTCAAGTTCTTTAATCAAAGCCAAACCTTTTTGTAATCCTTCAGCATTACGTCCCATACCTACATAATCCCACATAATTAAACCAAGTTTTTTGTGGAAATAATCTACAGTCTTACTTCCTTTTATAGTCATGAGAGCATCGATACGTTGACGTACGCTTTCTTCAGCTTTATCAAATTCAGGAGAGTTAGCAGATACTTTTCCGCTGTAAATTTCGTCTGCAAGGTAGTTTTGCAAAGTGTATGGCAATACGAAATAACCGTCAGCCAAACCTTGCATCAAAGCAGAAGCACCTAAGCGGTTAGCACCGTGGTCTGAGAAGTTTGCTTCACCAGCTGCGAACAATCCAGGTATAGAAGTTTGCAATTCATAGTCAACCCAAATACCACCCATAGTGTAGTGGATAGCAGGATAAATCATCATTGGGGTTTCGTATGGATTAACAGCAGTAATTTTTTCGTACATTTGGAACAAGTTTCCATAACGAGCTTCAATAACGTCACGTCCTAAGCGTTGGATAGCTGTAGAGAAATCTAAGAATACAGCCAAACCAGTGTTGTTAACACCAAAACCAGCATCACAACGTTCTTTAGCAGCACGAGATGCTACGTCGCGAGGTACCAAGTTACCGAAAGCAGGATAACGACGTTCCAAGTAGTAGTCGCGGTCTTCTTCTTTAATATCTGTAGGTTTCAAAGTACCTTTACGAAGAGCTTCTACATCTTCTTTCTTTTTAGGAACCCAAATACGTCCATCGTTACGCAAACTTTCACTCATAAGAGTAAGTTTAGATTGGTAATCACCGTGAACAGGAATACAAGTTGGGTGAATTTGAACGAAGCAAGGGTTAGCAAAGTAAGCACCTTTTTTGTGGCAGCACCACTCAGCAGAACCGTTGGAGTTCATAGCATTGGTTGAAAGGAAATATATGTTACCATAACCACCGGTAGCTAAAACTACAGCGTGAGCAGCAAAACGTTTGATTTCGCCAGTAGTAAGGTCGCGAGCAATAATACCACGAGCTTTACCGTCAACCAATACAAGGTCTAACATTTCATGACGTTCATGAAGTTTTACAGTACCACGAGCTATTTGATGACTCAATGCACCGTAAGCACCCAAAAGCAATTGTTGACCGGTTTGACCACGAGCATAAAAAGTACGCGATACTTGAGCACCACCAAAAGAACGGTTGTCTAATAATCCGCTATATTCACGAGCAAAAGGAACACCTTGAGCTACACATTGGTCAATAATATTATTACTTACTTCGGCCAAACGATAAACGTTAGCTTCGCGAGCACGGTAGTCACCACCTTTGATAGTATCGTAGAACAAACGTCCAACACTATCACCATCATTTTGATAGTTCTTAGCGGCATTGATACCACCTTGAGCAGCAATAGAGTGAGCACGACGTGGACTATCTGAAATACAGAAAATATCAACGTTGAAACCCATTGCTCCTAATGAAGCAGCGGCTGATGCTCCAGCCAAACCAGTTCCTACTACTATAACGTCTAGTTTACGTTTATTGGCTGGGTTCACTAATCTTTGATTAGCTTTATAATTTGTCCATTTCTGTGCCAATGGACCTTCAGGTATTTTCGAATCTAATGTATTCATAATCTATATGTTTCTCCTATTTATTTGATTAAACAAAGAACATTATATATATTGGAACTATGGCAAAGCCTAATGCTATAACTATAGCATAAACCCAACTGAATCCTTCAATAAATTTATTGTATTTATTGTGATTCAATCCCAAAGTTTGGAATGCAGATTGCATAGCGTGTATCAAGTGAAATGCTAATGCAACAAACAAAATTAGGTATATGAAAGAGTAAATTTTGTTGGCAAACAAATCATATGCCATGTGATAGAAATCAGGTTCTACACCTTCTACAACTTTTTCCAATGGTTTTACATCTTCAGCAGATAGGTTATATATCCATTTCAAATCTTCAGAATATAAATTTTCTGCCTCAGCTTTTGTTATAATAGAGTTGACTGCTTCCATTTTAGTTTGAAATGCAATTGTTTCCTCTTCATTTAATAAGCCTTGACTTAACTCCATGTATTGTTTTTGTAATTCTGGAGTAATTAATTCTTCAGATTGAATCATGTATTTTCCTTCAACCCAACCCATTTTTACAAAATAGAAGTTTACAAAGTGTAAAGCCAAAAATACAAATACTAAACCACCTGTCCAAATCATAGTTTTAGACATAGCAGATGTTTTAGATTTGCTAGGTTGGTGATAGCGTACAGGACGTGCTTTCCAGTTTTGGATTTGCAACGCTACTGTGATAACAATATGGGCAATCAACGCAGCAAAAAGTACTACTTCGAATACTTTTATAATGTAGTTTGTTCCCATAAAGTTACATGCGGCAGAGTACCATGCCCCATCGTCTGGACGTAGCAAACAAAGATTTATACCCATGTGTACTAATAAGAACACCAATAGGAATAATCCTACACATGCTACGACAATTTTTCTGCTTATAGAAGCAATTTTTGGTAAGTTCATGTCTTTTTTTGTTTTTTTGATTAATGAATATTATTTTAATAATTATTTTCCGCCAAATTCCATCAGATATGTTTTTATAAACTCATCTATCTCTCCATTCATAACAGCTGTTACGTCTGATGTTTGATAGTTTGTACGATGGTCCTTCACTCTACGGTCGTCAAAAACATAACTACGTATCTGCGACCCCCATTCTATCTTCTTTTTTCCTGCCTCTAATTTCATTTGCTCTTCCATACGATGCTTCAGTTCTTTATCGTATAACTGTGAACGCAACAATCGAAGTGCTTTTTCTTTGTTTTTTGGTTGGTCGCGTGTTTCAGTATTTTCTATCAAAATCTCTTCTTCTTCACCCGTATATGGATCTTTATATTGGTAACGCAAACGCACACCACTTTCTACTTTGTTTACATTTTGACCTCCGGCACCACCGCTACGAAATGTATCCCAACTTAGTCGAGACTGCTCTACCACTACCTCTATACTATCATCAATAAGTGGCGTTACAAACACTGATGCAAATGATGTCATTCGCTTGCCTTGTGCATTAAACGGACTTACTCTTACTAACCTATGAACGCCATTTTCACCTTTCAAGAATCCGTAAGCAAACTCACCTTCTATCTGTAATGTTGCCGATTTTATTCCGGCTCCATCACCATCTAGCACATTACTTACAACCACCTTATATTTATGAGCTTCGGCGTAACGTATGTACATACGCATAAGCATTTCGGCCCAGTCCTGACTCTCCACCCCACCTGCTCCGGAATTTATACTAAGCACAGCATCAAAACGATCCGACTCATTACGAAGCATATTCTTAAATTCGAGATCTTCTATTTTCTTTGTTGTATCGTCTATCTGCTGTTGAAGTTCTTCTTCCGTCGATTCGTTGGCTGTATATAACTCATATACCAACGACAAATCATCGAAACTCACAGACACCTCATCGAAAGCACTGGTCCATACCTTTTTGTTCTTTATTTCAGTAAGAACCTGCTTCGCATTCTTGGGGTCGTCCCAAAAGGACGAATCCTCTGTCTGCTTCTCTTCTTCAGTTATCAAGTCTCGCAATTTGTCGATGTCAAAGAAACCTCCTTAATGACTCTTTGCGTTGTTCAAGATCTTTTATTATCTCTAGTGCTGTCATTCTCTATATATAGTCCGCAATATACGGAATAATAATCTGTTATAAATAAATTTTTACATCAATAATTCTCGCAAAATTACACTTTTTTCTTCATTAAAGCCAACAATCTTAATAGCATTAATAAACTTTACAGATTTATTATGATTTTAGCTTCTTGAGAAAATCATGTAATCTTCTATGTATTAAGATTCTCTCCTTGATAGCAAAAAGAAAACTTTAAAATTTTAACTCAGTTTTTTTGTTTTTTATTCATCCGATAGCTCAAACACAAAGTTTCTATATGCCGAAAACACATTGGCCCTCGACAGAAAACCAATATAATTATTATCGTTGTCGGTAACAACGATATTGTATTTGTCGCTCAAGCGATATTTCTTAACTACATCATACATCGAGTCGGTGATGTAAACCCTATCACTATCCGACATCTTGTGCATAAGGTCGTTCACAGTATAAGTGTCGTAATATTCGGGGTGGAAAATCATAGACCTTATATCGTCGAGCACTACTACTCCCAAAAACTTATTGTCCTTATCCAATACGGGGAAAATATTCCTCGAAGTTTTCTCGATGGCATGTATAAGGTCGCGCATCTTATCGCCGTCGCGCATGATGGTGAAGTTCTTCTCTACCAAACGCTCCATATTCATAAGTCGCCATGCCGACTTATCTTTGTCGTGGGTAAGCAAGTCGCCGTGTTTGGCCAGTTTTTTTGTGTAGATCGAATGTTTTTCAAAAGGATAAACCGCCATGTACGCCACAGCCGAGGCTATAAGCAGTGGAGCAAACAATGCATACCCTCCCGTTATCTCGGCTATAAGGAAAGTAGACATCAGCGGGGCATGCATCACGCCGGTCATTACTGCCGCCATACCTACGAGGGCAAAGTTGGATGTGGAAAGGCTGTCTATTCCAAGTTCATTGATAAGGGTGGCAACAAAAAAGCCGCTTATACCACCAAGGAACAACGAAGGTCCGAAGGTACCACCTATACCTCCGCTACTAGTAGTTACTGAGGTAGCAATACCTTTAAGCAATATCACCGCAAACAGAAGTATCAGATACGCCCATACTTGCGACTGTAATGAGGAAAATACACTGTTTCGAAACAAGGGATCGGTATTGCCGTGGAGCAAACCGTTGAGGGCATCGTAGCCTTCGCCAAACAGCGGTGGGAACATAAATATGAGTACACCCAGCACTATACCGCCCGTAATTATTTTAACATACTGCTTCTTTATCTTTGAAAACTTCTTTTCGATGTAGCTTATTATCCTTAGGAAATAGACCGATACAAAACCACAGAACAGCCCCAAAACAACAAAGTACGGTATCTGTGATATATCAAAATGTTCGCTTACGGTAAATGCAAACTGCACATCGTTGCCCATAAAGAAGTAGGCTATCAATGAGGCCGATATCGACGAGATAAGCAGCGGTATGGCTGCCGTCATGGTTAGGTCGAACATCAAGACTTCCAACACAAACAGTATTCCCGCTATCGGGGCCTTGAATATGCCAGCTATGGCACCGGCAGCACCGCAACCCAACAGCAGAATGACATTCTTGGAATTGAGATGAAAAAACCTACCAATGTTGCTACCTATGGCACTACCCGTGGTAGCTATGGGAGCTTCAAGCCCTACACTGCCACCAAAGGCCACCGTAAGTGTCGAGGCTATAAGGCTGCTATAGGTGTTGTGGATAAGTATACGACCTTTGCGGCGAGAGATGGAGTACAATATATTAGGTATGCCATGACCTATATCGCCCTTCACAAAGTAGCGCAAAAACAGCACTGTAAGCAAAATACCTATAGAAGGATAGATAAGCATAAGCACGTTGCCACCTATTACCGAGTTCCAACTCGCACCTATGAGAAAGGTGTTGGTGAAATGCACAAGATTTTTAAGCAGTACAGCCGCACAACCCGATAATACTCCTACCACACAGCTAAGCCCGATAACAAAATTTCGTTCGGTGATGTTGCGTAACCGCCACTTCAGAAATTCCTTCTTTATATGTTGCAAATCTATCTTCTGCATATCAAATCACTGTCCTTTCGAATATACCTAAATGTTTTGTTGATAATGTTTTACTTTATACTTTTAATCGTACCTTTTCACTGTTTGAGAGGTGCAAAGGTACGATTTTTTTCAGCAATCCACAATCTTTTAATCTACTTTTTTAAATCAGAAATGAATACCCAGGCGAAGTACAAACAGCGAGGTCTTGAGTACCCTATGATTAAAGCGTTGGTCGGCAACTATGGTTTCATAATGTGTCGAATAGTCATCGATGTTGTTTTCAACAGATTGTATGCTATAGCTGCCTCTCAGCGAGGCCCAGCCCAGGTTGTAGTAGTGCAGGCCAAGGCTCCACCTCTTCCATTTTATGCCACTGCCTATTTGGAAGGCTACCGGTAGTGCATTGTCGTAGGTTTCTTTGTATGTATAGCAAAGGTTTAATCCAGCTTCCTCATCAGCAGGGGTCCATTTGGCCTGATATTTTCCATCATCTATCCGTGTGCCGATATTGATAGTCCTATTCCATACCCTTCTATGGTTCAACCCTATAGCAGCTTCGGACCAAAGGCTTAGTTTGTTGTTGACACGCATGCTGTGGTTCACCCCCACCATTAGCGGAATGTTTATGTAGCGACGTGGCGTTGAGTAAGCTATATAGGTTTCATTGCCTATCACATCGGTAGCGTTGGCGATAGCAAAGTAGTCCAAGGTGGCTATTATGCCCCACCCCTCATAGTTTGGAAGGTTATACTTCAGCTTCATTCCAAAGTTGAAATGCAAACCGCGTAATGCCCCTCCCGAATATCTGCTGCCGGGCTTATAACGCATTGGCATATAGCCGTCCAATTTCATTATCTGCTCTTCGGCCAAATAGCCTACCGGCATGTTTCGCAACCCTAGGTGGAGCGAAAATTCAAAGCGTTTTGATTGTTCATCGTTGGTGGTTTTGTCTTGTGCCATGACACCACCCATCGCCATTACTGCCATAATAGATAGGCAGGCAAGTTTTTTTAATCTGTTTTTCATTTCTTTATTTATTATATATGTTTTATTAGGGTATTGTTCTCTGTTATAAATGAATACCCATGCGAAGTACAAACAGCGAGGTTTTGAGCGGCTCATGGTTAAAGTGCTGGTCGGCAACTATGGTTTTATAATCCTTGAAATTGTTATCGCTGTTGCGTTCAACAGATTGTATGCTATAGCTACCCTTCACCGGTGCCCATCCTAGATTGTAGTAGTGCAGCCCAAGGCTCAACCTCTTCCATTTTATACCGGTGCCTATTTGGATAGCTACCGATAGTGCATTGTCGTAAGTTTCTACGTATATATATTTAGAGTTGAAGGTATAGAATTGCCACTTCAAATCTTCGGCCGCCGGAGCCGATTTTTCCAACATCTCTTCGTTGTCCTCCGGCCTGCCAATACTGATGTTTCTATTCTTTATCCGCCTATAGTTCAAACCTATTGCAGCTTCGGTCCAAAAGCTCATATTGGTGGTAAGATGCTTGTTGTAGTTCACACCCACCATCATAGGGACGTTTATATAACCACCATTTTTTGTATAGGTTATGTAGGTTTCGTTGCCTTCCACCTCTACACTATTGGTGATATAGAAGCGATCGGCGGTGGCAATAACAGCCCATCTGCCGGCATCCCTAAGGTTGTACTTCAACTTCATACCGAAGCTGAGGTGGCAAAAATTGTATGCTCCCCCTCGGTATCGGCCGTAATGGTCGCTATACACCGGCTTATAATCGTCCAGTTCCATTACCAGGTCATCGGCCAAAGGGCCTACCGGAATGTTTCGCAACCCTAGGTGGAGCGAAAATTCAAAACGTTTTGATTGTTCATCGTTGGTGGTTTTGTCTTGTGCCATGGCACCACCCATCGCCATTACTGCCATCATTGTTAGGCAGGCAAGTGTTCTAAATCTCTTCATCGTTTTTCTATAATGCTTTATTTATCAGTAATTAGTGTTTTTAAGTATCGGGACGCGACAGGCACTGTTGCTGCCCATCGCGTTCCGAAAAGTTTGTTTCATCCCATGCCGGAGGTTTATCCCACCAGGTCGTCGCCGCCACTTGGAGGTGGGGTGGTTCCGCCGCCGTTGCCGTCGCCGTTGTCGTCACCTTCTTCCTCGTCGTCATATTCGCCGTCGTAGTCGTAGATGTCTATCACTTCCATCGAAATCTTTTTGGCTTCGGCGTTAAGGTCCGGAGCCGGCGAGTATTGTATTCCAATACTTTTGATGGTCGAAAGGTCGCATTCCTTTTTGGTATCCACGCTTTTTACCGAAATTTTCGGCATTATGCTACCCAGCGGACCAAGGTCAACGATGTGGCCACCCAAAAGGTCTTCCTTTACCACTTCCAAAAAGTTGCCCAACATGGACTTGGCATCGGCGGGGCTGAAGGTGCTTGCCGACTTTATTTCGTCCAATATTGCTTCCGACGTTACATTGGCGTAGCTTACTCGTTTTACGGTGTATTGCACCTGTCCCTTTTTGGGTCCTACGCCTGCTTTGGTTTTTACTACTTGCATATCCATACGTTACCTCCTTTTTTTGTTTGCGTCTTTGGCCGGCGAAAATTCTGTAAATCCCGACTCTTTAATAGCTTCTTTCAACTCGGTGCAAGGGCGGAACCCTATGGTTACGCTTTGCACACAATTATTTACCGTGGCATCCTCTTCCTTGTCTACCAGCTTGGCCGTAACCTTGGGGTAGAAGGTGCCAAAACCATTGATGTTCACACTTTCGCCACTAAGCACATGGTAGCGAATTTGTTCCAAATAGGCTTGCAGCAACCCTTCGATGTCGGAGGGGCTGGAAGTGGTGCGCAGGGCAACGGTTTCGGTTGTTTTTTTCAAACTGCGTTTCTTGTGTCTTCTCAGCGAAATCATCCACTTATCTTCCTTGAAGACTTTTCTTTTCACAATTTCGTAAGTCAAAACTTTTTTCATCTTGAATGTTTTTTGGGTTAATAATTTATTTCTTTGTTTTTGAACGAGTTTCAGCGTCAAAAACTCTTTTATCCATAAGGTTTACACCTGCTTTCTTTATTATCTCCATCAGCCTTTGCGAAGGTCTGAAAAGCATTCCCAACCCTTTGATGGAGTGCTGATTGACCTTTTCGGGCGAGTCCATTGCCGTCGAGCGGATGGTTGGGTAAAAGGCACCCAGCGAATCCATCTTCACCACATCACCGTTGGCAATGTGAGCACCAATGCAATCCTCCATAGCCCGAAGGTGCATAAGCACATCGGCCGGCGAGGCCGAGCACATCTTGGAAATCTCCTCGGCAAGGGTGTTTGTATCTATATGATTGGTGTAGCACACCTTGGCCAAATACACATCCTTTACCGTCCCGTTGTGGTTCAATTTCTGTTTCTTACGTATATATCCTATCGACATATCTTTGTTGTTTTTAGTTTCATTATTTATTTTGTTGTCAAATCATTTTCCGTTGTGGCAAATCTCATCCGCCCTAAATCCCAATGCATTGTTCGAACCATTTTTGTGGGGCGAATGCGATTCACCCCTACCATTTGCCGCTGTGGCAAATCGCCTCCGCCCTAAATCCCAATGCATTGTTCGAATCATTTTTGTGGGGCGAATGCGATTCGCCCCTACCATTTCCGTTGTGGCAAATCACCTCCGCCCATATCCCAAATGCGTTGTTCGGAAAGGGTGGTTGCCGTTGTGCTGATATGGTGGTTGCCGTTGTTCGAAAAGGGTGGTTGCCGTTGTTCGGAAATGGTGGGTTGCAAATGCCATTTGCAACCCTCGCAGATGGCATTTGCGACCCTTGCAGATGGCATTTGCGACCCTTGCAGATGGCATTTGCGCACCACCTCTTTCGAACATCGTTCACCACCACTTCCGAACATCGACCACCAGGGTTTCCGAACATCGTTCACCACCCTTTTCGAACGCCGACTGCAGATACTTCGAACGCCGACTATAGACGCTTCGAACGCTGCCGGCAACCCGGCCGTATCCGGCAGGCGGATTTCTCGAACATTGTATATTATCTTCGGCCTCGCGGCAGATAGATATTTGCCTGTTTATCAATATTTCAATCAAAGTTTCATGCTTGCTTCTCCTCTATCAGTCCTCTCCCCTTCGGCACACGGGTGCCTACATCATCAAACTTTGTTTATCACTCTTCCGAAGTTGAACTTCGGACTGCAAAGATATGTATTTTTATCCAAACAAACAAAAGTTTTTTTTCTTAAAAGTGATAACAGATTGATTTGAAACCATTTTAAAACAGTTTTCGGGGTTTACTGCGGTCTTTTTTCGGCCAAATGTATATAATTTTTATGGTATGTAGATATATATTATATGGTGTAGGCACAAAAAAAATGGGAAGCGACCTTTCGGCCACTTCCCTCTGTGTATAATTTAAAAAGGATGTTATTTCTTAAAATATCGGTTGTACAAACCTTCGAAACCTTTACCATGACGAGCTTCGTCCTTAGCCATTTCATGAACGGTGTCGTGGATGGCATCGAGGTTGCGTTCTTTTGCAATGCGAGCAATACGCATCTTGTCTTCGCAAGCACCGGCTTCGGCATTCATACGTTTCTCAAGATTGGTTTTGGTATCCCAAACACATTCGCCCAACAGTTCGGCAAATTTTGCACAGTGTTCGGCTTCTTCCCAAGCGTAGCGTTTGAAGGCTTCAGCTATTTCGGGATAACCTTCGCGGTCTGCTTGGCGGCTCATGGCCAAATACATACCTACTTCTGTGGCTTCGCCCATAAAATGAGCGTTAAGGTCTTTTATCATTTCTTCGCCTGTTCCTTTAGCTATTCCTATTTCGTGTTCGGTAACGAAAGTAAGGGCGGCGTTTTCGTCAAATTCTTTCCAAGTAACTTTTTGTTTGCATTGTGGGCAAATTTCTGGTGCGGGAGTTCCTTCATGAACATATCCGCATATAGGACAACTGTATCTCATTGTGTTAAGTATTTAATTGTTTGTTATTAGTTTAATTATTTTATTTATTGGGCCGGTTCCCATTTGCAACGCACCGGCGATACTATTTTACCTTCTTCCTTCAAAGCCTTGAATGCTTTATCTATCTCTTTTCTGTCGGCCTGCAAAGCTTTCTCTACTTCGCCGGCGCTCATTGGCTTGCCGGCAGCTTTCATTGTTTCTAAAACCTTTTCTTTCATAATCTTGAGGTTGTTTAAAGAATCGGTGGTCGCAAGGCCGGCTTGGGTCCTACTCCCACCGAATCCGGATACTATTCATTTAATTATTTTTCTTCGGCAAACTCGTCCTTACCTACTCCGCAAAGGGGGCATTGATAGTCAGCAGGAAGATCTTCCCATTTTGTTCCGGCAGCTATACCATTATCAGGGTCGCCGGCAGCTTCGTCGTACACGTATCCGCATACTTCACAAACATATTTTTTCATATTCTCGTAGTATTTAGTTGTTATTAAAATTCTTTTTCTTTGCACATTCAGCACAATATCCTCTGTGGTAGACATGAGTTTCCACGGCTTTGAAGCCTCTCAATCCATCTTCCTGAGGAAATTCCACATCGCGGTCGAGGGAGATGTCGAACACTTCGTCGCACTCGAGGCAGCGGAAGTGGGCGTGTCTTTGCTTGTAACCGTCAAAGCGCACCTTCTTCTCGTCGATAGTAAGGCTTAATATAGCACCCTTTTCGGCAAAGAGTTTCAGGGTGTTGTAAACCGTAGTCCTCGACAGTGTGGGTATTGCATCGTGCAAATCGTGGAATATATCATCGACGGTTGGGTGGGTGCGATGTTCGAAAAGGTATTTCATTATCGCAATTCTCTGCACCGACGGTTTTATCCCGTTGTCTATCAGATATTGTCTTGCATGGTTCATCGTTGTAGGATTTTACGTTAGTCCAATACGAGCGATGGGGCTGAGTACACACGTGCTGCTAATTCTTGATTCAGCATGTATAAACCTTTTGGATCGGAACCAAAAAGTTCCATTTTGGTAATCAAGTTGGTGGCATTTGTTTCTTCTTCGCCCTGCTCTTTAATGAACCAGTCAAGGAATTGCATTGTACGGAAATCCTTCACCTCGTAAGCAGCAGCATATATATTGTTTATCATTGATGTAACAAGTTGCTCATGAGCCAATCCTGCTTTCAGCACATCCATATCGCAAGTAAACACCTTATCAGGCTTGCCTATAGCTTCGAGAGTTACCTTCTCGCTATTGTTTTGCAAGAATTGGTAGAAAAGCATTGCGTGGTCGCGCTCTTCCTGAGCTTGTATTTTATACCAGTTGGCAAATCCATCCAAACCTTTTTCTTCAAAGTAGTTGGCAAAATCCAGATAAAGGTATGCCGAGTAAAATTCGTTGTTTATTTGTTCGTTCAACAATCTTGAAACATTCTTATCAAACATTATCAGTTCCTCCTTTATATTTTATTGATTAATAATTTTCAGCTCTTACTTGGAAATACGATTGCGGATGTTCGCATACGGGGCATAGCTTAGGAGCTTTCTTTCCTACTACTATGTGGCCGCAGTTTTCGCATTGCCAAATCACATCGTTTTCTTTTGAGAATACGAGGTCGCCTTCTATGTTGGCCAGCAACTTGCGATAGCGTTCTTCGTGTTCTTTTTCTATCTTTGCCACCATTTCAAACAAGGTAGCTATTTTTGTAAATCCTTCTTCGCGAGCTTCTTTTGCAAAATTGGCATACATATCTGTCCACTCGTAGTTTTCGCCTGCGGCAGCGTCCTTAAGGTTTTCCATTGTTTCGGGAACGGCACCGTCGTGCAAAAGTTTAAACCAAATTTTGGCGTGTTCTTTTTCGTTGCGAGCAGTTTCTTCAAATAGGTTTCCTATCTGTACAAAACCGTCTTTCTTAGCTTTCGAAGCATAGTATTGGTATTTTGTATGTGCTTGTGATTCACCTGCAAAAGCAGCTCTCAAATTCATTTCGGTTTTTGATCCTTTAAGTTCCATATTATTTTTCCTTTCTTATTATTATCGTTAATACTATTTGATTTCTATTTTTTCGAAGTCGGCCACTCCGTGTTTGCACCATGGGCATATAAAGTCGGCAGGAATCTCCTCACCTTCATAGACATATCCGCATATCTTACATACCCATCCATGTTTAACATCCGAAGCTTTTTTTGGTTTTATATTTTCGTGGTAGTATTCGTAGGTGAGCGACTTGGCTTCCGACAGCACTTTCTCTTCTACCACCTTGGCCACAAACAAGGTATGAGTTCCTAGATCCACCTTGGCCGACACCTCGCCTGCAATATAAGCATTGGTGCTTTCGGTGATATAATATATACCATTGTTGGCACGAGCAGCATTGGTATAGGATTCAAACTTGTTTGCATCTCGTCCGCTTTGAAACCCGAAGTGCTTTATAAGGTCTAGGTTTGCTGTGTCCGACAATATGCTTATCACAAAGCGTCCTGTGGCGTCAACCATATCATGAGTAAGGTTGTGTTTATTTACGGTAAAGGCTATCTGCTTAGGCTCGTCCGTAACTTGTGCCACCACGTTGATGATACATGCGTTGTCCCTTCCGGCCTCGTTTGCCGAGAGAACAAACATGCCATATTCTATTTTTTCCAATGCTCCTGCGTTCATATCTTTATTGTTGTTTTCGGTTATTCATCTTAGGTTGGAAGCGTTTAGTTCGGCTGCCAAATCGTTGGCCAACAGTTCCAATTGTTCTATTTGCGATTCCTTCATACTCGAACGCAACGTAAGAGTTTCGTCTATTATTCTGGAATCCTTCATCTCTCCTACTATCGACATCATTTGGCATGCCGCTGTTGGTGCCCATGTACCATTTTCAATGAAAGCGAAAGTACGCTTTTGAAGTCCGTGAGCTTTAAGATCCATTAGGAAATTTTCCATTGGTGTAAACAATCCGGAATTATAGGTTGGAGCTGCCAACACAATGTGGCTGCAACGGAAAGCCTCGGCTATAAGATGGGAAACATGAGTGTTGGACACACTATATGTTACAATGTTCTTCACACCGGCTTCGGCCAACTTGGTTGCCAACACGTTAACAGCTGTCTCTGTATTGCCATACATCGAACCATATACCAGCATAACGGCTTTATCTTCCGGCTCGTAGGTACTCCATTTCACGTACTTATCTAATATGTAGCCCAAATTGTTGCGCCATATAGGTCCGTGAAGCGGGCATATCATTTGTATATCTATAGTACCGGCTTTCTTAAGAGCTGCTTGTACCGGATTGCCGTATTTTCCCACTATATTGGTATAATAGCGGCGAGCCTCGTCTAGCCAATCTTTCTCAAAGTTTATTTCGTCGTTGAATATGTTGCCATTCAATGCTCCAAAAGTTCCAAAAGCATCGGCCGAAAAAAGTATCTTCTCTTCGATATCGTATGTAAACATAGCTTCCGGCCAATGTACCATCGGTGCCATCACAAACTGCAAAGTATGACTACCGGTAGAAAAAGTATCACCTTCTTTTACTGCCTCAAAACGGCTATCAACATCAAAGTCAAAAAATTGGTTGATCATTTGTAACGTTTTGGCATTTCCTATTATCTTCAAATTCGGATAACGAAGAACAATATCTTCTATAATAGAGCAATGGTCGGGTTCCATGTGGTTTACTATCAAATAATCCAAAACTCTACCATTCAACACATACTGTACATTTTCCAAAAACTGACGACTTACAGATGAATCAGCAGTATCTAACAATACTGTTTTTTCGTCCATCAACAAATACGAGTTGTAAGAAACGCCTTTGGTTATTGGCATTACATTCTCAAACAATTCCAATCTACGATCACTTGCTCCTACCCAGTAATAATCTCTTGATATTTTTCTTGTGTTATGCATCTCTCTATATTTTTATTTAGTATATAATATTTTTGTTTTAGTTTTTGTTCATCAACTTTGGAGGTGTTTGCAATTTTGCAAACATAACCTCTAGAAACCTACAAAGTTGTAATTATTACATTCTTGTTTTCGAATGCAAAAATACGATTTTTTTTTATCATACAAAAACTTTTGAGAAAATATTTTTGAATTATTCTATATCATACTGATTTACAAAGAAAGAAATAATTAGTTTTTCTTTCTTATGAATCGTATTTTACCAATAAAACAAACATTATTGACAGAAATTCTAGTATTTTTAGAAATAAAATATCGAAATATGTATCAAAAACAAAGTTGTTTTTTACTCCCAAAAATAAACTCTTTTTACCCTTTGGGATACTGATGTCAATATTTCATAAGATATAGTTCCTATCGAATCAGCCATCTGATGTAACAAATCTGAATCGCCAAAAATTACTACTTCGTCAGTTTCCTTACATTCAATGTCTGTAACATCAACAAAACTCATATCCATACATATCCTACCTATTATAGGAGCAACCTTGCCATTCACTAGCACTTTTCCTACTTCATTACCCAATTTTCTATCCAATCCATCAGCATAACCTATAGGTATGATGGCAATCCGAGAATCCCTCTCGGCAATCCATTTACAATTATAACCAACACTATCACCTTGAGGTATGGACTTTATTTGCGATATTTTGGTTTTCAACTTACTTATTAATGTCAGTTGCTTTTGTATTTCCGGATCCGGAGCAATACCATACAAACCTATTCCCAATCGCACCATATCCATCTCGTCCTCCGGAAAACGAACTATCCCCGACGAGTTAAGTATATGGCACAACACATCTTTTCGTCCTAGTTGATCTTTAAGCGATGTGCTCCACTTTCTAAACTTTTCTATCTGACTACGAGTAAAGTGATCCATTTCGGAATCTTCGCTACAAGCAAGATGCGAAAAAAAGGATTTAACCTCTATAGCTTTAGCATCTTTAAGCCTATCTACCAATTCAGATATATCATCTTCCATAAATCCCAAACGGTGCATCCCTGTATCAAGTTCTATATGTATAGGTATCCTCTCATCATTTCTACAATAAAGCGAAGCTGTCTGAACAAAATCATCTAATATTCTGAAACTATATATATCAGGTTCCAAATTATATTTTATAATATCGTCAAAACTCTCCTCTTCGGGGTTCATCACCATTATAGGGAGATTTATACCACTCTTGCGAAGTTCTACTCCCTCATCAGTATAAGCCACTGTAAGATAATCTACGTTATGAAACTGCAACGTATTGGCAATTTCAACATTACCTGCTCCATAAGAAAAGGCTTTTACCATTGCCATTATCTTTGTGTTGGGGCTGATACGCGAACGGAAATAATTCAGATTACGAACCAATGCTTCAAGATTTACCTCCATTATAGTTTGGTGAGATTTGCGCTGCAAAACCTTTGCAATACTCTCAAACTCAAAAATTCTGGCTCCTTTTAGCAATATCGTTTCACTCTGAAAATTGGAAAAAACATAGTGCTTTAGAAAATCATTCGTTGTACTGAAGAACAACGATTCCATCGAAAACTTATCCTTATTACGACACAAAGCCTCTCCTATACCTATAAATTTTGTGATATTCTTTTGCTCAATAAGTTTAGCCACTCCCTCATACAATTCGGCTTCGTCAATGCCGGTTTGTATAATATCGCTCATTATTAATGTTTTTTTGGAGTGTTGTTGTTCTTGCTGCACAAAATCCAAAGCTATAATCAATGAATTTAAATCCAAACTATAACCATCGTTGATAAGCAAACAATCGTTTATACCTTCGTTCAGTTCCAAACGCATAGCCACAGGTGTCAGGTTTTTGGTTCGCGCAGATATTTGCTCAAGCGAATATCCCAAAAACAGCATAAGTGTTATGCTATGCATTGCATTTTCAATCGAAGCTTTATCCGAAAAAGGAATCTCAACCCACTGCTCATCAGTACAGTATTCTATTTTCATCAATGTAGACTTGCTACCTGATTTTATTTCTTTAAGCAAAACTTTTGCCTCTTTATGTTTTGTACTCCATGTAAAGCATATCGTATCCCTAAATGCTTCTATCGAAGACAACATACTATGTATATCATCATGATCTGTACAATATATCAATGTTTGGCAATGGCTGAACAATTGAAGTTTTTCGGCAATCTTTTGTTTACGATTAATGAAGTTTTCATCGTGGGCCTGTCCTATGTTGGTAAATATACCTATCGTTGGATTTATCACTTCTTGTATGTTCGACATCTCCCCCACCTCCGATATTCCGGCTTCAAACACTCCTAAATTATGCTCCTCTGCCATCTGCCATACCGATAGTGGCACCCCTATCTGCGAATTATAACTCTTAGGACTTGAGACTATTTGCCTATCATCACTAAGCAGTTGTACTATCCAATCCTTAACTATGGTTTTTCCATTGCTACCCGTTATTCCAATCACCGGCATATCAAACCTATTACGATGATTGGACACCAACACCTGCAAAGCACGCACCGTGTCTTTTACATAAAAAAGATTGGCATCGACCAATCGATTAAAGCCGTACTGCTCGTCGTGCTCTACTGCCGTTGGTAAAACAAAATTTCTAACACCTTTTTTATATAGCTCACTTACATATTTGACTCCGGAATTACGCTTGGTTTGTATTGCAAAAAAAATCGTTACTGGCGGATCGGTCAGTTTACGACTATCTGTCAATATCAACGATATCGGCATTCTGCAATCAACAATCTTGGTATTAGTTGGTTTTAGTATAGTTTGTATATCTGAAGACAAATAAGTTTTCATGCCGTGTAATTATGTTATAGTTTATACTCTTACCACGTTCAACAAATTCCACATAATAATACTATATATTATTTTATAGTTCCGAACGTACTCTATCTATCCATGTAGTATATTTACTATGTTCAAATCTCCAGCCATTTCAGGACATAGCTGCAAAATACAATCGTACGGACTTTCCGGGAAAGTAAATACATATTCTCGCAAATAGTCACATGCTACATTCTTCTTTCCGAGTTTGAAATAACACAAAACTCTACGTAAATTCAATTCAAACTGATCTTCGAAATAGTCTTTGGCCTGCTCTATCAAATCCAAAGCAATGGCATAGTCTTCATATTCTATATATAATTCTATAAAGGTCATCCATGTTCTCTCGTCGTCGCCGTAACCATATTTCAACAAATTTTCAAACAATTCCACCACCATATCTTCCTCTCCCATCCTCATATAAGACCTGGCAGCTTCAATCATCATATCTTGCGATTTTGGATTTTTTTCCAATCCTCGTTCCAAATATTCCAAAGCCGAATTACGGTCGTCCAATGCCAAATAACAATTGGCAATATGTATCCACGAATCTACAAAATTAGGATCAACATAGGCTGCTTTTTTAAAGTAAATAGCAGCTATTTCATAATTTTTCATCTTGAAATAATTATTCCCTATCATCGTAAACAACACTTCCTTACCTTCTGAAAAACTCAACATCTCAACTAGTACCGATATTGCTTCGGAATATTTTTCCATCATCGTATAAGCATTTGCCTTGGCAAGATGTACCAATGATGATTTTTCGTTTATAGCCAATGCATAGTCAAAAGCCTGCAAACCTTTTTCGTACAATTCGATAGTAACGTACGAAAGACCCAAATGAAACCATCCCATCTCGGAATAAGGGTTTTCTTGAACATAATCTTTAAAAAAATCAACACAATCCTCTACCCTGCCTATCATTTTATAGGACAAGGATATAGACATTATACTATCATTATTTTGGGGATTCTCCTTCAATGCACGTTTGCTATATATTATTGCCTGCTCATAATCGCCCATATATTGATACTCCATCGAAATATTTTCAAATATGATTCCCAAATCAGTGCTATCGTCTATTGATTTTTTGTAGTAATGTATGGACTGTTCATGCTCTCCTAGCTGCGAACACACAATGGCAAGTGTAAACATCACATCACTATTGTCGGGCTCTGTACGTTCCAACTCTCTAAGTATAACCAACGCCTCATCAACCTTTCCTATTGCACCATAAAGTTGTGCTTTTCGCAATTGTATAGAACTTTTTCCCGGAAACAACTTTTCTGAATATTTCAATGATTCTTCCAACATTATTATATCATTAGATTCCATATAGAAATCAATAATATGCTCCAATTCATCCGAATCAAAATATTGTTCACGATGTTCCGAAAGCATCGACTCAAACTTCAACACCAACTCTTTCAACCTTATACCATAATTTTCAAAGCGATCCAAAGCCATAATTATTCATATTTTTTTGATAAAATATCAGTTGTTTTTTTTGCAAAGATACGTTTTTTTTCGCAATCAAATACCATAACAACAAAAGTTTTTTACAGAAGATTCTTTTACATTCACCAATCATAAGAATGTCACAAACATAACTATTGCAATTCCTATTCCATATCTTTGAAATAATTGAATATAGCATTTTACATTTTGGCAATACACGCCGTCTGCCAGCTCCTATGATATAGTATTTATCCATCCTGCTATAAAAGTTTAAAACCAGTGCTACAAAACTTATTTATCCCTGCTATAAAACATTATCCCAAGCCTTGAAATATTTATCCCAAGCCTTGGGACAAATATCCCAAGGCTTGGGACGAATATCTCAAAGCTTGGGATATAGAATTGTAGTAGGGAAAAATATTTTTTTATGCTTGGGTTGGAAACTTTTATAGGGAGGGTGTGATAAATTTATTGGTATGGAAAGATTTATTTTTATTGATGGTATGCTTGGATAAGTGATATATTTTTACTTACTTTGCATTGGATTGCGATTTTTGAATATACGTATATTTATTTGACACATAGTCTGAAAAATATAATTTGATTCAATTGTCTTACATGTAAACACCTTAGATAAATTTATATTATGAGCATAGATAATAAGAAACCTCTTTACAGAAAAGTGAACAAAATAACACACAATGGCTTTCGGTTCTATTGCCAAGAATCAGACCGCTATAGGTTTGAGAAGCACGAGAAAAAATATGCAAATAAAAACCGCATAGCGATAAAGCGAAAACAACATAGGCATGAATATGACTATGCACCATTGTATAAGTTTCTTTTATCGTGCGTTGGACGAGAGTGGGATAAGGTATTCGAAGAATGTCAATCCAGGCTTGATAAGGTAGATCCTATCATGGATATGGTTACCAATGTAAATAAAAGAGGTCTTGTGGTTGAATATCCCGAGTTTTCAAATGGCTATCCCTGTTATTTCCACGATTGTCGTGCTTGCGACGATAGTCTCACCTATTGGTCATGCCTTTATGTAGATAACGACGGAATACTTCGTTATGTAAACGAATCATTTACTTTTACAGATATTGAACATACAGACTTATATGGTATGTATACCGGCAGTTGGAACGGCAAACCCATTTATCCAAACAAAGATTTATAACACAACGTAACAATAATAATATGAAAAGAATAGTTTTTTACATACTGATGCTTGTGGCATTTTCGAATATAAATGCACAAAACTTTAGGTTTAAACCTCTGGTAGGAGGAACGAATACCATTTCAAAATTTACAAGATTGCCAAAGATAGATGAGCATGAGAATATCTTGTTTTCGATGCTTTTGGCAAATGGTTGGACAGGAGAACCGGAATGGATATACGCAACTGATTCTACGGAACTGCTTTACAAAGCAGATTATAAGTACTTATATGACACAAACACTCATCGTCTAAAGATAGAAAAGGCCGATATGGATTCGCTTCGCACATTGGTTCGCCTTGCAATACTTACTTCATCTTTTTTTGATTATGAAAATTTTTGCATGTCAAACGATGACACAATTTATTTTTGTGGATGTTGCGATTGTCCAAGTTTAGTATTAATGTACAACTATCGTTGGGCTATGGCAGAAGGAGCTTGCATTGAGGATGACTTTCTATGCGATGGCCCTATACGCCCATTTTTTTGCGTATTCGAAAAGGTTAAAGAAGCTATACGAAAAGAAGACATAAATCTTTTTAAGTCGGAGTTGCCTCGTATTTACAAATTGGCGACTATATTTCGAAGATATTTCCCTAAGAGAGACATCAAATTGTGGTGGTAAATATATACCCTTTCCCTCGTATATAAAATAAATTTCGTACCTTTGCAAAATATTTCAGGGCTTAATTGGTCATAAAGTCGAATGTATTTTGGTTGGCAAATTATTAGCACTCAATCTAATGATGCTATCGGTGAATTGTGCGGCTTGATGATTCAATTTTGAGTAAATAATAACGTAATACCATTTAGACTTATGACATTTTCAGAATTGGGTGTTGGTGCAAAAGTACTGCAAGCCATCACCGAGTTGGGCTTCGAACGCCCTATGCCTGTACAAGAAGTTGTACTGCCTATATTGTTGAACGAAGAAACAGATTTGATAGCTTTGGCTCAGACAGGTACCGGCAAAACAGCCGCCTTCGGCATTCCTACTATACAAAACCTCGATTATACCAATCCTTATACAGAGGCAGTGATACTTAGCCCCACACGCGAACTATGCGTGCAGATAGCCAACGACCTTACCAACTATGCCAAATACATACCATCGTGCACGGTGGTACCGGTTTATGGCGGTGCAAGCATAGAGGTACAAAAGAAGGCATTAAAAAAGGGTGCCAAGATAATAGTGGCTACTCCCGGCCGTATCAACGACCTTTTGCGCCGCAAGTATGTAGACCTTTCGCATGTGCGGTGGGCTGTGCTTGACGAAGCCGACGAGATGTTGGATATGGGATTTAAGGACGACCTCGATTTCATTTTGGGACAAACACCCGAAGACAAACACACCTTGCTATTCTCGGCCACCATGCCCGACGAGGTTGCACGCATTGCCTCCAACTATATGCACAACCCCAAGGAAGTAACTATTGGTGTTCGCAACTCGGGATCGGCCAACGTAAGGCACTGCTACTACTTGGTGCAAGCCAAAGACCGCTATTTGGCTCTTAAACGTATTGCCGACTATTATCCAAGTATATATGCCATAATATTTTGTCGTACAAGATCCGAAACACAAGAGGTTGCCTCCGCTCTTATTCGCGATGGCTACAATGCCGATGCCTTGCATGGCGATCTTTCGCAGGCACAGCGCGACCATGTGATGGAACGTTTCCGCTGCCGTAACCTGCAAATGCTAGTAGCTACCGATGTGGCTGCCCGTGGCTTGGACGTATCTAACCTTACACACGTTATCAACTACAACCTTCCCGACGAGATAGAACAATACACCCATCGTAGTGGTCGTACAGGTCGCGCCGACAAAACGGGTATATCCATTGCTATAGTAAACCTTCGTGAACGACACAAGATTAAGGCTATAGAAAAGATAATAAAGAAAAAATTTGAGCAAGTACCGGTGCCAACAGGCATGGACGTGTGCGAGAAGCAATTCTATAATCTTATAGCCAAAGTGGAACGTGTGGAGGTAAACTACGACGAGATAAGCAAGTTTGTATCCGAAGTGGTCAAGCGTTTGGAATGGATGGATAAGAAGGAACTTATAAGTCGCTTTGTATCGTTGGAGTTTAACCGCTTTTTGGAATACTACCGCAATTCGCCCGACTTAAACGTAGCCGAAAAAGAAGAAAAAGCCAAAATAGAGAAAAAGAAAAGTAAGGTACAACCCAACGATGTGGGTATGGCACGCCTATTCTTCAACCTTGGCTACGACGACAAGATATTGCCACAACGCCTTATAGGATTGATAAACGATACTTGCAACAACAAGGATATCAAGATAGGAAAGATTGATATAATGGAACGTTTCTCATATGTAGATGTAGATGGTATGTATGCCAACGATATTATAGAGGCATTCCATGGCGAAACCTATCGTAGAAAATCTCTTATAGTGGAAGCTGCCAATGCCAAGAAAGCCGGCAACGACAAGAAAAGTCGCCGTCGTAGTAGTAAAGACAATGACATCGACAAGAAAACTGCCAAAGAAAGTCGTGGCAACAGAAAGGGTGATAAGAAATCAAAAGGCAACAACACCTCCGACAAGAAAAAGAAAAGAAAAAGAGGGCAATATAGATAAATAAACAAGAGGGCAACTTCACAAAGAAGTGCCCTCTTTTATTATATATGGCTGATAAATTTTTATTCACCTAATGTAGCTACCATAACAGCTTTGATAGTATGCATACGGTTTTCAGCTTCGTCGAATACTATAGAGTTTTCGCTTTCAAATACTTCTTCAGTTACTTCAACTCCGTCTAAACCAAATTTAGCATGAACATCTCTACCAACTTGAGTTTCTAAGTTGTGGTATGCAGGTAAGCAGTGCATAAATTTACATTTAGGATTGCCTGTCATTTCCATCATCTTAGCATTAACTTGGTAAGGTTTCAAAAGAGCTATACGTTCAGCCCATACTTCATCTGGTTCTCCCATACTTACCCATACGTCAGTATATAAGAAGTCACAACCTTTTACACCTTCTTCTACATTGTCGGTAATAGTAACTTTAGCACCTGTTTCTTTAGCAATAGCTTGGCAAGTGTCTATAAGTTCTTGGTCTGGTTGCAAACCTTTAGGAGCAACTATTCTTACATCCATACCCATTTTTGCACCACCTACCATAAGGCTGTTACCCATGTTGTAACGAGCATCGCCAATGTAAGCGTATGATACTTGGTTAAGAGGTTTGTCAACATGTTCGCTCATAGTAAGGAAGTCGGCAAGAATTTGAGTTGGGTGAAACTCATTAGTAAGACCATTCCATACAGGAACGCCGGCATATTTAGCCAATTCTTCTACTGTTTCTTGTTTGAAACCGCGGTATTCGATACCATCATACATACGACCTAGTACGCGAGCTGTGTCGGCCATAGATTCTTTTACACCTATTTGGCTACCCGAAGGTCCTAGGTATGTAACGTGTGCTCCTTGATCGTAAGCTGCACATTCAAAAGCACAACGAGTACGAGTACTGGTTTTTTCAAATATCAAAGCGATATTTTTACCTTTAAGTTTAGGTTGTTCGGTACCTGCATATTTAGCACGTTTTAGGTCGCGAGCCAAATCCAACATATATTGGATTTCCTTTGGAGTGAAGTCCAATAACTTCAAAAAATTTCTGTTTCTTAAATTAAATGCCATAACTCTTTAATTTATATTGATTAATAAATATATATATTATTTTACTATTCTTGTTCCACATGATGGGTTGCCAAGCTGTCCGGCTTCGGTTATTACACATTCTTTGCCACCGTTTTCTACAAACATTATACCGGCTCTTATCTTTGGTGCCATACTACCTTCGGCAAAATGGCCTTGTTCCAAATATTGTTTTGCTTCGGCCACTGTTATAACATCGAGGGCTTTCTCGTCGGGTTTGCGGAAGTTGATATATACCTTAGGCACATCGGTAAGTATATAAAACTCGTCGGCGCCTATTTGTATTGCTGTAAGTGCCGATGCCAAATCCTTGTCTATAACAGCTTCTACACCACATATCCTCTTACCATCATTTATTACAGGTATACCACCGCCGCCTACGGTTACTACCACGGTGCCGTTTTTGGCCAACGTTTCCACTATGCCTACATTGCTTATAGCTATTGGCTTGGGCGAGGGTACTACTTTTCTCCAACCATTACCTTTGGGGTCTTCGCAATATACCGAACCATTTTCTTTGGCAAATTGTTCGGCTTGTTCTTTTGTATAATATGGTCCAACAGGCTTGGTGGGGTTTTGAAACATTGGGTCGTCCTTGCTTACTACCACTTGGGTAACCAATGTAACTATATCTTTTTCTATCTCGTATTTTGCAAACATATTGCGAAAACCCATCTCTATAAGGTGTGCAATAGAACCTTGGGTTTCGGCCACACAGAAGTCCATAGGCATCGATGGAATATTATATTCACGAAAACCTCCTTCATGCTGAAGCATTACATTGCCTACTTGTGGGCCATTGCCATGACCTATAACAAGATTGTACCCTTGTTTTATCAAGCTGTACAACGATTCGCAAGTGTTCTCAACATTTGCTATTTGCTCTTGATATGTTCCTTTTTGCCCACTGCGAAGCAACGCATTGCCTCCAAATGCAACAACAGCTAATTTGTTCATAGTTGATAATATCTTTATCTTTAAATATTTATATTCTTTAATCGTAATTTTGAAAAGTGCAAAGATACATAATATTTTTGAACAAAAGCCCTTTAAATAAGAAAATATTTTATCGGGGAAGAATTATTTTGTTGGGAATTTATCTTTTTTGTGTAACTTTGCACTTCGGTTTAAAGAACAAAGATAATTATAAATAGTTTACAAATAATATATTATGAATCCTTTTAAGAAACTGCTCGGACAAACGGCAATATATGGCTTGCCAAGTATATTAGGACGCTTCCTCAACTACTGCTTGGTATTTCTACACACAAACATTTTTATTACAAGTAACTATGGTGTACAAAACTATTTCTATGCCATTGCAGCCTTTATGGCCGTGGTGCTTACCTACGGCATGGAAACGGCTTACTTCCGCTATACATCTCTGGAAGACAACAAAGACCGAGTGTTTTCAACATCGCAATACTCGCTTTATTTCACCACCATACCTATACTCGTACTGCTACTCCTATTCTCCAAACCTATAGCAGCCTTCCTTGGCTACCCCGATAATGCCAACTATGTGGTTTGGTTTGCACTAATGCTCTCGTTCGATGCCCTTACCGTTATACCCTTTGCACGTCTGAGGGTAGAAAACAAAGCACTGAAGTTTGCCTCGCTCAAGTTTATGAACATATTGATAAACATCGGGTTCAATCTTATATTTCTACTTTGGTTCCCGGCATGGTATGCCAATGCCAACGGCGAGGGTGTGATAGCCCTCCTATATAACCCGCAGTGGAATGTAGAGTATGTGTTTATTGCCAATCTTATAGCAAGTGCTGTTACATATATAGTGTTGCTTCCCTCGGCTCTCAACCTCAAAGGTGGGTTCGACAAAGCATTGTGGAAGAAACTATTTGTATATGCTTTTCCGCTGCTGTTTTTTGGTATGGCAGGAATAGTTAACGAAACCTTCGACCGCATATTGCTCCGCTACCTTCTTCCTTCTGATATTGCCGAATCGCAGATAGGCATATACGGTGCATGTTACAAAATATCAATACTTATGACAATATTTATACAAGCCTATAAGTATGCCGCCGAGCCTTTCTTCTTTTCATATGCCAAAGAAAAAGATGCCAAACAAACATACGCCGACCTTATGACTTACTTCATAATAGCTACATCGCTAATATTCTTAGCAACAACATTGTTTTTGGATGTAGCCCTATTGATGATAGGCCGAGACTTCCGCGAAGGAAAAGAAATAATACCCATACTATTGATGGCCAACCTGTTTTTGGGAGTATTCTACAACCTTTCGATATGGTACAAACTTACCAATAAGACTAAGTTTGGTGCCTATATAGCTATAGTAGGTGCTGTAGTGACATTGGCATTGAACCTTATTTTTATACCACGTATTGGTTATGTAGGTTCGGCGTGGGCCACATTCTTCTGCTATGGCATAATGATGGTAATATCCTTTGCTTTGGGACATAAATATTATCCTATACCATACAATTTCAAGCGAATATTGATGTATTTGATATTGGCAGTGGCCATATATTTCGGAGCCACATACTTTTCGCCCGAAAGCACAGTGCTCAAATATTCGCTAAATACACTATATATAATATTGTATATAGCCCTTGCATACTTCCTCGACTTGCGGAAAGCTATCCGCCGCCGTTGATAATGGTCTATATCGGATATTCATTGTATAAAATAAAAGAGCCGCAGATATATCTGCGGCTCTTTTATTTTATGTATATTGTTTTAGTCTATTTTATTACCACTATCTTTTGGGCTTTATAGTTACCAATCTTTACAAAGTAAGCACCCGATATTGACACCTCGAACTCTAATCTCGAATACTCGTCTCGCTTGGT
Organism: Bacteroidales bacterium; assembly: GCA_017646685.1. Taxonomy (GTDB): domain Bacteria; phylum Bacteroidota; class Bacteroidia; order Bacteroidales; family P3; genus HGM05376. Next base: position 359 of record JAGCLZ010000041.1, on the reverse strand, counting down.
GGCTAGTAGGCGGCCGCTCATATCAAACAGCATTACGTTGTTGCCATCGGCACCTTCCACCACTATTCGGCTGTGGCTCGAATATACACGAGCATTTATAACAGCTACATCTTCTATACCGGTTATTCTTTCAAAATTAGCAATAAATGTAGTATCTCCTGTTAAAGTAATAATGCGAGGATTATCGGTGTTGCCATCGTTCCAGCTTACAAAGCGATAGCCTTCTGCTGCTGTAGCCGTTATTGTAACTTGCGAACCGGCTTCGTATGTGCCGCCTCCCGACACTGTTCCCATACTATCATTTGCCGATATTACTGTTACAGTGTAATTATTTAATGCAAAATAGGCTACAAAGGCAG
>JAGCLZ010000040.1 GCA_017646685.1 Bacteroidales bacterium | reverse complement strand
AATGAAAAAGATACTGTTATTATTTCTTATTAGTATTTATGCTCAAGTATCTGTTGCACAACTGTCGGATATCCGGTTGGGTAGCAACGACACCACTATAACGATAGCAACCGACTACTGCAATGTTGTGTACAACATTAGTAGTGACGATTATTCTATATCGTGGATAAACGATACAATGCATAATACCACCATAGGGAGATACCCGATACAGGGCAATGGCGTGTTGGAAATAGTTGGGATAAAAAAGGAATATATAATGCTAAAACAAGGCTCGGGGCAACGAAAATCGTATGCAGTATGTTTGCCTCTTAGGAAAAATGTGACAGAAATTGTATATAATAGCGTGGTAGATTATGACTCTGTAAACAATAATATTATATACCCTTTGGATATAGAAGAAGGGGAAATAAATTTGAGGATACAAAACGTTATAACCGACAAATATTTAGATGTAAATATTCCCCATGTATGCAATGCCGCTGTAGGTTATCATTGTATCGATGAAATAATATATAAGCCAAGATATACAACCATACAATACTTTGATAAATATGGGATGATAAAAGACGTAGAATTAAATGTAGGCAACAATATGAACTACATTCTTCCTCATTCTATTATCATTGATGGAGATACAGTAGAAAAAGGATTCGGATATATCTTACACACCGACGATTTTGGCAATAGAGATTCTTTGCCATTTGAATATTCCGATAGAAATTTTGTGTTTTCGAAAGAAGATTTTTCTAAATATTGTGGGTATAAAAGCTACATAGATGAAGACAAACCTATAAGCTATGCCGACGACACTGCCGTGCAAAGAGTATGCCGACAGTTTGACACCATCGGACACATAAGTAGTAGCCATGATAGGAGATATGATATACCTCTTAATGATAAAAGAGTAACAAGAGAGGGGGGATGGTTGTTAAGAGAAGGTTGGCCAGATAGTAAGTGTCTAGAAAGAGCTGATATATGTTTCACTTTGTTCAAAAAGAACCACCGCAAGTATGATACACTTACGTTTGTTGCTAATTACCCTTTGTTGTGGATGAGAGCACGAAGAACAAGAATAGACAAAGAGTTTACTTTAGATACAACAACCTATAGAATTACAACGTTGAGAAATGGTTATTACATAGTAGCGCTTGTAGATGGTAACATTTCTGTAAGATGTTTTAAATCCATAGAAAACAAAAGAAAAGAACTTCGATTAAAAAAACGAATATTTAGAAAGCATAAACGAAAATACAATGAAAAGTTTGGCTACCCCAATTGGGTATAAAGGTATTTGAATAACAAGTTAGAGGTAAAACTATCGTTAATCTGTTGTTATGCCATATCTTCTATAATATTTAAATTTCCATATTTCTTACTAAGAGTTTCTTTTATATCTTTGTCAAGTTTAAAATATGGGCATTTAATCGGAAATACTTTTCCTAAAGGAAATTTTGGCGTTCCTTTTGTTTCATATATTGAACAAATAGGTGATATATCCTCAAGGTCATAGAAATGAGTTTTTTTTACATATATTGAATAAATATCTGTAATACTATCTTGAATAAGATAGCTACAAATTCCACAGTAACATACATCTTTCTTATTGTTGTGGCAATATAATAAAAAATATCTTATCAATGAATCGTAATCATATTCATTACTTAAATCTTGATTTTCGATTATGTATAAATTTATAGTGTCATGATTTGATTTGATATTTGTACAAGAAGATGTTTTTATTTCTATATTAATAGTACCATTTGATGAAGATTTAAATTGGAAATAATTTATTTTTACTTCTTCTGGGCAAGAATAAGATTGCTTTTTGTTTTTAAAGTTATATGCTCTACCATTTATAGAACTTTCTTTAAGCATCAAATTGAGTAAGTACTTTTGATTATTAATATCAATATCTAATACTCTTTTATTAGATGGAAATGAATTATTTTTACTATTTATTACTATATAAATTTCGGAATTTATATTTTGATATTTTCTTTGACTACTTGATATTGTTAAATAAGAGTTTTGGCAATGCGAATTAGAATCAATTATTTCGCATAAATCATAGTTTAAATCCTTTAAATCATAATCTACACTTTTATATGTATAACAAATCTTGTCATTGTAATTATCACAGATTTCATTCTTAGAACAAATGTGACGTTGTCCGAAACTAATTAGAAATTTTTTTTGTGTGTCGAATTTATATTTTATAAGATATTCACTAGCTTTTATAAGATAGTATTTATCTGTACAATTACTATTATTTTCCATGTGTTTAAAGAAGTACCCATCCCAATTGTTATAAACTAAACTTACTTCTTGTTTGCATGCAACACAATAATATTTAAATGGCTTTGCATCATTATTTTTAATATCGTTGCTGTTAACAATTATTCCATTTTCATCAATAGCAAAGATTCGTTTTAAAGAATTATCCCACTTATTATCACGTGTGTAAAAATCTTTATAATCTGGAAACGTATTTTTTTCTTTACGAATATTATCTTCATTATAAATCCATTCCCTTTTTTCTAAATCATTTAGAATGCGTTCTTTTATATTATCTTTATCTTGGGTGCAATCACTTATATCTATTTCAACACAATCAATATTAGCTAAGATTATTTTTTCTCTTTTTTTAAGGTCAACTGCATGAGTGTATTTGAATTCAATCCAAAGTTTTTTATCTTCATAATATCCTATACAATCTGGTTGTAAATTTAGTTTGCTATCGAACATTTCTATTTCAATTTTATCAAAATACAATATTCTACCATCAAGAAAATCAGGTGTAGATGGAAGTAAAACAGATTTGATTTCCTGTAAGATTTCTTTAGCAAGCATGTGTATGGCTGTTTCTACAGCACCTTGGCAGTCAGAATCAGCTTTGTGTGCAAAGTGATGTATTTTTTTCTTTCCTTCATTTTTCGCATTAAGTTCGCTTTTACATTTAGGACATACGCATTCACATTTTAGACCATTGTTTACATTGTCAACGTGAACTAAGTTCCCATTTTTATCTAATGCATATATTAAATTTGCTTCTTTTTCTTTCATAATTAGTTGGTATTCTATTCTATTCTATTGCAAAAGCTATTGCAAAGATACATACTTTTCTTTAAAAAATCCACTTTTTGAAATAATATTTTCCTGTACAATATAGTATATACTAAGGTTATAATCGTAAAAATAGTATTAATCAAAATAAAGTCGTATCTTTGCAGACCGAAACGAAAAAAAGGGTGCATAAAATAAACTCCCACACTTTGGTATCAAAAGTATGGGAGTTTCTGGTTGAAAGTGCCGTAGTTTTGCATCGTAACTATGGCACTTTTGATAGCTAAACCACCATAGTTTCAAAAACGAAGTTATGTGCTTTGTTTTCTCGGCCCGGCGGAGGAAGATATACCAATCCTGAATTTATTTTCCGCAAAGTTTGGCAGAATAAAATATTGTTCGTAATTTTGCGAACAACAAACAATATAATAAACTTATGTCAAATAAAGAGTATAATATTAATCAAGAACAACTTGCACGCTTTGCCAAAGCTATGGGACATCCTACCAGAATAGCAATATTGCAGTTCTTGGCAAAGCAAACCACTTGTTATTTTGGCGATATAAACGAAGAATTGCCAATAGCAAAAGCCACAGTATCGCAACATTTAAAGGAACTGAAAAACTCCGGTCTTATACATGGCGAGGTGGAACCTCCAAAGGTTAGATATTGTATAAACCGCGAAATGTGGGATATGGCTTGCACAATGTTTAAAGATTTTTTTGCAAACATACAGCACAACGATTCTTGTGATTGTAAATAATGGTTATACACAATGAGCAAAATGTCAAAAAGAGAAAAAGAAATCTATAAGGTAATTATAGTTGGCAGTGTGGTCAATTTCTTGTTGCTTATATTTAAGTTTGTGGCAGGTATCTTAGGCAATAGTGCCGCAATGATAGCCGATGCCGTCCATTCGTTGTCCGACTTTATTACCGATGTGGTAGTTGTGGCATTTGTGCGTATATCCGGCAAGCCCGAAGATAAATGTCATGCCTACGGGCATGGAAAATACGAAACCTTGGCAACTGCTGTGATAGGTATAATATTATTGTTTGTGGGATTGGGTATGTTGTATTCGGCAGGCGTTACAATAATCGATGTAATAGGGGGCAAGCCGTTGGAGGCTCCCGGCATGTTGGCATTGGTAGCCGCCATTTTATCTATCCTGCTGAAAGAGATATTGTATCGATACACCGTATATAAGGGTAAGAATCTCGATTCGCAAGTGGTTGTTGCCAATGCCTGGCATCATCGTAGCGATGCTTTTTCGTCGGTGGGAACATTTGTGGGAATATGTGGTTCCGTATTCTTGGGCGAAAAGTGGCGTATCTTGGACCCTATAGCGGCTGTAGTGGTGAGTGTTTTTGTGATAAAAGTTGCTATACAACTGCTTAAACCTTGCTTGGACGAATTGTTGGAAAAGTCGTTGCCCGCCGAGGTGGAAGATAAGATAATAGATATAATTCTTTCGTTTCCGAATGTAAGTTCGCCACACCATTTGCGTACACGCCGTATAGGAAACCTTTTGGCTATAGAGGTACATATCCGTATGGACGGCGAAACATCGCTCAATGATTCGCACGACACCGCAACTCAAATAGAACAACGTTTGCGACAAGAGTTTGGCAACAAAACTCATATAGGCATACATATGGAGCCTATCAGATAGAATATGGAATATTAACAAATAAAAAATAGAAAGAATATGAAACATTTGATTTTGGTTGCAATTGCAACATTGAGTTTGACTATTGTTTCGTGTGGAAATAATAATGCCACCGACGAAACTACTGCCCACAATACTCCTGACAACGGAGTGGAAGTATTATATTTTCATGGCAAACAACGCTGTGCGGGCTGTATGGCCATAGAGCAAGAAACGAAAAATCTTATCGACTCTGTTTATGCCACCGAGGTGCAAAACGGAACTCTTCTGTTCAATATAGTGGATATTGACGAGAACGAGGCTCTTGCTGATGAATATCAAGTTACGTGGTCGTCGCTGATAGTGGTAGAGCGTGAAGCCGGCGAAAAGAAAGAGGTGATAGACCTAACCGACTTTGCATTTGAGACTGCTCGTAGCAACCCCGACGAGTTTAAGGAAGGACTTGCAAACGAAATAAACCAACGCCTAAACAATTAGATTTATGGATTGGCTACAATCGTTATTGGATAATAGCAATATTCCTGCACTTACCGCTTTTTTGCTTGGGCTGCTTACCGCTATATCGCCATGTCCTTTGGCTACAAACATTGCCGCCATTGGCTTTATAAGCAAAGATATAGAAAGTAGAAAGCGAGTGTTTGCCAACGGATTGTTATATACAGTAGGGCGTATAATAGCCTATTCGCTGTTGGGTATTGTGCTTATAAGCATACTCAAAGAGGGTGCAAGTATATTTGGAATACAAAAGTTTGTTGCCAAATATGGCGAAATGCTTATAGGTCCGGCATTGTTGCTTATAGGTCTGTTTATGCTTTTTGGCAGTAAAATAAATCTGCCATCGTTTGGCTTTAGTGGCAATGGCGAAGGCTGGGCAAGGCGTGGCGGATTAGGTGCTTTTGTTATAGGAGTATTATTTGCACTTGCATTTTGTCCGTCAAGTGGTGTGTTTTATTTCGGAATGCTTATACCATTGGCCACAACCTCATCAATGGGATATCTGCTACCGGTGGTTTTTGCCATAGCCACGGCACTGCCGGTATTGATTGTGGCGTGGGTGATAGCTTTCAGCTCAAACCGGATAGGAAACCTTTACGGCAAGATACAAACTATACAAAAATGGTTAAACCTGATTGTGGGTATTCTGTTTGTAGGTGTTGGAATATACTATTGTGTAGTTGTTTATATCTAAACCATGGATAGGATAGAATACGAGAAAAAAACAGTTGCCGCTATGGTGAATCTATATTGCAGACACAAAGAAAAAAACAGATGTTTATGCGACAGCTGCAAACAGCTTATCGAATATGCCCATCATAAGTTGGAGCATTGTAAATTTGGCAACAGCAAAAGCAGTTGCAGAAAATGTGTCATACACTGCTACGAACCGAAGATGAGAGATAAAATACGAGAAGTGATGAGATACTCCGGTCCTCGCATGATATTTTTTCATCCGATAATGGCACTGAAACATATTTGGGTAGAAAGAAATTGATTACTAACAATTAATATTTTTTATTTATGGAAATAAAAGTTTTGGGCCCCGGTTGTGCCAAATGCAAAACAACCTACAATGTAGTAGAAAAAGTGATAAAAGAAAACAACGTAAATGCTACACTTGTAAAAATAGATGATATTATGGAAATAATGAACTATAATATTATGTCGACTCCTGCCATAATTATTGATGGCGAAATAAAAATAAAAGGTAGAACACCCTCCGAAAAAGAGGTAAAAGAACTATTGGGATTATGATACAGAAGTTTGCAGATTGGTTGGTGTTTTCTGTATTCGGTCTAAGTGTAGATACATCATTGGGCGTTGCTGTAAACTTTTTCTTTTACGACACTATCAAAATCATAATTTTGCTGTTTGTCATCAGCTTTGTTATGGGTATTATCAATGTTTATTTTCCTGTGGAACGACTGCGAAATTATCTGACAACCCACAAACTGTACGGACTTCAATACTTTGCGGCAGCATTGTTTGGAGCTGTTACACCTTTTTGTTCCTGCTCGTCGGTGCCGTTGTTTATAGGCTTTGTAAAAGGAGGGATACCTTTGGGCGTTACATTCACGTTTCTAATATCCTCGCCTTTGGTAAGCGAAGTAGCCGTAGCAATGTTCTTGGGTAGTTTTGGTGTAAAAGTTACTCTTGTATATCTGATTAGCGGAATGGTACTGTCTATAATAGGAGGTTTTGTATTGGGAAAACTTCGTTTGGAGAATTATCTGACCGAATGGGTGAAATCCTTGCAGCAACAATCGACTGCAAACAATGATGTTTGGCAAACAGAAAACACATCTTTTGCCAAACGTTTGCCAACCATTGCTATAGAATCGTGGGGTATAGTGAAAGGTGTATTTATATACATCATAATAGGTATAGCTATTGGAGCAGCAATGCATGGCTATATTCCCGAAGGCTTTTTTGAGCAATATTTGTCCTCCGATAGTTGGTGGAGTGTGCCTTTGGCTGTAATATTGGCAGCACCAATCTACGCCAATGCAGCAGGAGTGGTGCCGATAGTGGAAGTTTTTGTAGCCAAAGGCATTCCATTGGGAACAGCCATAGCATTCATGATGTCGGTTATTACACTCTCTATTCCCGAAGCCACCATGCTGAAAAAAGTAATGACTTGGAAGCTGATAGGAATATTCTTTGGAGTAGTTACACTGTTTATTATCTTGTCGGGATATGTGTTTAATCTTGTAATGTAGAATTTTCCTTATTCAAAAAATGAAAACATCGGAGATAAATTTAAAAACTCCGTTGCATATATCCTGAAATACCCGGGTGTTTATAGTTGAAAGACCGGGTCTTTTACCCTAAAAGACCCGGTCTTTTATATTGAAATACCTAGGTCTTTTGTATGATTTCTATTGAAGTTTTTAAATTTATCATTGAAGAAAATTATTTTTCCATCAAAGAAAATACTTGTTAATCATTGGTTGGTTCCGTTTTTATTTGTAATTTTGCAAACCGAAATAGAACATTAATATCACATTATGAAAATAATAAATAGAACAATAAATATTATAACCACCATAATACTTGTATTTACTTTTGTAGTTGTTCTCTGCGATCGTATACGTTTTATATCTCATCCTGATAATTATCCTATTGGTTGCGAGGCAGCAGGTATACTATATAGTAGCAAGTATTCGTATCTTTTAGGTGGTATAGTTCAAATGATTCTTGCTGTTATAGTAGGTCTTGTTGCCATCAAAAATAGAAACAAATTAAAAGCTAATATTATTTGTTTTTGTTTGTCTGTATTTATATGTTTCTTTTATGTAGCAGTGATGGATTATATTTTGTTGGTAGCACAAATGTATTTTGAAAACAATAGTGTAGAAAAGTAGAGCTATTTGAGACAATGAACACGAGAAATGGTATTTCTCTGTTGTTGATGTCCGGTAATAATAGATAATTAATATGGATAAAAATAAAAACATATCTGAACTGCAATCACCTTTCGAGCAACTTAGAGAGGTGGATGCTAATGGTAAGGAATGGTGGAACTCGCGTAAGTTAGCACGAGTGATGGGGTATGGCAAGTATTGGAACTTCGAGCGAGTGATGGCGAAGGCTCAGGCTTGGACATCGCAGAAGGGGTATCATCTTGGAGAGCACTTTGTAGAGTTTACCGAAATGGCAGAGCTGGGAAGTGGTGCTGTGCGTGAAGTGACAAGTGTAAAACTATCTCGGGCTGCATGTATGGCTATTGCAATGAATGCCGACCAAAAGAAGGAAATGGTGAAGGTCGCACAAGAGTATTTCTCTGCTACTATGACGAGCGATGTGGCAGTTCGCAGTATGGAATCGACCATTCTTCTATATAAGGGTGCACGTGGGAAAACACAGGTACAAGTTGTATTTGATACTAATACATTTTGGCTTTCTCAACAGCGAATGGCTGAATTGTTTGGTGTAACGCAGCAAAATATTAGTTACCATCTGCAACAGATAGATGAGAGCGGAGAAATCCATTTGTCCGATGGTTACAAAAAATATTTGTATGCTTCGGACAAATGGTCAGAAAATGTTGCTATGTATAATCTCGATGTGGTAATTGCCGTTGGTTATCGTGTGAACAGTTACGAAGCAACACAGTTCCGTATTTGGTCAACTCAGATTCTGAAAGAATACTTAACGAAGGGATTTGTGTTAGATGATGAACGGCTGAAGGGTAAGAATGTCTTTGGATCAGATTACTTCGATGATTTGCTTGACCGCATTCGTGAGATTCGCCTATCAGAGCGTCGTTACTATCAGAAGATTACGGACATATATAGTGAATGTAGTGCGGACTACGACAAGGATAGCGAAACTACTAAGCTATTCTTCAAGACGGTGCAGAATATGATGCACTATGCTGTAACTAAACAGACAGCTGCGGAAATTATCTACGACCGTGCGGATGCGGAGCGTCCTCATATGGGACTTACCTCATGGAAGAATGCTCCTGATGGGCGAGTTATTAAGTCCGATGTTACGGTGGCTAAAAACTATCTGAGCGAGAAAGAAGTTGAATCGCTAAATCTTTTGAGTAATGCTTTCATAGATATGGCTGAATTACGAGCTAGAGATCATGTAGTAATGACAATGGCTGATTGGAAAGATCTCCTCGGAAGATATATGGAACTGAACAATAAAGCTTTGCTTACGGATACAGGGCGTGTCACACACGAGCAAGCAGAAGAAAAGGCTCTGACTGAGTATGAAAAGTTCAGAGTCATACAAGATAGAGAAATTCTGAGTGACTTTGACCGACAACTGAAATCGCTATTTGATGGGAGTGAGTTTGGTATATGATGCAAGGAAGATTGAGAGTCTAGTAATACTTGTAATCGTCATCCTCGATTATTATCTGCATTTTATTATACTCCACAATAAAAAAGGCACTCGATTGAGTGCCTTTTCTTTTTATTATAAAACGTTGAATTATTATTCTTCGCTTCCTTCTTGTTCTTCGTAAGCTTTCAATAGAGCTTGTTGAACATCTGTAGGTACTTGTTGGTATTCAGCATAGCTCATAGAGAAAGTACCACGACCACTAGTTAAAGAGCTCAAAGCAGTAGAGTAACGGTTCATTTCGGCCAAAGGAGCTTTAGCGCGGATAATTTGGTATTTACCTTCGCTGTCCATACCCATAACGATAGCTCTTCTACCTTGAAGGTCGGTCATAACACCACCCATAGATTCAGCAGGAACGGTAACAACTACGTCGTAGATAGGTTCCAAGATCTTAGGACCGGCGTTTTTAAATCCGTCTTTGAAGGCGTTACGTCCGGCAAGTTTAAATGCCATTTCGTTAGAGTCTACCGGGTGCATTTTACCATCGTAGATGTTAACAACGATGTCGCGAGCATAAGAACCAGTCAAAGGACCTTGTTCCAATTTTTCCATTATACCTTTAAGGATAGCAGGCATGAAGCGAGCATCGATAGAACCACCAACGATACAGTTGTTGAAAATAAGTTTACCACCCCAAGGAAGTTCGTGAGTTTCAGTACCACGGATAGGATACTTAGTTTGGTTTGGCATACCATCATAGTAAGGTTCTATAAGCATGTGTACTTCACCAAATTGTCCAGAACCACCGGATTGTTTTTTGTGGCGGTACATACTTTCAGCCGATTTAGTGATAGTTTCACGATAAGGAATCTTAGGATCGGTGAAGTTAACTTCTAATTTGTGTACGTTTGTAAAGTACCATTTGATAGTATTTAAGTGTAATTCACCTTGGCATCCCAATATAGTTTGACGCAATTCGCGAGAGTTTTCCAAAGTCAAAGAGCGGTCGGAGTTAACCATTTCTATCAATATACCACCTACTTTTTCGTCGTCCGAAGAGTTAGCAGCTTTTACAGCAACGGTGTATATTGGTTTTGGGAACTCGATAGGAGTAACCATTTGGTCAGAGTTTTTAGCTGAAGCCAAAGAGTGGTTAGTCTTAACGTCTTTAAGTTTGATAGTGCAGAAAATATCACCGGCTACAGCTTTTTCAACTTTTTGACGGTTTTTACCGGCACAAATCAATATTTGAGACAAACGTTCTTTACCTTGAGTGTTGGCGTTGATAAGGTCCATACTTTCTGTTACTTCGCCGTTCATCACCTTCATGTAAGTGATTTCGCCCAAGTGTTGTTCGTTAGCAGTTTTGAAAGCGAACAATAATGTAGGAGCGGCAGCGTCGAATTTGATTTCAGTTCCAGTAGTTGTTTTAGGACAGTTAGAAACTTGGTTAGGAGCAGGAACGTTGTCAACGATAAATTCTAACAAGCGAGCTACACCCATATCGTCTTTAGCATTTGTGCAAAGGATAGGATAAAGATCTAATTTATCGATAGCCAAACGCAAAGCTTTAGAAAGGTCTTCAGCCGAAAGGTCGCCATCTTCGAAGTATTTTTCCATCAATTCGTCGTCGGCAGCAGCAGCTTCTTCAACCAAAGCACTACGCATTTCAGCAGCTTTGTCAGCTTGGTCGGCTGGAATTTCGCTAGCTTCTACTTTTCCACCTTTGAAGGTGAACATTTTGTTTGCAACGATATCTATTATGCTGTTGAAACCTATACCTTGGTTCAAAGGATATTGGATAACAGTACATTTGTTTCCAAAATAATCTTTTAATTGAGCAACGCATTCGTCGAAGTTAGCTTTTTCAGCATCTAATTGGTTGATGTCGAAAATAAGAGGAGTTTTCAAAGCGTTAGAATAGCGGTAAGCTAATTCTGTTCCCACTTCGATACCGGATTGAGCATTAACTGTAACAACAGCTGCTTCTACTACGTTGAAAGCACTTACAAGTTCACCTTGGAAATCGGCAAAACCTGGAACGTCTAATATATTAATCTTTTTTCCACCAAATTCAGTGTATAACAAAGAAGTTGATACGGAGTTTTTTCTGTCTATTTCTATATCACGATAATCAGATACTGTGTTCTTATCGTCAACTGAACCTCTACGGTTGATAACGCCACCGTTGAATAACATGGCTTCGGCCAATGTGGTTTTTCCGGATTTTGCACCTCCTACAAGGGCAATGTTACGGATGTCGGATGTTTGATATACTTTCATCTGTTGTATTATGTTTTTATATGTTTTTACTTATATAATATTTGCTTCTAACTTTGACTTGTACAAGAAATTCACATCTCAATTTGCCTATTTTATCATTGCTATTAAATGTATTTTCATACATTTGGTAGGCAACTATAGTGTATGGATACTTTGCTATAGTTATTGATAAACAAATAATTGTACAAACAAACAAGCCTTTTTGTGCTCTTGTTTGAAAACACAAATGTACATTTTTTTTTTGAATTAAACTACTGTTGTTCGAAAAAAAATACTTGATATTATTGTTATACTTGCTTTTGTATTTTGTGGCTGTGTGTTGTTTTTAGGTTTTATTGGTGGTAATAGGGTGGGGGTACCTCGGTTATAAGGCAATAAAAAAACGGTAGTACTGCATGAGAGTACTACCGTTTTGCTTAAACGGTTTGTATGTATTAAGCGTAAAGTTCTTCGAATATTTTACGAAGTTCTTCGTTTTCGCGAAGTTCTTGTAATGTAATTTCAGCGTGACCTTTAGTGTAACCGTTACCGATAATCATGGTTACGTCGCTACCTACACCTTCAGCACCTAAAGCAGCTTTAGTGAAGCTAGTAGCCATAGAGAAGAAGTAAACGATACCGGTGTTTTTAGTACAAAGAACGCTGGTCATTTCAGTGTCAGGAACGTTAACGTTGTTGATAGTTATGTCAGCCATTTCACCGTTAGTAAGTTCGCCGATTTTTTCAACCATAGCAACAGGGTCAGTAGCGTTTCCGGCGAAAACAACGTCGCAGAAACCAAGTTTTTGTAAACGTTCAGTAGATTTTTGGCTGTGGCACATACCGATAACTTTGCCAGTAACACCTACGCGTTTTTTAGCTTCGTAGCAGCACAACATACCGGATTTTCCACCGGCACCGATGATAAGAACAGTGTCGCCAGGTTTGCAAAGTTTAGCAGTTTGTGCAGGAGCACCGGCTACGTCCAATGCCGAAAGAGCTAGTTTTTCAGGCATGTCTGTAGGTATTTTAGCATAGATTCCGCTTTCGAAAAGGATAGCTTTACCTTCGATATCAACTTGGTCTACGTCTTTGCGTATTTCTTTTATCTTGTCGATACGAAGAGGAGTCAAAGACAAAGATACTAATGTGGCTATCTTATCACCTTCTTTCAAATCTATTTTTCCTTTTAATGCATCACCTATTTTTTCAACTGTACCAAGCAACATACCGCCAGAACCTGTACGACGATTTCTATGTTTTCCTTGTAGTTCTACATTATATAGCATTTCTTTCTTTATTTCTTCCAAAACTTGTTCTTCAGAAGCACCTTCTCCAGCTTGTTTTTTAGCATATTCGTGAATATCTGTAAAAGAAGCAGAGTCTACGTTTAATGTTTGAACATCAATAAGAATTTCATTATCATAGATTTCGTCCATGTTGTTGTCTATCTTATTTGCCGGTTGTGGCAATACTCCCTTAGGTTCAATAACGCGGTGTGTACCGTATTTGTTTCCTTTTTTTTGCATGATACTTAGTTTATATTGTTAATAATTAATTTGTTATATTATCTTATGTTACATTATATTTGATGACAAAGATACATTTTTTTTCTGTTTTTGTGGGAAAAAAATATAATTTTCTTTGCCGTTGGAACATATATACATGGTTGTCACATTATTATCTATTCGATGTATGGCTTTAGATTGGCAATGCGTATGCGTGGATTGATGTTCAAAAAGAGGCCGAATGAAAAAGAGTTAGACTTTTCACGTTCCATTGTGCCATACTCGGGGCGGAAACTTGTGTAGGGGAAATAGTGGATGATGCTGCCTTCTATACCAAAAGAAAAATATTTGCTTTTATGATAGCAATACTCTATCTCTGCCATAAACATATCCATCTTCTCGAAAGTCATGTCGGGTGTTTTGGCCGATATGTTGTTGAAATGTGGTGAGCCTAATAATGATATGAAATCTTTCCCTACAAAATAACCCATGTCTAATTGAAAATCATGTATTCTTACACTCAGCTCGGGATATACAGCCCAACCTTTATCGAAAGGGTATAGTGTTCCTACATTTTGTGTGAAACCAATGTAATAGCACGCAAGAGTAATGTCTTTGAGATACTTTTGTCCAAACGAATACTTGCCAAAAAGCCCGGTGGAATAGTTTGAGTAGGTTTGTATAGAATGGGTTTCGGCAATGTTTACTTCGCCACCTCGGTGTTGTGCCACAAATTGTAGCGGAATCCCAATCTCCAACCCGTTATCGGTTTTTATTATATTTGTTTTTGAGCTATAACCAAATACAAACATTTCCTGATGTATGTCGTTTTCGAATATAAAGCTCTGCCAATTAACCCAAAGATCGGACGAATGAAAACGATTTTCGTACAATATCTGTATTCCGCTTTCAAGGTCGGAAGTGTAGTTCAGCTCGTTGTTGTACAATGGGGTACATAGCAAATGACAATCTCTGTTGTACAATGTTCCAAACACAATATGAAAACTATCAGCTATTGAAAATTGTGCCCTCATAATTGGTAGGATGTGAACACCTTTTTGATAGCGTTCGCTTTCCCATTCGGAAATACCTAAATAGCTATAGCATGGGTAGATTTCGCTTCCCCAATAGTGTAGGATATTTGCACCTAATTCCATTCGCACATTTTTGGAAAATGCTAGCGATAGGTGTGGCGACATGCGAAATCCGGGCAGCGTATAGCCTTTCACCTTTTCGCCAACAAACTCGTTGTTTTTGAAAAAACCAAGAGCATCAACTTCTAAATACAGATTTTTTATTTCGGCACTGTCTATCAGTGGCGATTCGTGGAACAAATGTGCAATTTGTCCCCTGCAATTATTTATGCCTAATACAAAAATAATCAATAATATTATTATTTCTTTACCCTTCCTTACCATGTTGCAAAAGTACAAATAAAAAATGATATTCTTTCATCTTCGTTGGTTTTTAACTATTTCGTAGACTATGGCGTATGAGGTTTGGGATTTGTATTACGGCAAAGGGCAATTTCCAAGGGTTGATTTGCAACTGATTTGCCGATGATGTTGCACGCTTTTTCTTGGAATATTAAATGATTTATTTTTTAGTAATCCAATCTTCTCCAAAGAAGACTCGAAGGTTCTCCCGAGAGCCTCTGCAAGGGTTATTTTTTAATGATGGAAATTGACATTTTATCGCATGGAGGATAAAAAAAGCAACTTCTAAAAAATCACTTTTCATCTACCTGTAAAGCTATTTTTAGAAGTTGCCTTTATTATTATAGAATCATTGCTTATCGCAGCAATGTAACTGTGCCTATACGTGTCCTCACTTCGTTGGGATTGGCTTTGGTAGTGTATTCTATTCGATAAACGTATGAACCTTGCGGACATACTTGACCATTTCTTCGGCCATCCCATTCGCCATCCAATGTGTCGTATTGATAGATGAATCCACCATTTCTGTCATAAATTCGTACATTGATTGAATTGATGTTCTTTGCTACGACAAAGAATTTATTGTTAGATTCCATATTTGGTGTAAAAGCATTTGGCACAAATAAGTCGCCATCCATCCTCACTATAGTTCTAGAAGTATCGGAACATTCGTGTTCATTATAAGCAATAAGAGTTATTTCCACCGAATCTTTGTCTATAGGATATTCGTAACGGCATATTTTATTTGTCGATACCATATCGGGCAATACCCATATTCTATCCGAACTATATTCGCTCAAGTCAACCAAATCAATCATTCTTTGTTCGTGAGTTACCATAGTGGGCGAAACTTTCATCCTCGATACTATTTTACCCTCATCTACTCTTAAATGTAAATTGATTATGCTGTCGCAGCCATTACTTGCTTCTAAAATAAATATAGGTTCATTTGTATTTGAGTAATAAGTATTGCCATCTATCCATATCAACGAATCGCCATAGCATAAATAAACGTCATCGACGCTGCTAAATGTAGGTAAAATATCAACGTGCAATGTAATAACGCTATCTATTCCATCGATGTTTGTAACCGGAACAGTAACTACAGTATCGCCGGCAGAATCAAATTCCACTCCGTACCAAACAAATGGCAAGTTGTTTTGGCAAACGGCTGAATCTAATTCGATATAAATATTTCTATTTACATGTAAGCTGTAGGATATTATGCTGTCGCAACCAGCTGCATTTGGTATTATTAATGTTGTATCAACGTCGGTTGTGAATACAATATCTAAATAGCTATGAGGCAATTGGTTTTCGAGTATAGTGTCTGCTATGTTTGCAGTACTGTTTCGGAGCACTGTAACATGCATATTAACGATGCTATCAACGCCATATTGGCCTATCAGTACCACCGACGTATCGTTTGAACTATTGAATTCTACATCATTCCATATCAGAGGCAGATAGTTTTCGCATATAGAAGAGTCTGAGTTTGTAATAGTATTTCTGTGTATGTACAAACTGTATGTTATTATGCTGTCACAGTCATTATCATTGTGAAGCGTAAATGCGGTGTCTGTAATATCTGTTGTAAACTCAACTCCCAAGTATGTCCATGGCAATTGATTCTCTATTATGGTATCATGTTGTGTTCTTGTTGGATTTTCCAAAACGGAGACATGCATATTTACAGTGCTATCCTCGCCATGCATACCTCTCAATATTACAGAGCTATTGCTTGTGGAGTTAAATTCAATATCGTTCCAAATCAATGGCAAATTGTTTTCGCAAACGGATGAATCTACCGTTGTTGAAACATTTCTATACACATATAAGCTATAATTTATAATGCTATCGCAACCGGCTGCATTTTGTGTTATCAATGTTGTATCAACTATATCGGTAGTAAATATAGTTCCTAAGTAATTCCATGGTAATTGGTTTTCAACAATGGTATCTAGTCGTGTTGCTGTAGTGTTTTCTAATACAGTAACGTTCATATTTACGGTGCTGTCTATTCCATGTTCTCCAATCAAAAGCACAGATCTGCTACTTGTTGCATTAAATTCTACTCCGTTCCAAATGAAAGGTAAGAAGTTTTCACATACAGATGTGTCAACAACGGTTGATACATTTCTACGTACGTGTAAATTGTAGTTT
>JAGCLZ010000039.1 GCA_017646685.1 Bacteroidales bacterium | reverse complement strand
GATTGAGCACTAAAAGTGGTGGTTTTTGCATGATTGTAGCACAAAAGCATGAAGCAAAGCCTGTGGCTTTGTGATAGCGTTTCCGCAGGAATTTGCATGGTTAACGAAGTGCTAACGTAGTGATAATGCAAAAGCGGAGAATGAAGCGAACCCGAATAACGCTCAAAACCACTATTTTTTACATAGTTGTAGCATGTTTCTTGATAATATTTCGGGGTTATATTTGTGCTTGTTTGGCTCATATTTTACACTATATTTCGAATTGCAAAGTTACATATTTATTTTGACATAGTATACGTTTGTCCCAATTTTTGTTAGAAATGTTTTTTTATCACGACGTTGTGAGAGTTTCATCACGGGGAAATTTCATATACATCACAATAAAAATTACCAATATTAAAAATCCAATATTATTCAATACGTTGAGAGCTTTTACAATTAATTACTTTTTTATTTAATCTGTAGGATTCACTAGGTATTTCTCTTTTATATCCATCCTCATATCTTAAAATAGTAAACAATAAAATTAAGAAATTATTCTCTTTTTTATAATAATATATTGTTGAAATAATTGGTCTTTCGTTATGTGTATTATCTATATCAGATGTTGTGATCATTATTGTATCGTCATTAATGCGATAATTCGATATTTCAAATTCGTCTAATTCGTAAGAATAACTAAATGATTTATTATCTGAAACAAATGCAATAAAATCTCTATGTAAACTATCATCCCAAAGATATTCCCAAATCGTTCCTTCAATCTGAGAAAATGTTTGTGCCACAACATTTGATATATTACCTATTGTAGTAAACAGCACAAAAATAAACATTATTTTTTTCATTTCAAATTACATTTTGTTGTCATTAAAGGTATTGGTTTAGAACGAAGATAATAAGTACCATGAAATCCAATCAAATTAGCAGCAAATTTTTTATAAATACTTGAAGAACCTTTTCCATGCATACCTGTTTGGCAACCTTCTGTAATAGGTTTACCATTTAATGTTTTTAATGCTTCTCGAGCTGTATTTCCGATATGAAAAAAGATTTCAGACATAATATGTTCATTAATCGGCTTCATGTTTTTTCGAGTTTTTGGATCATAATAATTATTTTCATTATTTGGATTACCTTTGACTGTTGGTAAATTCATGCTTCCATCGTAAAGTGAGGTTATTAGTAAAGCTGTATTTCCTTTATAAGATTGCTCATCTGCTCTATACAATCCTTCCGGTAAGGTACCATATTTTTCAACATCACATGAAACTGTATTTCCTTTGATTGTAGCAATGGGTCCACTATGATTACTCTCCACATAAAGGTCAAAAGTCGCTGCATTTACATCTTCATTTAAGTTTTCATCTCTACTATGAGTTCCAACAAGTACATTTCTTCCAAGATATTTTTCTCCTGCTTTTGTTGTCTCAAGAGATGTCGCATTATCGTCCCAATATATAGTTCCTCCAAAACTTTCTACCCAATCAATCATTCTTCCATCCGGATCCACCAACTTAACCGGGTTCCAAGCACAATAGGCATACGGCGACAACCCAGGATACTTATCCGCCATAGGATCCACGCTCAACCAACCAGTCATCAAATCCGAGTCGTAATACCTAGCACCGAAGTAGGAAAAGCCTGTCTCTGAATCCCTTTCTTTCCCGGTAAAGGATTGTGGGTATTTTGGCGGTGTTTCAATGCTATATTTTAGGTTTGTTTGGTACATAATTATCATTAGTTTTCGGACTGCAAAATTACATATTTATTTTGATATAGGCACGGTTTGTCCTAAATTTTATACTGTTTTTTTACCTCACGAGGGAAATTTATCTACATCACGTGAGAGTTTCACCTGCATCGGGAGGAAAATTTATCTACATCACGAGGTAATTTTAAGGCCATATATCGGGGAAAATTTGACGGTATACCGTCGCGGCGTTGAAACCCTATTGCGACGAGATTGACAGTAGGGTGTAAATAAAATCGTTTTTTCAAGGCTGGTGATAATAGTTTTATGGCAATTTCCAGAAATTGCTTTGCTGATGGTTTTGGGAAAGGATAGGGAGTATGGAAAGGTATAGAGGGTATAGAATGGTATGAAAGGTATAGAGGGTATAGAATGGTATGAAAGGTATAGAGAGTAT
This sequence comes from Bacteroidales bacterium, assembly GCA_017646685.1. Classification (GTDB taxonomy): domain Bacteria; phylum Bacteroidota; class Bacteroidia; order Bacteroidales; family P3; genus HGM05376. Next base: position 32,990 of record JAGCLZ010000039.1, on the reverse strand, counting down.
AGAAGGGCATGAAAGGTATAGAGGGTATAGAAGGGCATGAAAGGTATAGAGGGTATAGAAGGGTATGAAAGGTATAGAGAGTATAGAAGGGTATGAAAGGTATACTTTCTGTACTCTAAAGAAACTAGGATTTTTTTTTGGAAGTTGCCTTTAATTGTCGGCTGTATATTGGCTAAAAAGTTGCCTTAATTGGTTATGGGATATTTGTTTTAATCTATTTTTTATTTGATAAATCACGAAATTTATCACGGTCGATTTGTGGATTTTTCTTGAAAAAATCGTCTTGATATTTCTTTAGTCTGCGTTTGTTTATGGCCGGAAATACTGTGCTAACGCACACTCTGTATGTAATATACAATGCTATTATTCCTATTGTTATGTACCACATGGTTAAATTTATTATTGTTATGCTAGCGAATAACGCATAATGAAAATAAAAATTGTTTTTTATGGTATTGATTTTTTTAGTAACTTTGCATCGTGAAATAATGGATAAACTAACTAACTTGGATTGTATATTAAAAGTATAATCCGTATTGATTGGATTTGAAAAATGAAGAATAAGTATAGTGATTTGATAGATCAAACATTCGAGTTTCCGCAGGATGAATTTCGCACCGAAGATGGCGAATTGTATTTTCACAATATCCCGCTAATGGAAATAATAAAGCAGTATGGAACGCCGTTGAAGATTACCTATCTGCCAAAGATAAGTTCGCAAATACAGCGAGCTAAGCGGCTTTTTAATGTGTCCAGAGCCAAGGTTGATTACAAAGGCAACTATAATTACTGCTATTGTACAAAAAGCTCTCACTTCTCGTTTGTGCTGGAGGAGGTGCTGAAGAATGATGTCAATCTCGAAACATCGTCGGCATTTGACATTAATCTTATACAAGAGTTGTACGAACAGGGCTTGATAACAAAAGATATATATATAATATGTAACGGCTACAAGCGTGCACAATATATCGAAAATATAGCAGGTATGGTTCAGGATGGATTCCACAATATGGTTCCTGTTATTGACAATAAAGGAGAGATTGACTTGCTTAACGACGCATTGCCCAAGGTGAAGGAGCCGGTGAAGATAGGTGTGCGTATAGCATCGGAAGAAGAACCAAAATTCGACTTCTATACTTCTCGTTTGGGTATACGTTACAACGATATTGTATCGTTTTACGAAGAGAAGATTAAGGACAATAGCAAGTTTTCGTTCAAGATGCTACACTTCTTTATCAATACCGGCATTAAAGATAGTGCCTACTATTGGAATGAATTGGCCAAGTGTGTAAATGTATATTGCGACCTCAAGAAGATATGTCCGGAGCTGGATTCGCTGAATATAGGTGGAGGTTTTCCGATAAAGAATTCGTTGGCCAGTACATATGAATATGAGTATATGTCGGAAGAGATATTGGCACAGATAAAGAATATATGCATCAATAGGGGAGTGGAAGAGCCTCATATATTCACAGAGTTTGGTTCTTATACAGTAGGTGAAAGCGGTGCCACACTTTATAGCATTATCGGGCAGAAACAACAAAACGACCGAGAGCTATGGTATATGATAGATTCGTCGTTCATAACAACCCTTCCCGATAGTTGGGGTATCAACCAAAGGTGGATAATGTTTCCGATCAATAATTGGAACAAGGAGTATCAGCGGGTATTTTTGGGAGGCCTTACTTGCGACAGCCAGGATTATTACAACAACGAGGCACATGCCAATGCGATATTCTTGCCTAAGCTGGACAAGGAAGAACCATTGTATATAGGTTTTTTCCATACCGGTGCTTATCAGGAAAGCATTGGTGGTTACGGTGGAATACAGCACTGCCTTATACCGGCTCCGAAACATATAATAATAGATGTGGATGAGGATGGCGAATATACAACTAAGCTGTTTGCCAAAGAACAAACCTACAAATCTATGCTGAAAATATTAGGATATTAAACATTTAAAACGATTATAAAATGATAAGAAAGAATTTGATATTGACATTGGCAGTACTTACAAGTATTGCAATATTTGGCATGAATTCATGCGGTAAGGATAAGAAAGTTAAACTCAAATCGGCCAAAGATACTATTAGTTGGGTGCTTGGCGAGAATATGGCACGCGGCTTTAAAGAAACCGGCATTGATATAGATAATGATGTGCTTTTGGCTGCAATGGAACGTTGTTTGGATGGCAAAGAAGGAATGTTGGACGATAGTACTTATTACAGAGTGTTGAACGACATCAATATGATGATATTCGTAAATCAACGTCAAAAGGCTGAAGAGGCAGCTGCCAAAGCACAGGAAGCCGAAGCTGAATACTTCAAACAGCTAAAAGCTAATGACCCCGATGTACGTGTCACAGAATCGGGATTGCACTATAAGGTGCTGAAACAAGGCAAAGGCAAAAAGTCTTTTATGGGAGGACGTGTGCGTTTCCACTACAAGGCCAGCTATGCCGATGGCACAGTGTTTGACCAAACCTACGGTGTGCGTGGCCCGGTGGTAACGGTGCTTAACAATGTATTTCCCGGCTTGCAGGAAGGTTTGAAGATGATGAATGGTGGTTCGCACTACATCTTATATATTCCTAATGCATTGGCTTTCGGTGCCGAAGGTACTACCGATGTGCCGCCTTATACTTTGCTGGTATACGAGATAGAGTTATTTGATGTGATGGACTAAGTAGCCCTAAACAAAAAGAGCCGAACTCACTATTCGGCTCTTTTTGTTTGTTAAGCAAGGCACTTGTCGAGTGCGGAGCATATCTTTTCTTTATCCATATGGCGGCCTATTATCACTATTTTTATCATCTTGTCGCCATGCTCTTCGTCCCAGTCGCGACGTATGGAGGGGTCGTTTTCCATCATGTTTTTGATTTCATTTTCGTCGGCGGTGCATAGCCATAGTCCTGCCTCTCGTACATTCTTTTGTATTCCGGCTTGTTCAAAAAGGTATGACATTTCCGGATTTTGGCTGAAATAGCATACCCCTTTGGAGCGTATGATGCTTTGATCCCAACGGTCGGATACGAGAGCATCGAATTTGTTGAAGTCGAATGCCCGTCGGCGATAGTAGACAAATGTACCTATTCCGTATTCATCGCCATGTGCATGATGGTGATTGTGATGTTCGTGATGATGGTGGTTGCATTCACATTCGTCGTGGTGGTGATGGTGGTTGCAGTTGTTGTCGTGTTCATGACGATGGCTGTGTTTGTGACCTTCGGCCTCTTCATCGGCACTTAGCGGACGTTCTATTTCCTGTATCCATTTGGCGGCAAGTACCGTTTTGTTGAACTCAAATATGTTGGTGTCCAATATTTGGCTTATATCCACCTGTGCATAGTTGCATTCTATTATCCTTGCCGATGGGTTAAGGGTGTGTATTATTCGTTTTACCACTTCTTTTTCGTTCGGCGTTATCTCGTCTATTTTATTTAGTAGTATTATGTTGCAAAATTCTATTTGCTGTATTATTAGGTTCTCGATGTCGTCTTCGGCAATGTTGTTGCCCACCAGATTGTTTGCACAGCCAAATTCGTTTTGCAGCCTCAACGCATCTACAACCGAAACCACACAGTCCAAACGGCATAGCTCGAAACCGAAATATCGGTTGCTCATGCTTTGGATGCCCACAATGGTTTGTGCGATAGGTTCGGGTTCGCATATGCCGCTGGCTTCGATGGCTATATAGTCAAACTTATGGCTGCCGGCAATGTCCTGTATTTGTTTTACGAGGTCGGTTTTCAGTGAGCAGCATATACATCCGTTTTGCAAAGCCACGAGACTATCGTCGTTTTGGTTTACCACGCCGCCTTTTTGTATTAGTGTCGCGTCGATGTTTACTTCGCCAATGTCGTTGACAATAACAGCAAATTTTATACCGTTGCTGTTGGTTAGGATGTGATTGATCAGGGTTGTTTTGCCGCTACCCAGGTAGCCGGTTAGTAATACTATTGGAATTGTTTTGTTCATATATGTGTGTTGGTTTGTTGTATGTCTATTGGTTGATATTTATCTCCTTGAGCAAAAAGTGTTATAATCCTTACAATTACGTCGGCAGCTTTCATCATGCTTTGTACGGGCAGATACTCGTATCGTCCGTGGAAGTTGTGGCCGCCGGCAAAAATATTGGGGCATGGTATACCTTTGAATGATAGCGATGCACCGTCGGTGCCTCCTCTTATGGGTCGTACCAAGGGTGTAACATTGCAGTCTTTCATGGCCTGTATGGCTTTTTCCACTATGTGGATGTGGGGCTCCACCATCTTCCGCATGTTGTAGTACGAGTCGGTGATGGTAATTTCCACCGTAGAAGGGCCGTATTTGTCGTTTATGCTTTCGGCTATAGAGGTAAGGTTGTTTTTGCGTACTAGGAATTTGTCGTGGTCGTGGTCTCTTATGATGTAGTGCATAGAGGCCTCTTCTACAGTAGCGGTCATGCCGGTAAGATGGTAAAAGCCATCATAGCCATCGGTGCTTTCGGGTCGTTCGTATTTTGGAAGCATACTGTCTATTTCCATGGCTATCCTTGCGGCGTTTATCATTTTGTTTTTGGCGTAGCCGGGGTGTATGTTGGTTCCATGGATGAGCAGGGTGGCTGTTGCTGCGTTGAAGTTCTCGTATTCCAGCTCGCCTATTTCTCCGCCATCGATGGTGTAGGCATAGCGGGCTCCAAACTTGGCGACGTCGAAATGTTCAACGCCTCGTCCTACCTCTTCGTCGGGGGTGAAAGCAATTTTTATTTCGCCATGTTTTATTTCCGGATGCTTCATTATGTGGTTTGCTGCATGCATTATGGCTGCCACTCCGGCTTTGTCGTCGGCACCCAATAGAGTGGTACCATCGGTGGTGATAAGGGTTTGGTTAAGGTAGTTGCGCAGTTCGGGAAACATTTTTTCCGATAGCACAATGTTACGTTCCTTGTTTAGGATAATATCGCCACCGGTGTAGTTTGTTATTATTTGTGGGTTGATATTTTTGCCGGAGCAGTCGGGCGATGTGTCCACGTGGGCTATAAAGCCTATAGGGGTTATGTCGCCTTCCGTGTTGGCCGGTATCGAAGCCATAAGGTAGCCGTATTGGTCCAAGGTGGCGGTTATGCCCATTTCTGTCAGCTCGCAAAGCAGTATTCGTTGTAGGTCGAACTGTTTTGTGGTCGATGGCTGTGTGGTGGAGTTTTCGTCCGACTGTGTGTCTATTGCAATGTAGCGTAAAAAGCGTTCTATGATGGGTTCCATATAGTTTTGTTGTTGATTTAAATTGTTTGCAAGGTTATGTTTTTTCTTGATATAGTTCGAGTGTTTTATTGTTACTGTTTGGCCGTTATTCCAGTCGGAATAGGCGTTTGGCATTTTTTGTAGTGGTGGTGGCCACTTCTTGCAGTGTGATGTTTTTTATTTCGGCTATCTTCTCGGCCACTATTTTGCAGTATGTACTTTCGTTTCGTTTGCCTCTGAAAGGGGTGGGGGCAAGGTAGGGCGAGTCTGTTTCCAACACTATCATGTCCAAAGGTATGTCCTTTACTATATCAGCAAGAGCTGCTTTTTTAAACGTTACCACACCTCCTATACCTATCATATACCCCATTTCCACTGCACGCCAAGCCTCGTCGAGGGTTCCGCTGAAACAATGAAACACACCTTTGGCTTCCACGTTGTAGCGGTTTAGTATTTTGAACATTTCGGAGTAGGCGTTGCGTATGTGTAGGCATACGGGCTTGTGGTATAGGTTGGCCCAGTGTAGCTGCTGTTTCAAAGCGAGGCATTGTTGGCTGCTATAGGTCGTGTCCCAATAATAGTCTAGGCCTATTTCGCCAATGGCTATGTATTTGTGGTGGTCTGCTGCAAGTTTGCTTTCCACTGTTGCTAGCTCGTGTGTGTAATTGTCTTTTATCGATGTGGGGTGTACACCTATCATCTGTTTGAATATCTGTTGATACTTGTTGCAAAGAGAGTGTTGTGCATCGTGGGTGGTGCTATCTATGGCCGGCAGTATTATGGTGTTTACTCCGCATTGTTTTGCATGGTCTATTACATTGTCGATGTCGTCGGCAAAAGCCGGGTCGTAGAGGTGCGAGTGGGTGTCTATAAGTTGTATCATAAGTTGTTGTTTATTGGGTTTACATCAAAAAACGCAGCGGTAGCAGAAACCATTCGAAGAACTTTTCGAAGCGTGTACGTTCGAGCCATTTGTTGTAGTCAAAGTCTTCGCACGATTCCAATGTTGTGATGATATGCTTTTGTAACATTGATGATATATTATTTTCTTTGCCGATGAGGGCTATTTCGTGTTGGTGCTGAAAGCTACGATAGTCGAAGTTGGCAGATGTTATAGAGAATGTCTCGCCATCGATAAACACGCATTTGGCGTGAAGGTTGCTTGGGATATAGAATTTTATCTCTATGCCCTGCTCAAACATTTTGCCAAGGTAGTGGCGGCGTATGATGTCCACAGTTTGCACATCTGAGTGTTTTGGCGTTGCCACCGTAACGTGTACACCACGTTGCACGGCTGTTGCCAAGGCTTTGCGTAGTCGCGAGCTGGGCAAAAAGTATGGTGTTTCTATAATTATGCTTTTCTTGGCGTTGTTTATCAGGCTCTCGTATTTGTGGCGTAGCCGTTGGCGGTTGCGCGATGGCACTTCCTGCATTATCATCATCCGCTTGTAGAATATGTTGCGTTTGAAACGCATCTTCTCAAAGTCAAACTTGCGGTATAGGGCGTAATTGTCGAGGAATACTTTTTTGAACAGCCTTGCCATGCGGTCTTCTATGCGTAGATTAAGCTCTCGCCACACCAGCGAATAGGCCGAAATATTGGCCGAACCCATGTAGGCTATCCTATTGTCTATAACCAGAAGCTTGCGGTGGTTGCGGCGGTGGTTGTTCGAGATGAAGTTGAACGTGAGGTATAGCTTTTGGAAAAAGCGTACCTCTCCGCCGGCATCAACTATCGGCTTCAGGAAGTCTGAATCCTGCTTGGTGCCCCAGGCATCAACCAGCACTTTTACTCTTATGCCCTGCGAGGCTTTCTTGGCCAATGCCATGCAGTACTTCTGTCCCATGGCATCTTCGTTGAAACGAAATACCTCCAAAAAAATGTACTCTTGTGCGTTTTCAATATCGGCGAGTTGCGAGGAGTACAGCTCAAGGTTGTCGTCGAAAAGTTTTACATTCTGAAGTTCCATATTTCTTGATTGGGTAGTGCAAAGATATACAATATTTCCCATATTACCAATATTTTGCTTAACTTTGTATCGTCGTCGGGTATTGATACTTTTGCTAATTGCTTGTTAAGTAATGATTTCCCTGCTTACATGGTGGTTGAAAAAAAGTGTTTTTTCGTTGGCGGATAGGACATTTTTGTTTGAATAACGTAATAAAATATCAACAGATGGGAAAGAAAATTTATTTTTTATCGCTTTATGTTTTGCTTAGTGTGGGCTGCATGTCGCAGTTTGCGTTTCCTGCCGTAGGTGGCAGGGCGGGAGCTATGGGCGGTGTGTCGGTAGCATTGACCGACTTTTGGTCGGCGGTGGATAATGTGGCGGCGCTTCAGGATGTGGGAGGCCCTGCTGTAGGAGCAGCATTGAAGCAGACCTTTATGATGGATAGGTTGAGCTACAAAACGGTGGCTTTCTCTGTTCCGGTGTCGAAGGTAGGTGCCTTTGCAATGCGATACACCCACTTTGGCAAGGCCATATACAGCGAGCAACGCCTATCGGCAGCCTATTCGCAACGCCTGGGAAGCCATGTGGCGGTAGGGGCCGAGCTGTGCTATCTTTATTGCGGAACCAACGATATTTATTACAACAACTACCATCGCATTACCTTTGCGGTAGCCTCGCAGATGTATATTACCCCTGATTTTACGATAGGTTTCCACGTGTTTAATCCCTTTGCCGTGGCTCTCAATGCCAATTACAACCTGCCTATTCCTTCGGTGGTGAGGTTGGGGATGGCCTACAGTATCACGCCCGATCTTATGGCCTCGGTAGAGTTGGAAAAGAACATATACATGCGTTGTAGCATACGTTCGGGGCTGGAATATATTTTTTTGAACAGCTTCTATGCCCGTTTGGGCTTCAGTACAGCACCTCTTATCTACACGTTCGGGGTGGGGGTGGAGCGTGGCCGATGGTCGGCCGATATTGGCACTCAGGTGCATAATGCCTTGGGGGTATCGCCAATGCTGTCGCTGATGTATTCGATATAAGCCGGGAGGGATGCTATGAATAAGTGGCTTATGTATATATTAATGTTGGCTTTGCCTCTTGTGGCTACCGCACAAACCGATGGCAGCCTCCTGCTTGAAGAGTATTTGGAGCTGTATGCCGAATATTACGATGCCGAAGCCGACGATAACGAGACCTTGGAGATGCTTGGCCATTATCTCGAGAACAAGATAAACCTCAACGACACCGTTTCGGAGGCTCTTGCCGATCTGTTTTTCGTTGGCGAATACCATAGGGCCTGCATACGCTCGTACATCAGCACCAACGGCACCATGCTTAGCACTGCCGAGCTATACCTTATAGATGGTTTGGACTCGGCTACCATAAGGCTGATGTTGCCATTTGTAGAGGCCGGGCCTGTGGCAGCCACCCATTACAAGTCTATGGCATACATGCTGAAACATGCCCGCCACACCACTGCCATAGGTACAAAAACTGTTGTGGAGCAGGCTCGCGGATATACAGATTCGGTGTATCTCGGCGATCCTTTCCGCCTGTATTTTCGTTACCGCCTTGCTTATTCCGATAGATTGCTGCTTTCCTTTTCGGCCGAGAAGGATGCCGGCGAGCAGTTGGGTGGGGCGGCTATGCCTTATGGGTTCGACCATTACGGCTTTACCTTTATGCTCCGAAACATCGGACGGCTGGAGCAGATTGCCGTGGGGCACTACAACGCATGTTTCGGGCAGGGGCTTACGATGTGGAGCGGCAGTGGCATGAGGTTTGCCGCCGATGCCAATATCAATAAGCATGGTTCGGCACTAAGGGCTGCGTCGGCTATGGCCGAGAGCGGAAGCCTACAGGGTGTGGCAGCCACGGTGAGGCTTGCAAAAAGATTGGAACTCACAACATTCCTGTCCTATTCGCTGCGCGATGCCACAGCAACGGCCGCCGGCAGCAACGGCCAAACCTATTTCCAAAGCCTATACACATCGGGCTACCATAGGTCCGAAGCCGAAATGGAAAAGAAAAACCGTGTGGGCGAGACCCTGGCAGGTGCCAATTTACAATATACTGCTGCCCGTCTATCGGTGGGCCTTACAGCCTATGCCCAGCATTTTGATGCCGCTTTGAAACCTGCCGAGACTTTTTACAACCATTACTATTTTTCGGGTGCCGACAACTACAACGTAGGGGCCGATGTGAGATACATGTGGAACAATGTGCTCCTCTTTGCCGAGACAGCTTTCGACCCCTCGGCGGCAAATGCCACCATTGCGGGGGTGCAGATATATACACACTCGGCTGCACGCCTTGCGGCATACTACCGCCACTATTCGGCCAAGTACTGCAATATGTACACTTCGGCTTTGGGCCAAAATGCCGACAGCCGAAACGAGCAGGGACTATGCACAATGCTGGAATGTGAAATACCATGGGGGATAACACTTAGGGCAACGGCCGATGTGTATAAATTTCCGTGGCCGAAATATAGGATATACTCGCCATCCATAGGCAACGAATATAGGTTTAAACTCTCGAAAAGGTTTGCCGCCAATACTATGCTTGCCGCCCAATATCGCTATAGGTGCCAAACGGCAAATGTGGATAATGCTACCAACAATATAACCTCGACCGAAGAGCGGCAAAGCCACAACCTAAGCCTGCATTTGCGTTACGCACCCTCGGCCACTTGCACGTTCAACAGCCGGGTAGCCTTCAGCCACATTGCCTCGCCGGCCGAGGGCGACACATCGGGGTTCCTTATCTACCACGAGGCGGTATATTCACCCAAAACCATGCCTCTGGCCATCGCCCTAAGGTATGCAATATTTCAGGCCGACGACTACGACGCACGCATATATGCCTATGAAAGAGACTTGCCGTACGAATACTCCACTCCGGCTTTCTACAAAAAAGGAAGCAGATTTTATATATTATTAACGTGGGACATAAATAAATATGCCACTCTTGGAATACGCTATGCCATAGCGTTGTACCCCACCCAAACATCCATCGGAACGGGCTACGACACTACTGTGGGAAACAAAAGACAGGAAATAAAATTGCAATTACGCTGCAAGATATAAAAAAAAAACGTAACTTTGCAAATTGCAAAACCCGATAAAAATAGATGTTATGACAGACTTACAAGAATTAATTTTGCATAGGCGAAGTATTCGCAAGTTTACAGACAGGCCTCTTACTTTCGAAGAAAAAAGAGCTATATTGTGCTCGGCGTTGGTGGCCCCATCGTCGAAAAACAGAAGACCTTGCAGGTTTGTATTGGTCGACGATCGTGAGATGATAAACAAACTGATGAGGTGCAAATTGATTGGTGCCCTTCCTCTCGAAACCGCTACATGGGTGCTGGTAGTGGTGGCCGACCCTACTCAAAGTGATGCTTGGATTGAAGATGCTGCAATAGCAGCCACCTTTGCTCAATTGCAGGCCGAGGATATAGGATTGGGTAGCTGCTGGGTACAGGTGCGTGGACGCGACTATAACGAAGAAACTTCATCGTCCGAATACATAAAAGAACTGCTCGAAATACCGGCACAGATGGAGGTAGAATGTCTTTTGGCATTTGGCGAAAAAAACGAAGAGCGCAAGCCATACAGCGCCGATAAGTTGCAGATAGAAAGACTGCACCTAAACAAATGGCAGCACAGAGCCCCTTGGCTTGATAAAGAAATAACGTATTAAAATCTTATATAACTTGCACTTAGGTGTATGGCGACAGAGCCCGGCAAAGGCTTTGACGCCATACACCTTTTGTTTTTCATTGGCTTGTGCCAAAATGCCACTCGGCTCACACCTTTTTCCCACCCGACTCGCACTCGCCCCTCGGTCGACTGCCGCTACTGCTACCACCCGACCGGGAAAACACTCCGACCCGACTCGGGAAAAACGCCCTTTCGAACACCACAAAACCACAGCCCGAACCGTGGCAAAAACTACTCCAACTCTACATTGCCCCATTGCCCAAAGACAAAAAAAGAGGGGGCGACCTCAACCTGCCGCCCCCTCAATAGTAGTCCTGCCGGTTGAGGGATACGCAATTAAAAAAAACTTGATGTTCAGAAGAAAGAACTAACCTACCAGGTCGCCTCCACCGCCGGTAGAGCCGCCGGTACTGCCACCGCCATCGGTGCCCGAACCATTGCCCGAACCGCTACCGTCGAGAGTAGAGCTGCTTACCTTCTCGTAGATTTTCTTGTCGTAATCCACAATGCGATAAATGCCCTCGCACTCCTTGTCGGCTTTGCGGATGTGCTCTTGGAGTTCTTTACTTGGGCGGAAACGGATGTTGACATCTCTCAACTGTCCCAATCCGGCCTCGGTATTGCTTTCCACTGTTCGTGCATCGGCAGTAATGTAGAAGATTCCGATGTCGCCAAGTTTCACGCTGTATCCCAATGAAAGGTAGTGCTCAATGGTTTGCAGTATGCTATCCAATGAAGCACCGATGGTTGCACGGGGAATTTGCGTGTAGTTGTGACAAAAATTCACAACATCTTTCTCATCGATAATACCCGACGAGGAATGTTTCAGAACGTATTTCAGTTCTTTCTCTGATGTGCCTATTTTGGTCATAGGCATTTGTTTTGATAGAAAAATCATCGTTGTTTTTTTTAAGTTGCTGACTAATGTAGAACGACCCGGACTGTAACTACATATCCGTTTGGAGTAGCCGCCTGCACTGTCGAGGGCAAATTTACGAAAATTTTCTCAACTTTTGAGGCAGCATAAAAATCGATTGGAAATTTTTGTAGGCAGCCTTACAGCCATACTCCTTACAGCAAAATACCATGCACCGTCCCGAAGGGCAAAATGTTGCTGTCCGATACTTGGTTGAAAGTATTGTGGCTAAGAGTATTGTATCGTTAGCTTTATGTAGAGCCATTGCATGAACTAGAGGCTTATATTCGGCCCATGTTGGGGTGGTGGTGGCCGCCGATTTTTTTTTCAACAAGGGCAAAAAAACACTTTTTTGGAGGCTGAAAATGTTTGAAAACCTGTCCGAAAATTATTTTTTTGACGTTTTTTTGTGCGTTTTTCTCAAAAAAAAACTCTTCGACAGTATAGGTCGAAGAGTTTTTAGAGAAGGCTTACGGCAGGTTTGCCTGCCGGAGTTTCAAGCCTGCTTATCTACTTATGATTAGGTGTTTCCTTATCCATTTGTTGCTTTCGGTGTGGATACCTATTATATATAGTCCGCCCTTCAATCGAGCAATGTTCAGTTGCATCATGGTGTTGCCTTGTGCATTGATGGTTTCCAATGCCTGTCCCAAATTGTTGTAGATAACTATATAGGTAATCGGTTCGTTGGCCGAAACAGCCACATGGGTAGTAGCGGGGTTGGGGTACAGCTGTACGCTGTTGTTGTCTTCGACCTCTTCAATGCCGCTATTCTTCACCTCGATGGTTATTGTGGCGGTGTCGGCGGTGCAACCCTTGGCGCTACCTACTACTGTATAAGTGGTGGTGTGGCCGGGTGTTACGTTTACTACGGCTGCTTTTTCGCCAATGTTCCATTCGTATGTCATAGCACCGGTGGCAGTAAGTTTGGTGCTTTGGCCATAGTTGATGGATGTGTTGCCGCTAATTTGTACGTCGGGAGCTGCAGCCACAGTGAGCATCACATAGCGTATGCTGTCGGCGTTCACACTATCTGTGTAGTAGTATGTGCCCGGTTCCAGTTCTGCGGTGTTCACACTTATACTGCCGTTTTGGTATGTGTTTCCAAGGCAGGTGGTATCGGCAATATGCACATATTTTACCTGTTCGGCAAACGGTAGTTTTATGTTGTCTATCCATGCGCAGTCTGAACCCGAGCCTACGCTTACGTCTTTGCTATAGGCAAAGGTGAATGTGTGGGTTCCGGCCGGCACAAAGTATGCGCGGCGTTTCCAGTTGGTTACACCCGAGGCAGTTTCTTGTTCGCCACCATCGATATAGAAATGGAACTCGTCGTAGTTTGTCTCCGACGATGTTTTGCGGAAGAACGAAATGCTGTCGTCGGCTACCGAAGTCCAGGTAAGTGTTATTTCGGAGGTCTTGCTGTTTCCTTCGTTGGTAGCCCATGTTTTTGAGCGTAAGGCGTATGTGCCTTCGTATGCCTGCGATGTGGTTATTTCCCAAGGGTACTCGCCGTTGGTCCATGGCAGTGTGGCAAGGCTGTTGCTCTCGAAAGTTTCGGTTATCGTGCCTATGGTCAGCATCGTTGTGTCGCGGTAGGTGTAGCCGTCTACTTCTACTATATTATATATAGGAACCAATGCACCTTCGTCCAAATCGGGGCTTAACACAAAATGGTAGGAGCGTGATACTTCGCCACCGGTAGGGAAAATACTTATTATTTGGCTGTTTTCTACTACCTCTACCATGGGGTTGGGACTTACATAGTCTATCTTCACTTTACGCATAGGTATGGTGCCGGTATTTTTGTATTTCACCTCGAGTGTTATGGTGTCTCCTCCCATAGCATAGCTTCGGTCCGGTACTGATGTGGTTAGTTTGGAATAAGTTTTGGTTATCTTGTAGCCTTCGGCATTAAATCTGTAGGTATATTGAGTAGTGTTTCCGCCGTCGTAGTGTACAGTGGCGTTTATAGTAAGGCGTTCGCCTGCAGTAGTACTCGATAGTACACGTGCATTCAATGTTACGGTGTCGGCTTGGCCCACGGCCAATGCTCCGATGTTGAACATGGTGTCGAACAGTACTACCTTATCGTTGTTGCCCGACGAAAATACAAGCCATACGTTGTCGGCGTTATCCACACCAATGTTTTTTACCTCGGCTATCACGTGTATGTCGGTTCCTGTGATTGGGGTGGTGTCGGTAGTCATTGTGGTGATGGCGGCAAACGGCCCTTCGGGTACTATCACTTGCACGGGCACAAAGGCTGTTTGGTAGTTCTGTGCCGATACGGCTACCTCGAATGTTCCTACCATATCCGGTGCGGCAAAACTAAGGGTTGCTACGCCGTAGGCATCGGCAAAGGTAGCAGAAATAAGTTCTTGCTCGTGGTTTTTAAAAGCTACGTAGGCGTAGGGTACAGCCTCTACTTGTAGGCTTGTGGCATCGTTAAATATGGTTTGAGGTGCTGTTACGGTCATCTCTTCGGCTTGTGTAAGCCAAGTCATCACCGAGGGATCGCCCATCAGGTGGTATATTTCCCAGTAGTAGGTTTTGTAGTTGTTGCTGCTCGATGAGGCTTGCACACTCATGTTTCCTGCCATTATTATTGCACCGTTGCTGGTGTATTGGTCGGCATAGCTTTCGCCGTGGGTGTGGAATAGTCGGTCGTAGGCACCTAAGCGGTTGGCGTCGTAGGTAGGAGTGGGGCATGTGTTGCGGTTTATGGAGCGGATACCAACAGCCCAATAGTAGTCTTGGTCCCAATAAGTGGAGTTGCTTCCGCCTATGTAGCCAACGGCTCCGCGGTAGTTGCCTTTGCGTAGCAGTGCTTCGCCAAGGCATTCGCCCACGTCGAATTTGTTAGACAGACAGCAGTTGCCTATCATCAGGCCGAACTTCTCGGTGTTTTCCATGCGGGCTACGTCGCTATTGTTGAAACGGGGTTGGCTCCAATTGTCGTAGTTGCAGTGGGCGGTATAGTTGGCATAGCCTACACCGGTGCTCAAGGCGTTAAACACTCCGCTGCGTGCCGATGATGTTCCCGATGCAGGATTGTAGTACGATACAACGCTGGTGTAGCCGTATGCAGCAGTGGTGTAGTTGTCTTCGAGGTAGTGTATTACGGGGTCGGCATGTGTGTAGCCAAAGTCGCCGGCTGCGCCACCGTCAACGCCGGCCACCACCAATGCTTTGTCCAAATACGAAGGGTCGCTCATGGTGTACTGCTCATACATTAATGTCTTATCCACCTGAGGTGTGAGGTCTGCCACGTTTTGTGCTGAAAAACGACCGTAGTAGCAGTCCGGTATGATGTCGCCTTCGGTCCAGGTGAAGTAGTATAAGTCGGTAATATGGTCGTTGAGATACGACGACGATATGCGGCTTTCAAACGGTGGTATCTGCTGTACGTCGCCAACCAGTAGTACGTATGTTGGTGCCGGTAGTTCGGCGGTTGCGTTAGTGTACTGTGCTTTTAGGTATGCTGCTATAGACTCGGTGGTGTTGCCCACTTCGCTTTGGTCGGTATATACTATGTCGCATATATAGCCTTTACGCCTCTTCCATTGGATAAACTCGTCCATCTGGCCACGAAAAGCCCCATGGGCTACTATCAAATAGCGTATGGGACCGGAAGTGTAGCTGTCTTTCTCGATGGTGTTTGCCACGTCGGCTTTTACCGAAAAGGCAGGGCTGCGGTGCAGTTTTTTCATGCTGCGGGTGGCTGCCATATTGGGCTCTTCGAAGGTGATTTCAAGCTCTATTTCTTTTATCACCTCAACTTCACCGCTTACGGGGTTGTAGCTTACGGGTGAAAAGAACACGTCGGCAAGGTTTATGTTGCGTGCCACACCTATTTTTTCCACCACTATGGTTTCCATAGAGTACATGGCGTTGGTGGTATACACTTTGGAATCTTTTACCAGTTCAATCGGACCTTCGTCGGATTTGCTACGTGGTGCCTGGGTGGGATAGAGCGGATAGGTTATGCCTAGCTCTTGGGCAGTGTAGGTTTCCGTTACAGTGTTTATAATTTTATAACTCACGTTTTTACATAGCGGAATCTCTACTCTTCGCGACAAAATGGGTAGACATGGTTTGCCCACATTGTCGGCCGATGGGAAGAAACCATCTATGGTAAGAACGTTGTGGTAGCCAAGGTTGGTATTGGCTGTAGCCACCGAAATATCGCCCGAATGTAAGGTTAGGCGTACTTTGTTCATGTTCGAAAAGGCAACATTACAGTACTTGTCGCCCATCGAAGCAATGGTAAGCAGCAAACTTGCTGCAAATAAGATTGCTCTTTTTGTCATAATATGATGTGCTATTGGTTAATTCAATAAATTCTTTTTGTCGTCGTTATCTGTCTTATCATCCTCGTTGGTAACGTCCTCGTAGTCGTCAAATTTATCTTCATCGGTAGGCTTTTTTCCGAATGGGTTGTTGGGTGTGTAATCCTTTCGTGCCTTCATTTTTGTGGGTATGTCCAATAGGTAGTTTAGCACGGTGATGAGTAGTGAAAAGCCCATGGCTGTCCAAAAACCATCTACAGCAAAATTAGGAACTATCTTTGATGCAAGCAAGATAATTACTGCATTGATTACAAGTAAAAATAAACCCATACTTACCAATGTGAAAGGCAGTGTAAGCACTATGAGTATGGGGCGTATGAAATTATTAAGAAGTGATATAACCATTGCCGCCAATATGGCCACAAATACGTTATCTACATGTACTCCGCTCATTAGATACGACGCAATAATGATTGCGAGTGTCATAACAATGGTTTTTGTAACGAAGTGGTATTTTTCTGGTTTCGTGTTGTTTGAGGTTGAAAATTGTATTTGCATATCTTTTTATTTGTCTTGCAAAGTTACATAAAAATCCTCATATCACCAAACATACCGCCCGATGAATAAAAACTTGCAACCACTCTTGTCAAACAAAGTAAACTATAATAGACTGGCAAACGATTACAAATCTTTGGATGGATAGGTAAAGTGTATGGAATACAGTGGTGTAAAATGAGAATAATATGTACTGTAAATACATAAGATGAGATCCAAAACCGAACCATATAGGCTGTGACATCGGCCGTGGATTGCATTGTAGTGGCGTTTTTTGTAACTGCTGTTGATACTAAAACCGTTTAATTGTCGTTTCTTACATCATATTAATAGTTATGAAACACACAATAGATTTGAATAGGATTAGAAAAATATTAGTGCTTGTACTGTGTTTGGTGTCAACGAGTATTGCTGTTGGGCAAAACCCATCCGGCTACACGGCTGCTTTCCTCAACCTTACCACTTCGGCACGGGTGGCCGCTTTGGGTAGTAGCTACATATCTGTCGATGACGATGACATAAGTGTGGCTTTGGCAACACCGTCTCTCATTAACGAACGAATGAACAATGCTCTATCTCTTAGTTATGTTAGCCTCTTTTCAGGAGGTGGTTATGGTTCGCTGATATATGGTAGAGAGGTGGAAAAATTGGGATCGTTTGTGTTTGGACTGCAATATGTAAACTACGGTACATTCGAAGGATATGATGAAGACGAGAATCCCGATGGAACTTTTACCGCCGCCGATTATATTTTCAGCATAGGTTGGGGACGAAAACTTGCCGACAATATTTCGATTGGAGCATCGTTCAAACCTATACTTTCGCACTACGAGAGTTACACATCCTTTGCAGTGGCTTTTGATTTGGCTTTGAGCTACAATTCGCCTGACGACCTATTTTCCTCCTCCTTGATAGCACGCAATATAGGGGCACAGCTGTTTACATTCGATGGTACATCCGAACCATTGCCTTTCGAGCTCTCGGCAGGATTGTCGTATAAGCTGCCAAAAGCACCGTTTAGACTTTATTTTACAGCTACCGAACTACAAGTGTGGAATTTGCGTTACACCGATCCTTTGAATCCAACCGAAACGATGGATCCTTTTACCGGCGAGGTTACAACGGAGAATAAGTTTATGGGACTTTTGGATAATTTGGCTCGTCATGCAGTGGTAGGTGTGGAATTTTGTCCTACCAAGGCTTTTAATGTAAGATTTGGCTACAATTATCGTAGAGCTAGAGAAATGCAAGCGTCGCAAAGTTTCAACTTTAGCGGTTTTTCATACGGTGTTGGTATTAGACTGAAGAAGTTGTATGTTAGTTATTCCAGAAACAATTATCATCAAGGACAGTCGCCAAACTACATAACCGTTACAACCGATTTGAACAGCTTTTTGCAATAGTAAAAACAACAATATAGAATGAAAGAATTAAAAGTAGCATATTTTCAGCGTGATTTGACTTGGGAAGATAAGCAACAGAACTTTGCAGATATAGAATTAGAACTCTCAAAACAATCGGAGCCTTTCGATCTATTGGTGCTTGCCGAGGCTTTTGCTACGGGATTTACCGATAATATAGTGGCAGTGTCGGAACCTGCACAAGGAGAAACTTTTGCATGGATGAAATGTATCTCAAAACAGTATGATATAGCCGTGGTAGGTAGTTGTTTTGTCGAAGATGAAGGGTGCTACTATAATAGATTGTATTGGGTGAAACCTTCGGGCGAATGGGGGTACTATGACAAGAGGCATCTGTTCCGCATAGGAGTGGAGAGCGAAGTGATGACAAGTGGTGCTTCTAAGACCATGTTTGAACTAAAAGGTTGGAGAATATCACCCTTTGTGTGTTACGATTTGCGCTTCCCTATATGGATGAGGAATAGGTGTAATGCCGGTGTTTTCGACTACGATTTAGCATTGGTAGTAGCTAGTTGGCCTGCCAAACGAACCAATGTTTGGAAACAGCTATTGGTGGCGCGAGCTATCGAAAATATGTCTTACGTTGTAGGTGTGAATAGAATTGGCAAGGATGCGAATGATGTAAGTTTTTCTGGTGACTCAAGAGTTGTTAATTATAAAGGTGATATTATGGATGAAATATTGGTAGGTGAGAATAGATTGTCGGTAGTTACGCTCAGTCGTGAAAAGCTATGTGCTTTTAGGGAGAAAATGCCTTTTTATCTTGATTGGGATAAATTTGAGCTAAAATAACCTCATAGGTTGAACGAAATACAATACACTCGGCAATAAAATTTACATCACGAGGTAAATTTATCTACATCGCGATGTAGGTACAACTACATCACGAGAGAAATTCACCTACATCGCGATGTATTTTTGAAATTATATACCAGCAAAAAAATGACGGTATACCATCGCACTTGTGATACCCTATCATTAGCCTATTTATAATAGGGTGTAAATTATATGGTAGGATAGCCTAATTTATCCGGTTGTAAAACATTTCCTTTTTGAAGAATGGTGATAAGTAAAATCGTTCTTAAAATAGTTAAGAATATTTCATTGTTGATAATTAAAAAGATATTTCCTTTTAGTTTGCTTAGTTATGAGTAATTTAGCAAATTAGAAGAAAATTATAATGATTATGCAAAAAACTAAATATCTGATATTTGTACTGTGTATGATGTTGTTTGGTCATACACTTATGGGACAAAAAGAATCAATCGAGAAGCGAAATAATGAGTATCAGAGAGCAGTAGAACTGTTTGAGAAAAATAAATATTCATCGGCACAGAAGGCTTTTAAAGAATTTTTGAAGAACAAAGATGAGGTGTTTAATGATGAATATTTGGTAGATGCCTATTATTATGATGCAGTGTGTGCATACATCTTGACGAACAAAGATGCCGAAAGTAAATTGTTGTCGTTTATAGACAAATTTCCTCAAAGTTCGCGACTAAGTATGGCACAATTATATTTGGCCAATTGTTATTACGACGAAAAGGATTATAAAAAAGCATTGGCACAATATAGAAAGATTGAGATGTCGCAGATTGATAAATCAATGATATCTGAATATGAATTTAAATTTGGATATTCGTTGTTTCAATCGGGCAATGTGAAAAAAGCCAAAGATTATTTTTCAAGAGTTATGGTCTCTAACTCTCGCTATGCAAGTTCTGCATCATATTACTATGCACATATTCAATATATGGAAGGTGATTATGAATTGGCATTGGATAAGTTTCAAAAACTTATGCAGGATGATAAATTTGTAGGAATAGTGCCATACTATATTGCTCAAATATATTTTTATTTGGATAAAAATGATGAACTTATAGCAATGTCTGATGATTTGATTCAGAAATCGAAAGATATTCGTAAGGCAGAGATACAGCAGATGGTTGGAGAAGTGTATTATAAACGAAATGACTATGGAAAAGCATTGGACTACTATCTTCAAGCTAATGATATAGTTTCTCAAACTAATGATTATCAGATTGGATATTGTTATTATCAATTGAAAGAGTATGAGAAGGCAGCTCCGTTTTTAGAAAAATATTCTTCTTCCAATGATAGTATCGCCCAAAATGCATTATATCATTTAGGAGATATATATTTGTCTTTGAGAAAAAAAGATAAAGCGCGTGCAATGTTTTTGCAGGCTTCGACAATGGATTATAATCCGAAAATAAAAGAAGATGCATTGTATAATTATGCAAAACTATCGTGTGAAATAGGTAATAATCCTTACAACGAGTCTATAAAATCCTTGCAAAATTACCTGAAATTATATCCCGAAACTCCACGTAGAGATGAAATTAATGAATTGTTGACCGGATTATATTGTTCGGTTAAAAATTATAAGAATGCATTGGAATTGGTGGAGGGATTTACCGAAAGAACTCCAAAAATTAATGAGGCATATCAGTCTATTGTTATCAATCGAGGTATAGAATTGTTTAATGAATATAAATACTCAGAGGCTATTGATTTGTTTGCCAGAGCTATTGAAATAAATGAGATAAAACAATCTACAGCAAAGGCTTATTATTTAAAAGGTGAAGCTTATTATCAATTAAAGAATTATGAGAAAGCCAAATCTATATTGGATAAATTTATTCATGTTGAAGAAAGTAAAACTTCCGGTTATTACAACCAAGGTTTGTATACATTGGGCTATGCCAATATGAAATTGAAACAATACGAAAATTCTATAAAAATATTTTCGGAATTTATTGCAAACAGTCATTATAGCAAAGATAAGACATTTATTGATGATGCTACAAATCGTATAGCAGATAACTATTTTGTTCTTAAGAGTTTTAAAGATGCTATAGTGTATTATGATAAAGTAATAAATGCCGAAGCTGTAGATGCTGATTATGCAATGTATCAAAAAGGTTTGTCGTATGGTGCATTGTGTAAATATCAAGCAAAGGTAGACTGCTTGAATCTGCTAATGTCTCGTTATCCTAAATCAAAATATGTTATGGTATCGAATTTTGAGATTGCCAATACCTTTTTATTAAATGATGATCAGGAAATGGCTTTGAAGTTTTATAATATTTTTCTGCATAAGTATCCAAAAAGTTCGTACGCCAAAGAAGCATTGTTGAAAGTAGGTGTTATAAACTACAATTTGTCTAACGAAGAAGCATCATTGAAAGCTTTGGATAAAGTATTGAAAAATTATCCCGGCACTTCGGAATCAAGAAATGCTTTGCTGACAATAAAAAATATATATGTAAATCAAAATAGGGTAGATGAGTATTTTAAATATGTAAAACAGAATACCAAATTGTCTATATCAACAGTGGAACAAGATTCGATAACTTTCTATGCAGCAGAAGCACGTTATATGGAGGCCGATTGTCAAGCTGCCATACCGGCATTTGAGGCATATTTAGATAAATTTCCCAATGGATTATTTACACTTACTGCTAATTATTATTTGGGAGATTGTCAATTGCGTTCGGGGTCTATGTGGAAAGCTTTGCCTTATTATGAATATGTAGCAAAACAGCCGAAATCTCAATATACAGAAGTGGCATTATTGAATGTTGCAAACATAACCTTTAGTATAAAAAATTATGCCAAATCAAATGAATACTTTAATAAGTTGGCAGAAACATCTGAGATTGACGCAAATATACTTCAAGCAGGAGTAGGAATAATGCGAACATGGTATTTGTTGGAAAATTATACCAATACAATACAAAGTGCAACAAATCTTTTGCAAAATGAACGTTTGACCAATGAGTTGAAAGAGGAGGCCAGTTATTTAATAGCAAAATCATATTATCTTTTGGGTGACACAGCAGCAGCAAGATTGGCATTTGAGCCAATGAAACAATCGTTGAATGGAGCCTATTCCGGCGAGGCTTATTATAATGAGGCAGAAGCATATTATTTGAGAGGTGATATGAAAAATGCCGAACAAGTAATATTAACGATTACTGCCTCGCCTGTAAGTGATTATTGGTTGGCTAAGTCATTTATATTGTGGGCAGATATATATTATGCAGCAGGAAATAGATTGCAGGCAAAACAAACGTTGCAAAGTATAATAGAAAACTATGATGGTGATGAATTGGTAGAAGTAGCTCAAAAGAAGTATGACAACATTGTGCTTGAAGAAAATAAAGCACGTGAGGAACATGAGCAACAAATTCAACAGATGAAAGAAAATACCAACGAAATAGATATGTCGGCTACGGAAATTGAAGAAAAAACGACAAATGAATAAGTTATAATGTTATTAAATTAAAGATACAATGGAAAAGATGAATATATATAGAATAATTCGTTATTTATGTGTATGGTTATTTGTATTTCTGTTTATGCCATCGTTGATGGCTCAAACAGAAGGAGAGGAGTACAATGAAAAAGTAGTTGTTATAAGTGGCTATCAACCTGTATTGCAAGAATCAGAAAAGATAAATGTTTCACCGAAAATAACAGACACATCAAATTTGTCGCCTGAATTTAAATATCAAATTCATCCGTTACGTATTTATTCATTATTTTCTCCTGGAGAAATACAGGCTGCACGTCTAGTAGGAGAACCATCGATGAAACTATACAAAAGTTATATTAAAGCCGGAATGGGCTCGTATTTTACTCCGTTGGTAGATTTGTATTTTAATTCAACGAAGAGCACATCATTAAACTATTCTGCTAGAATATATCACAATTCATCGTGGTGGAGTTTGGAAGATTATGGCTCAAATTGGTTTTCAAAGACTTCGGTAGATCTTTTTGGAAAATATATTTGGAATAAGACTTTTTTATCAGCAAATGTTTTCTACAAAAATGATTATAATCTATATTATGGATTTTCTGATTCCACATTGAATTTGATATATCCGGAAGTTTCTCGTGATCAGTTATCTAAATCGGATTATTCACAGGTGTATAATCACGTTGGTAGTAAAATTGATTTTGGAACAATGTCGCATGATAAATTATTTTACAAGACAGAATTGAAGATTGAAAATTTGTCGGATCATTATGGATTTAATGAACTGCATTTTGCTTTGGGAGGTGATATAAATTATGGATTTGATTGGTTTGGTAAGGATAAACAAAAATTGGGACTGAAAGTTGATTGGGACATATATAATAACGGTTATGATACATTGTATCCATACTCATATATTGGAAATACACAAAATATAGATTCATCATCTTTGATATATAATATGTTGAAAATACATCCATATTTCAAGATCAAGATTTCCGGATTTGATTTGGATCTAGGTATGTCAATGTTTGTAACTACAAGAGATACATTTGAAATAATTCCATATATTACGTTATGTCAGCAATTTATGAATGGAGCGTTTGATGTGAGATTGGGTGTTGTTGGAGATGTAGATAGAAATAGTTGGCAAAGTTTGAGAATGGATAATCCCTATATTGGACCTAATGCTGAAATATCTAATACTAGCTATTATAGCTATTTTTTAGAGACAGATTTTGCAGTAATGAATAATATGGATTTAGGATTTGGAATATCTTATCGCACATATGATAATGCTCCAATATTTATGATAGATAGTACATATATATTGAATAATGTATATAAACCGATATATGTCGATTATAATCTTCTGCAAGTTGGAGCAAAGTTCAATTATCGTTTGTCAGAGGATTTAAATGTTGGATTAGCAGCAAATTATTATAACTATGATTTGTCTGAGAATTCTCAGATTGGGGAAGTATTGTATAAGCCAAATTTTGATCTTAATTTAAATGCATTATATAGTTATGGCGATAAATTGAAGTTTTCGTTGAATGCATTAGTTTTGGGCAATATGAATGGATTATATTTTGCTAATAGCCAAGCTTGCTATGAGAAAATGCCACTGAAATATGGTATTGATTTGAAAGTTGAATACCAATACATGAGAGCGTTGTCATTTTTTGTAACATTTGATAATGTGGCATTTCAACGTTATTTTTATTGGACTAATTATCCATCGCAGAAATTTAGATTTTTGTTAGGATTTACGTATACAATACCAACATTATAATAGAATTAATATAAGGGACAAGATTAAGTAATAATCATTACTATACTTTGTTGTAACTAGAAAAATTCTTAGAAAAATAGTATATTTGCAAAATAAAATAAAATCAATATATTATATTATAATACTTATATGGAACTGAAATTAAACACTATAGAAGAAGCTCTTGCTGATATAAAAGATGGAAAATTTGTAATTGTTGTTGATGACGAAGATAGAGAAAATGAAGGAGACTTTATTATTGCTGCAGAAAAAGTAACTCCAGAGAAAATAAACTTTATGATGACAAATGGAAGGGGAGTGTTGTGTTCGCCTATAACAGAAGATCGTTGTAAGGAACTTGATTTGGATATGCAAGTTCATGATAATACTTCTTTGTTAGGAACTCCTTTTACTATTACTGTAGATTTGTTGGGACATGGTTGTACTACAGGTGTTTCAATGTTTGATAGAGCTTCTACAATCAGAGCTTTAGCTGATAAAAATACGAAACCAAGTGATTTGGGGCGACCAGGCCATATAAATCCTTTAAGGGCTAGAAATGGAGGTGTGCTAGTGAGAGCAGGTCATACCGAGGCTGCTGTTGATTTGGCTCGTTTGGCTGGATTGTATCCTGCAGGAGCTTTGATAGAAATCATTAATGAAGATGGAACAATGGCTCGTATGCCTCAGTTGGTAGAAGTAGCTGCAAAATTTGATATAAAAATTATAACTATAAAGGATTTGATTGCTTATCGTGTAGCTAATGAAACATTGATAAGAAGAGAACAAGAGGTATTTTTGCCAACGGAATGGGGAAATTTCCAACTAATTGCCTATACTCAATTAAATAATAATGCTACTCACATGGTATTAAAAAAAGGTGATTGGGAAGAGGGTGAGCCTATATTAGTAAGAGTTCATTC
The DNA here is from genome assembly GCA_017646685.1 of Bacteroidales bacterium. GTDB lineage: Bacteria > Bacteroidota > Bacteroidia > Bacteroidales > P3 > HGM05376. Next base: position 7,920 of record JAGCLZ010000039.1, on the reverse strand, counting down.
ATCATGTGCTACCGGAGATATATTTGGATCGTGTAAATGTGATTGTGGTACTCAGTTACACTATGCTATGCAACAGATTGAAAAAGAAGGAAAAGGTTTGGTTGTATATATGAGTCAAGAGGGTAGAGGGATAGGATTGATAAATAAATTGAGAGCATATCATTTACAAGAACAAGGTTATGATACAGTAGATGCAAATTTGAAGTTGGGATTTAAAGCTGATGAGAGAGATTACGGTATAGGAGCTCAGATACTTAGAGATCAAAAAGTAACAAAAATGAAATTGATGACTAATAATCCTATAAAACGTAATGGATTAGAAGGTTATGGATTGAAAATAGTTGAGACTATTCCTATTGTTATTGAACCTAATGAATATAATAAAAAATATTTGAAGACAAAGCAAGATAGAATGGGGCATAAATTGGATTTGTAATACATTCTTTATATTCTTGAAAACTAATATGATGTTTTTTTTCAGACAAAAAAAATAAAGAAAATAAACTGCTGATAAAATATTAGAAACTTTGTAACGTTAGTTTTATGGTTTTTGATGATGAAAGATATGTTTAGTTTTACTACAGTATTGTTAGGAATAGAATTTAAAGTTCGAAAGTTGATTGAAAAATGCCATTCAGTAGAAAGAGAATTGATTGAAGCTAGACAAGAAAATCAAAAACTATTGGATATTATAGAAAAACAAAAAGAAGAGATAAATAAATTAGAAGAACAAAATAAAATATTAATACTACGAAATAGACTAGATACAACTGAAGGAGATTCGGTGAAAGTAAAATTGAAAATAAATCAGCTGATAAGAGAAATTGACAAGAGTATAGAACTATTGACTAAAATCGATGGCAGAGATGGATAAATTGTCTGTAACAGTAACAATATTAGAACGTACGTATAAGTTGGCTATTGAACGAAAGGATGAAGTTTATTTGCGAAGAGCTGCAAATCTGATTGATAGTCAAGTGAAGGATTATGCTAAAGTTTATGGACATAAGGATAACCAAGATTTATTGTCGATGGTGGCTTTAAGTCAAATAACCCAATTGGTTAAGATGTATGATGATATTAAATATAAAGATAATAATCTAATTCAGAAACTTTCAGAATTGGATGTTCTCTTGTCGGAAGAGTTGGAAAAAACAGAGGTGATGTAGTTAGTCACCGATGTATAATAATTGATTAAACGTATCGGCTGAAAATGATATAAAGCCAACAAATAAGTATACTAAAATGATGCTTAATCGATAGTGTTGGGTAATATGTTGTAAGAGACAAGTTGTGATATGACAATCCAATACATCGAAATTGTGTATAAAGTACTTTAAAGATTCTCAATTATTTGCATTGGCTTATCCTTCGAGAGAATCTTAGTTTAGTGAGAATCGAGTTCTATTTCAATTATAAACAAATTAATAATAACAAAATGGAAATAATAATTGGTATAATTGGATTAGTTGTAGGGGGAGGAATTGGAGTATTTGCTACCTCTACGGTGTTGCGCAATAAACTTTTAGCTAAAAGTCAGCAAGTTTTGCTCGATGCGGAAGAAAAAGCTGAAGTAATAAAGAAGGATAAGATACTTCAAGCTAAAGAGAAGTATCTACAGTTGAAAAGCGAATATGATAAGCGTGTGCAAGAAACAAACTCTAAAATAGCAGCTGCAGAAAATAAAATAAAACAAAGAGAACAAGTATTATCTCAAAAAGTTGAAGAACTTCAAAAGAAAAGTTCGGAGTTGAAAAATGCTAGTGAAAATCTTAATAATCAGATAGAATTACTTAATAAACGCCAAGGTGAGGTAGAGAAGAAATATGCCGAAAGTGTTAAGAAATTGGAAGATATAGCTTCTATGACAGCAGAAGAGGCTAAGGAAAGTTTGATGGAGATGATAAAAGATGAGGCTCGAGCCGATGCTTCTAGTTATGTGATGGATATTGTGGAAGAAGCTAAAATTACAGCTAATGAGCAAGCTAAAAAAATAGTTATTCAATCTATCCAGCGTACTGCTACTGAAAATGCAATAGAAAATACTGTTTCGGTATTTAATCTAGAAAATGAGGAGGTGAAAGGACGTATTATTGGTCGAGAAGGACGTAATATACGCACATTGGAATCTCTTACTGGTGTAGAAATTATCATCGATGACTCGCCTGATGCAATTATACTTTCAGGTTTTGATCCTATAAGGAGAGAGATTGCTAGATTATCGTTGCATAAGTTGGTAACAGATGGTCGTATACATCCGGCACGTATAGAGGAAGTCGTTTCGAAAACTCGTAAGCAAATAGAGCAAGAAATTATAGAGGTAGGAAAGCGTACATGTATTGATTTGGGTATAGTAAATATGAATCACGAGTTGATGCGTATGGTTGGTCGTATGAAATATCGTTCTTCTTATGGTCAGAATTTGTTGCAACATTCACGAGAAGTAGCTAATCTTTCTGCTACTATGGCAGCAGAATTGGGATTGAATCCGAAATTGGCTAAGAGAGCAGGTCTTTTGCATGATATTGGAAAAGTTCCGGAAAATGAACCAGACTTGCCACACGCTATATTAGGTATGAAATTGGCCGAGAAGTATAAAGAACGCCCCGAGGTATGTAATGCTATAGGTGCTCATCATGATGAAACAGAGATGACAAGCCTTATAGCTCCGATAGTTCAAGTATGTGATGCTATATCTGGTGCACGTCCAGGTGCACGAAGAGAAGTAGTAGAAGCATATATAAATCGTTTGAATAAGTTGGAAGAATTAGCAATGACATATCCCGGTGTAGTGAAAACATACGCGATACAGGCTGGTCGTGAATTGAGGGTAATAGTAGGTGCTGATAAGCTAAATGATGTTGAAGCAACACAATTGTCTTTGGATTTATCTAGAAAAATACAGAGTGAAATGACTTATCCAGGACAAATAAAAGTAACTGTGATAAGGGAGACTAGAGCTGTAAATTATGCTAAGTAGATAATAATGTTTGAAACGAAGCCATTCTTATTTTAAATATAAGGATGGCTTATATTTTTATAATATTGATACATAATAACGATGAAAAAAATATCTAATATTATTTTTATTGCATTGGTATTCTCGCTTGGAACTTCGTGTTCGACCGTGAAAAATATTTTCTCTAAGAAAAAGGAAACAAAGAAAGTTGATACAAGAACTCCGATTGAAAAGTTTTTTAAAGATAAGCCTCAGACTCAAGATGGGCTAATAACTGTTCATGCAGATAAGGATAAGTATTATTTCGAGTTACAAGATAGTTTGTATGGTAAAGATTTGTTGCTAGTAACTCGAATATCTAAAGCATCGGCAGGATTGAGAGCCGGTTTTGTAGGTTATGCCGGAGACGAAGTGAATACAGCTGTTGTTAGATTTGAAAAAGGATTAAATAGTAAGATATTACTTCGCAAAGTATTGAATGTAGAGCGTTCTGCAGATTCTTTAGGAGGAATGTATCAAGCTGTGCAACGGTCAAGTTTTATGCCTATATTAGCAGCATTTGATGTAAAGGCAGCATTGGCTGATAGTTCTAAGGTTCTTATTGATATAACAAAACTTTTTGAGTCGGATAATGATGAGTTGTTTTTTACAAAACGATTAAAGAGTAGTTTGGGTTTAAGCCTTTTACAGTCCGATAGAACTTTTATATCATCGATAAAGACTTATCCTATGAATGTGGAAGTTAAGGTCGTTAAGTCTTATTCTTCGAATAAGGGAGCGGCATCGATGGAATTAAATACTTCTATAATAATGTTGCCCAAAGAGCCAATGCGTCCTCGTTATCACGATCCAAGAGTAGGGTATTTTACAGAAAGTTATACTGACTATGATAAGAATCCACAAGGTGTAGATGTTACTCGAATGATAACCAGATGGAGGTTAGAACCCAAACCGGAAGATATGGAACGTTACAAAGCTGGTGAACTTGTGGAACCAGCAAAACCGATAATATATTACATTGATCCTGCTACTCCATCAAAATGGATACCTTATCTTATGCAGGGCGTGGATGATTGGGAACCCGTATTTAGAGCAGCCGGTTTTAAAAATGCAATTATGGCCAAGTTGGCTCCAACAAAAGAACAGGATTCAACATGGTCGTTAGAAGATGCAAGATATTCAGCAATAGTTTACAAACCATCGTCAATACCTAATGCTAGTGGTCCGCATATTAGTGATCCTCGTACAGGAGAGATATTGGAAAGTCATGTAAATTGGTACCACAATGTTATGTCATTGTTACATAATTGGTATTTTATACAATGTTCTGCTGTAGATACTGCTGCACGTAAAATGATTTTTGACGATTCGTTGATGGGACAGTTGATACGTTTTGTGTCATCGCATGAGATAGGACATACATTGGGTATGCAGCATAATTTTGCAGCCTCTTCGGCTTATCCCGTAGACAAACTTCGTGACAAAGATTTTGTAAAGCAATATGGTCATACTTCATCTATAATGGATTATTGTAGATTTAATTATGTGGCACAGCCTGAAGATAGTATTCCTCAGCAATATCTTTTTCCACGTATAGGTAAATACGATTATTGGTGCATAGAGTGGGGGTATAGACTGTTTCCCGAAATAGAAAATCCAAGAGATGAACGTCAGCTACTTAATGATTGGATTATAGAAAAAACTACTGATAGATATTTATGGTTTGGTTCGGGTTATACAGGTATGGATCCACGCTCTCAATCGGAAGATTTGGGTGATAATCAGATGGTGGCTAATAGTTATGGAATAAAGAATCTTAAACGTATAGTGCAAAATCTTGATTCTTGGACTGCTCAGCCTAATAGGGATTATACCAATTTGCGAAAGATGTATAACGAGGTTATAGATCAGTATTTGCGTTATGCAGGACATGTTATGATGTATATAGGTGGTGTGTATCAAACACCGAAAACTGTGGAACAAGAAGGTGTAGTATATGAGTATGTTGATAAAGAAAAGCAACAAGAAGCCATGAATTTTTTGTTAGATAATTATATAGATATACCTCATTGGTTGTTCAATGATACTATTTTGTCTAAAACAGGTATGAATTATACTGATATAGCTTCTAAAATATCAGGCCAGTTGGTGCGTAGATTGTTGCAAGACTATAGGATTATATCATTATTGGAGGCTGAAAATACTCTTGGTAAAACAAAAGTATATACAGTGGAACAGTATTTTAACGATTTGAATAGAGCCATATTCGACAAGGTTGATACACGTAAAGGAGTGCCAATGTATACTAGATTGTTGCAAAAATCATATGTTGATCATTTGTTAAATATATTACCTGCAATGAAAAAAGATCCAGCCAATGCTACAGTGGTAATAGGTTATAATCCCGTTGTTTATGATGTAGGTGGAATAGTGCTGTATCAATTACAGAAATTGCAAAAGATGCTCGAGAAAGCAAAATCTGATGATATGCTTACTGATGCTCATTATAAGTATTTGAATGAAATAATTAAACAAAATATCAAACAATAATATTATGGAATATTTATTTATCAATTGGGATATATCACCAATTATTTTTAGTATAGGATCTTTTGGAATACGCTGGTATTCTTTGCTTTTTGCAGTAGGATTTATAACTGCATACTTCTTGTTGTCCAAGATGTTTAAAAAGGAAAATGTTAATGTAGAAATATTGGATACGTTTACTATTTATATGTTCTTGTCTTTGCTAATAGGACTTAGATTAGGACATTGCCTGTTTTACGAACCTGACTATTACCTCCACCATCCATTGGAAATAATACTCCCATTTAATCTTGAGACAGGTCAGTTTATAGGTTATCAAGGTTTGGCTAGCCATGGAGGAGCTATCGGGATACTTATCGGAATATATTTATTTTGCCATAAAACCAAAGTCAATTGGATATGGATATTGGATAGATTGGTGATAGTAATACCATTGGTAGGTGCATGTGTAAGAGTGGGTAATCTTATGAACTCCGAAATATATGGTATTGAAACTACATTGCCTTGGGGATTTGTATTTTTGCGTAATGGTGAAACTATGGCAAAGCACCCGACTCAATTATATGAAGCTTTATCGTATATTTTGATATTCATCTCGTTGATGATTTATTACTACAAAACCAATGCCAAACCACGTCCTGGCAATGTGTTTGGAGTATTTTTGGTGGCTTTGTTTGGAATACGTTTCCTTATCGAATTTATAAAGGAAGACCAAGTGGGTTTTGAAGATGGAATGATGTTGAATATGGGCCAATTATTAAGTCTACCATTCATATTGGCAGGATGTATTTTTATATATTTGTCATATAAAGGCAAATTTTCATCACAAGTTTTTATGACACTGAAAACTAAGAAATAAATATTTTTAGACTATGAAAAGGAAAAAAGTATTGATAGTAGCATCATCGTTGTTGTTGGTGATACTTATATTGTTGGTTTTTTCTCAGACTTATCTTGTAGAAGAATCTTTGCGTTCGAGCAAGATGCTTTTTGGTAATGCTGTGAATAAGACAATGGTCGATGTTATCGACAATATGAATAAAGCCAATTTGAAGAAGTTTCTACTTAAGAACGATAAAAGTTCGTGGATAAAATATCGTGAGGTTGAAGCTATCAACAACGAGTTGAAGGCTATTAGAGCAAAATATCCGGATTTGTTTATAAAATACGAATCGAATCAGATGATGAAAATGTTGGCTGATCCTTTGATGTTAAGCGAAACAGATTCGGCTATTTTGCATGTATATAATGAACTTTCAAACAAGCGTGATTCGATACGTGATACAACATTTAACCTCAATAGCTATGCCGACAATCTGATAAAATATACCAATAACTACAATGTTTTGGATATATCGGCATTGGATTATAAACTGTTGGACACTTTGGTAAAGTTCCAGCTTGCCAAAAATGATATTCATGTTACGCCATCTATTGGTGTGATGGATTTTTCAAAGAAAAAATTCCTTTATGTAAGTAATACTACTTATTTGACTCAGCTTTATGATTCCGATTACATCTATGAGTATGCCATAGGAGGATTGCGGAATGAAAATGTTGTCTATATAGTGCTTTATTTTCCTACAGCCCAGTATATTCTGAAGAATAATCCGTATTACTTTCTTCTGCTATCAATATTGTTGGTAATTGTTATTGCAGTGGTGTTTATCATGCTGTTCAAGATGATATATAATCAAGAGAAACTTGATAAAATGAAAGCAAATTTCATCAGTAATATGAATCATGAACTGAAAACACCTATATCTACTATATCACTTGCTTGTGAAATGTTGCAATTGCCCGATACGTTGGCTGATGCCAATGCTACAAATACTTATGTAAAAATAATATCAAATGAAAATAAACGTCTTAGAGGATTGGTGGAAGTGGTGTTGCAGCAAAACAAAATGACAGATGCCAAATTTGTCTTCAATAAGCAAACTGTTGATGTTCATGAAATTATTTTAAAAGTTCAAGAGAATACAAACTTTATTGTAGCCAACCGTAAGGGTGATATAAAGATTGACCTCGATGCTAAGGATCCTATTATTTATGCCGATGCATTGCATGTAACCAATCTTGTATACAATCTATTGGATAATGCCATCAAATATTCGCCCAACGAGTTGGATATAAATGTAAAGACTTATGATGATGACAAGTACTTACATATTGTGGTTTCCGACCATGGTATAGGAATCGAAAAGTCCAATTTGAAACATATATTTGATAAGTTTTATAGGGTTACGACAGGCGAGATTCATAATGTAAAAGGTTTTGGAATAGGGCTCTCGTATGTAAAACAAATTGTTGATTTACACAAAGGATCCATTGATGTAAAAAGTACTATAGGCGAGGGAACAACCTTTGATGTAAAACTGCCACGCAGTTAAGGTGCTTAATTGATATTTTTT
>JAGCLZ010000038.1 GCA_017646685.1 Bacteroidales bacterium | reverse complement strand
CTGACAGCAGCTATCCAATGCGGCTTTCATGGCGGTGGATTGCATACCGGTGTGCTTGCAGGCAAAGGCCACTACCTCTTTGGTAGAAACTGTTCCTGCATACTGAATGTGAAGGGAGTATTTCAACTCTGTGTCTTTTGTGCCTATTATAGGAGTAGGCTGCTCCTTAGATATGATACTTATCATATTATGAATATTTGATTATGATTATCGAAGGACTCCCGATGTACAACTGACTCTCGGTTTTGTGTAGCCCCTCGGTTTTCGTTTGCAAAGATACACCAAAAAAACAAAATTGCCAAATTCTTATATCGTTTTAGTTGTTAATAACTTATCGAAAAATGGCTTTAAGTGTCATTTTTTTGCTATTGTCAAGTAATCAGATGGATAGGGAAAAATTACTATACTACGTATAGTAGTATATACAGTTTATATATCTATGCGAAGTTTGTGAAATAAAACGGCACAAAATTGTATCATAATCCGTTGTGTTATTTTTGTTGATAACTTTTTGGTTTTGTGGCGGTTTTTAGGGGGTGAGGACAACGGATTTTGGCTTCGCTTTGCTACGCCAAGACGCCAAGACAACTAGTCAACGAGACAACTAGTGGGGCGGCAGCCACTTGTAGTCTAGTGGTCTCGTGGTCTGCGAAGCGATAGCTAATCCCAAGGCGGCAGCCACTTGTAGTCTTGTAGTCTCGTAGACTCGTTGTCTCGTAGTCTGCGAAGCGATAGCTAATCCCAAGGCGGCAGCCGCTTGTAGACTTGTGGTCTCGTAGACTTGTAGTCTTTTAAAAAAACTTGTGGTCTTATAGTACCCCGGTGTGTTCCAGCACTATTTTTATTCCTAGCAGAATAAGTATTATACCACCTGCAAGTTCGGCTTTTGATTTGTGGCGAGTGCCAAACATCGAGCCTATCTTAAGGCCGGAAGCCGAGAATAGGAATGTGGTAACACCTATGCATATTACCGAAATCCAGATGTTGAGTTCCATTACGGACATAGATATCCCAACGGCAAGGGCATCGATACTGGTGGCGACGGCAAGTACAAACATTGTTTTTATATCCAACGATCCGTTGATGTTTTCTTCTTTTTTTGATAAAGCTTCGCGTATCATGTTTATGCCTATTATGGCAAGCAATGCAGCTGCCACCCAGTGGTCGAACGAGCTGATCATATCCATAAACCTGCTGCCCAGGAAGTATCCGATTATGGGCATAAGGGCTTGAAATCCTCCAAACCATAGGCCTACCAGCAGGTATTGTTTGGGTTTGATTTGTTGCAATGCCAATCCTTTGCATATAGCTACGGCAAAAGCATCCATCGAAACGGCTATTGCCAATCCTAATAAGGTGATCAGTTCCATTTTGTATGTTTTCTGTTTTTTTATTGTTGTGATAGGCGTTACCCTGATGTTTTTTTGCCAAAAATAGGGGGGCAATTACATATCGGTGAGGTATAACGCCGTTTTGCTGTTAATATTATATTGATGGTGTAAAAATAGGGGTGTGGCTTGCAAAGTTTATCATTTGCATATTGTAAAACACAATTTTTTTGAGGATTATTTGTTATTGAATACAAAACTTTACACATTTATACACTTAAAAAACTCCTAAAGGACACAAAATATAGATATTATGAAGAAACTAAGTATAATTGCGCTATCACTGTCGATACTTACACTATCCATCCAAGTATTTGTTTATGCTACAAATAAAGCCAACGAAGACGAGATATATACCAAAGCATTGAAAAGCGATTATCGGATATATGCACCTGTACTGCCCGACACATTGGATTTTGCAGGCGAAACGGTTCCTATGGATATCTATTATGTACGCGAGGGGTTGGACAGAGAGATACTGTCCAATATGTATTGGCACACAAACACTATATTGAATATGAAGCGTGCCAATCGTTTTTTTCCGGTTATAGAACCTATATTGGAACGCAACGGAGTGCCTTTGGATTTTAAGTACCTGTGTGTTATAGAAAGCAGCCTTACCAATGCCACTTCGCCGGCCAAGGCTCAGGGTTTTTGGCAGTTTGTAAAATCGACCGGAACAAAGTATGGCTTGGAGATAACCGACGAGGTGGATATGCGAAACTCGTTGGAAGCATCGACCGAGGCGGCCTGCAAGTTTCTAAAAGATTTGTACAAGCAGTTTGGCAGTTGGACATTGGCGGCGGCGGCTTACAACTGTGGCGAGAACGGCCTTCAACGACGCATAAATTCGCAGGGGGTAAATAGCTACTATGATTTACGCCTCAATAGCGAAACATCGCGCTATGTGTATAGGATAGTGGCTATGAAACTGATAATGCAAAATCCGCAGTCGTATGGTTTTAATCTAAGAAAGAAGGATATGTATCCGCAAGTGCCTTATCGCACTGTGGAGCTTAAGGGGCAGAATGTGGACTTGTACGAGTTTGCCCATGCCAACCAAACAACCTACAAGATGCTTAGGGAACTGAACCCGTGGCTTACTACAGACAAGCTGGCAAACAAGGCCAATAAAACATATACTGTAAAACTTCCCGTAAAAAACGGCACTTTGCTGAAAACCATACGCACATGCGAAGATAAGCAATCTACGCTGGTAACATACCAATAGGGCCGACAGATACTACTTGCTGCTATTGAAATATTCGGTTATTATTTTGGCTTTTGCCGGTCCTACACATTTGGCAAGGTCTTCGAACGGAGTGTTTTTTATTTGTTTTACCGAATGGAACTTCAGCAGCAGTTCGCGTGCCGTTTGCAGTCCTATACCCTTGATGTCGGTAAGTGAAGTTTTGAACGTACCCTTGGAGCGTTTGTTTTTGTGGAACGTTATTGCAAAGCGGTGCACTTCGTTTTGTATTTGTTCCATCAGGTGAAAGAGGGCACTGCGGGGTGCTATGCCTATGCTTGTTGGCGGAAAACCATATAGCAGTTCCGATGTCCGGTGCCTATCGTCTTTTACAAGTCCGGCAATAGGTATGGACAGCTGTAGTTTATCTTCCACCACAGTGCGTACCACCTCCATCTGTCCCTTGCCGCCATCCACTATAATAAGTTGTGGCAAAGGTTTGTTTTCGTCTTTGAGTCTTTTGTAGCGGCGGTACACCACTTCCTCCATCGAGGCATAGTCGTCGGGGCCTTCCACGGTTTTTATGTTGTAGTGCCGGTATTCGGCTGGGCATGGTTTGCCATCGGCAAAATGCACCATTGCTGCTACCGGGAAAGCACCTTGTATGTTTGAGTTGTCGAAACATTCGATGTGTCGGGGCAGTTCGGGAAGGTGCAGCTCGGCTTGTATTTTTTCCAGCACATGCAGTTTGTTGCCCTCGGGTTCTACAAGCAGTCGTTGCTGTATGCGTTCGTGCCGGTAGTGCTTGATGTTTCGGATAGATAGTTCGAGTAGTTTTTTTCGGTCGCCGCGTGTGGGTGTTGACTGCAAGAGGTAGTCGTCGGGGATATCCACCTTAAAGGGGACTATTATTTCTTTGGCGGTGCTGGCCACCCTGGTGTGCAACTCGGGTATAACCATTGATAGTATTTCCTCGTCGGTTTCGTCGAGCTGTTTTTTTACTTCGGTAGAGTAGGAGTGTATGATACCTCCGTTTTTGATACGCATAATGTTGATGTAGGCATGTTTGTCGTCGGCCATTATGGAGTAAACGTCCACATCTCTTATGCTGGTATCTACCACCAGCGATCGGCTTTGGTATTGTTCCAGAAGAATAATTTTTTGCTTTACGGCCTCGGCTTGTTCAAATTCCAGGCGTTCGGCATAGTCCAGCATTTGTTTTTTCAAATCGTCGATTATTTCTTTGAAGTCGCCCTTCAAGATGTTTCTAATCATCTCTATCGTAAGCATGTATTCATCTCTGCTTTCCTCGCCTATACAGGGTGCTTTACACAGGCCTATCTGGCTGTTTATACATGCTTTGAATTTGCCCTGGCGTATGCTTTCGGGTGTAAGGTTTAGCTTGCAAGTGCGGTAGCAAAACAGGCGTCGGATGATGTCCTGTAGTTCGCGCAAAATTTTTTGGTTTGGATATGGGCCATAGAAAGTACCTTTGATGGTAGAGCGGTCACGTGTAAACAGCAGCCGGGGGTATGGTTCGGAGGTTATGCATAGGGAAGGGTAGCTTTTGTCGTCCTTAAGCATACTGTTGTATTTGGGCTGAAGCTGCTTGATAAGGTTGTTTTCCAGCAGCAAAGCGTCGGTCTCGTTTTCAACAATAATGTATTTGATGTCGTAAATCTTTCTTACCAAAATTCTAATCTTTGGCGACAAATCGTTGAAGTGGCTGAAGTAGGACGACACTCTGCGTTTGAGGTTTCGGGCTTTGCCCACATACAAAACTTTTCCCGAATCGTCGTAGTACCTATATACTCCGGGCGTTTCGGGAATAGTTTTGAGCAGTAGTTTTATACGGTCGAAATTCTTGTTTATGCTTTTGTCCACCGAATATATATATTTTTTTTATTCAATAGTTATATCCATATTTGATTTTTCAATCTTCATACCTATGGATGCAATGCCTTTGAGTTCGTAGAACTGGGTGCTGTTTTTGATAGAAAACTTGTGGATGCCCTTGCTGTTGAAGTAGAAATATTCTCGAGCTTTGGCAGTGTATTCCACAAAGCTTCCCAGTGTTTTGCCCATGCTTTCGCCTTTCTTGTTTTGGAAAATAATGTCGCTCATAAATACTCTTCGGCTACCTTCAGAGTCTTCGATGTTTACCACAAGTGGCAAATTGTTTATGCGTATCACATTGGTGTCTACTGTAGCGGTGAAGTAGATATCGTAGCAATCGTTGATGTTTTTTATGTCCACCTCGAAGTTTTCGGGGTTGAAACGCATCCAAGTGCTGTTTGGGAAGTTGTGCTTTTCTTCAAAAACCACCTTGTCGGTACATCCCGACATTATGAATGTTATTGCTATAGCAATGGTTGTGAGTATTTTTTTCATTTGTGTAATGTATTATAGTTTCAACTTTTCAAAATTCTTGCCATATACACCCTGAACTTTTGCCACGGATATAAATGCTTTAGGATCGGAACTTTGTATT
>JAGCLZ010000037.1 GCA_017646685.1 Bacteroidales bacterium | reverse complement strand
ATACTTATGGCAAAAGATGTTGTAAACGAACCTTTTGCCATCATCAATGCCGACGACTTTTATGGACAAGATGCCTTTCGCGTAATGGCTGAATACCTACAAACCCTTGCCGCCGATAGCAAAGGCGACTACTGCATGGTTGGCTACAAGCTGGAAAACACACTGTCGGAAAACGGCTCTGTATCGCGAGGCGTATGCTCTATTGACGAGAATAATTACTTGGTGTCGATGACCGAACGTACCTCTATAGCACGCACCGAAAACGGAATAGAGTATAAAGATACCGATGGAAGCATGCACCCTCTTTCGGCCGATGCCACAGTATCTATGAACCTATTTGGTTTTACACCTGACTACTTTGTGGAATCGGAAAAATTGTTTGTAGAGTTTTTGCAAAAATCGGGTAACGAGCTAAAATCGGAATACTACATACCTTTTGCAGTTAATACCTTCATCGACAGAGGATATGCCAAGATGAGAGTATTAAAAACCACTGCACAATGGTTTGGCGTTACCTACAAAGAAGACCGCCCTATGGTGGTAAACCGCTTGAAAGAACTTCACGACAAAGGTATTTATTAACAACCGGAATATCACAACAATGCTGTAAAAGTCAACTCATTAGACTTTTACAGCATTATCTTGAGAACGGCAATAAAAAATGGACTGGAACGAAGATTTGAAAGCATTCATCATGAGCCGTCGCTCCGACGACCCCCTTACCCTTGCCTTGCAACAGAAAAAATATCCACACTTGGATATGAAATTTGTAGCACAGCAGGTGGAGGGATATAGCATGGCAAAAGACAAACTACCAAGCCTTGCCCTCTGCGATGATTTTGTTTACCCTCCTAAACTAAACCGCGAACAATGCTCGTCCGAAGCCACTGCCATTTTCAAAGCCGAAGAATATGCACATGGCAAAACCATTGCCGATATAACGGGTGGTCTTGGAATCGACTCGATTTTTATGGCAAAAGTAGCTGCGAATGTTACTTATATCGAACAAAACAATGAACTTCACAACATTGCCAAGCACAACTTTCAAGTGCTTTCGTTATCCAACATCGAATGCCACTGCACCGACGGAATAGATTTTTTGATAGAAACCAACAGACGTTTCGATCTTATCTACATAGATCCTGCACGACGCGACGACCATGGACGCAAAGTGTCGGCTTTCGAAAGCTGTACACCAAACATTTTGGACAACATGGATTTACTACTTTCCAAAGCCAACCTCGTACTCATAAAATCATCTCCGATGATAGATATATCCATGGCATTAGCCCAGCTCAAAAACGTTGTTTCTACCACAGTGCTCTCGGTACGAAACGAATGTAAAGAAATTCTGTTTCTATGTTCGGCCAAGACAATAACAAGTTCTACAACATACCGATGTGTAAATATCCGAACCAATGGTGGCATGGATAACTTAACCTTCTCAAGAGAAACAGAAAACACCCTAACCATCCCCTACACTGCCTCTATCGGAAACTATATATACGATCCCAACGTATCGCTACTCAAAGCCGGAGCTTTCAAAACAGTGGCTCACGTATATAATGTAGCTAAACTACACCGCAACACTCATTTATACACAAGTTCCGAAATCATAAAAAATTTCCCCGGACGAGTGTTCAGAGTAATAAAAGAACTACGTGTCTCGGCAAAAGACATCGCTGGCGAACTACCGGGTGGCAAAGCCCACATAATTGTACGCAACTACCCCCTAAGTAGCCAAGAGTTGCAAAAGAAACTACACCTAAAAGAAGGTGGCAACCTATTTGTAATTGCCCTAACAAAATGCGATGAAAAGAAAATATTACTTCTTTGCAGTAAAGAAGAATAAAAACACATATTACTTATTTCCATACACAATCCCTCTCATCATTGGATTGCAAATAGTTTTCCTCAAATTAGAAATATTTTATCATCTAAACCTCGCCACAAAAAAAACAAATGCACATAATTAGACACCTCCTATGTGCCACACATGTGCAAAAGATAACACATTGAAAAAAAATAATTTATCGAAAAAATATTTCTGATATGTAACTAATTTCCATTTTTGGCGACTAATGGAGTATAAAAAAACAATAAAAATGGTATATAATGAATTTGAAAGAAGAATACACCCAAATGGTAATGGAATACAAGGATGTGATATTTAAAGTATGCTACATCTATGCCGAAAAGGAGTATATCGATGACTATTATCAAGAAGTGCTGATACAGCTTTGGCGAAGTTTTCCCCACTTCAGAGGCGATGCAAAACTTTCATCGTGGATATACAAGATTAGCCTCAACACTTGTATATCATTTGTAAGGAAAAAGAAACGGAAACCTATTTCAGTACCTCTAAATCTCGAAGTAAACATCTATGACGAGAATTTCGAGAAAAAGCAACAATTGGAAGAACTTTACAACCTAATAAACAAGTTGAACAAATTGGAGAAATCTGTAATACTCCTATGGTTGGAAGAACGTAGCTACGACGAAATTGCATTCATTACAGGTCTTAGCCGTGCCAATGTAGCAACTAAATTACACAGAATAAAAGAGAAATTAAAAGATATGTCAAACCAATAAAAAAAGAAAAAAATATGGATTTGGAAGAACTAAAAAAACAATGGGATGGACTATCCGAACAGCTGAAGAAACAACAAGTACTGAATCATAGCCTTATCAATAGAGCCATGAATACCAAGATGGACAGTATTATGAGGTACAATTTGATAGGGATATCGTGCTGTGTGCTGTATATATTACTTGCAATATTTGCCCCACCTACAATCTTTTCACGCTTGGTAACCATCTATCTTAACATTGTCATACCATTTGCGGGCATATGGCAATGTGTAAGTTTTGGCTTATTTCTAAAAATGCGACATTACCGCAACAATATTACCACCATGGAACACTATCTGATTCGTTATGAAAAATGCGAAAAGCT
>JAGCLZ010000036.1 GCA_017646685.1 Bacteroidales bacterium | reverse complement strand
TTGCCAAACCACGAGTGTGCCAATTCATGAATTATAACACTTTGGTAGCTTTCGCTCATATCACTAAAGCATTGTTGTGTAAGAGCAATGTTGCTGCAATGTTCCATTGAGCCTACCGGTGTTGCCACATAGCCTATGCGTCTCCAATCGTACGGCCCGAAACATTCTTCGTACATCGGAAAAGCCTGTTCCAGTAATGCAAATGCTTGTTTTACTGTGTTGGTATCTTGGTCGAAGAAAGTAAGAGTGGTAGGGTAGGAGTGTTCTGCACCTTGAAGGGTGTAGTTGAGAGTGGTGAAGTTGCCGGCTGCGACCGATACAAGGTAGGTAGGCATAGGCTTGCATTCTTTCCAATGGAATGTGGTGCTGCTGTCGGCATTGGTGGTAGTGCTTTGCAGTGTTCCGTTGCAGTATGCTGTCCATCCCGGACGTACAGTAATATGAAATTCGTATGCAGCCTTGTCGGTAAAGTTGTCGAAACATGGGTACCATGCTCTTCCATAGTTGTGAGGAACTGCTTTGATGGCTGCACCAAGGTTGTATATAATATGGTTATCGAAGTGTATTCCTCCAAAGCCATAGCTTTCTGCTGATTCTGTTCCATTGTAATAAACCCTTACGCAAAAAGTATCGCCCATGGAAATGGAAGACGGAATGTCTAGCGAAAGGTATCTGCGGTTGTAGTCAAAAGTTTCCAACTGTGTACCATCTATAAGCACTGAGTCTACGTTGGCTACTTGAAGGTCGAGACTGAAACTATTCATTCCAGCCTTAGTTGTACGCATATATATATCGGTATAGCCCGAAAAAGCATTCGGATTTTTATTTCCCAAGTCAAGATTGATATTGTAACGGATAGCGTCTATAGTATCTTGAGAATAAGTATTTGCTATCGAAAGAGTAGTGAATACTATACAGAATAATAATGTTTTACGTGTCATAAACTATATATTTGATATTTTGTTGATGGTGCAAATTTACGAATATTTTTCGATATGGGTATTATTAAAGTAGTGTTGTTATTGTCTATTTCAAATATTTGTTGTATCTTTGTGGCAGAAAAGGAATGTTTCTTTATAGTTGAATAATGCTTGTAAAATTTTGCTAATCACACTTGTTGAGAGATGTTTCTGATGTAAATTTATTATTAATTTAAAGTCAAAGAGAAATGAAAAAAATAATAGTATCATTGTTCGTAATCTTTTCCACCATTGGCGGAGGATATTCGCAAGGTTCTTCTAATGACGTACTTTACATAGGTAATAGCTATACTTCTACCAATAATTTGCCACTGATGGTACTTATACTGTCAATGAATTGTGGTCAGCCGATTTCCTACACGCCCGATTTTGTTGTTGCTCCTGGTGGAGCCACTTTTCATGATCATTGTGGGGGTGCGGCAATGTCGCTTATTTGTCAAGGTGGTTGGGAATATGTTATTCTTCAAGAGCAAAGTCAGTATCCTGCTTTTCCAATCCGTCAGGTAGAGCAAGAATGCTTTCCTTATGCACAACAATTGGTGGAAAATATATATACTTATAGTCCATGTGCCGTGCCGATATTTTTCATGACATGGGGCCATGAAAACGGAGA
This sequence comes from Bacteroidales bacterium, assembly GCA_017646685.1. GTDB lineage: Bacteria > Bacteroidota > Bacteroidia > Bacteroidales > P3 > HGM05376. The sequence goes on along the minus strand of JAGCLZ010000036.1, from coordinate 4,549 downwards.
CCCTCGGAATGGCGAAATATTTCCTCCTATTGGAACCTACGAAGGTATGGACAGTTTGTTGTATGCTAGATATATGATAATGAAAGAGCAAAATGATGCGGCAGTGGCACCAGTGGGACGTGTGTGGCGTTATATTCGCAACAATTTTCCAGATATAGATTTGTATCAGTCGGATGGAAGCCACCCAACAGTGGAAGGTACATACGCTGCTGCTGCCACAATATTTACTTTGATTCATAGGATTGATCCTACGCGGATTGCTCACTATGAAGATCTGTCGGAAGATGTGGCTCGGAATATATTACTAGCAGTAAAGGCTGTAGCATATGATTCGTTGGACCGTTGGCTACGTCCTATGCCGGTTCCTGAATTTACTTTTGTACAGGATTCCAATAGTTTTTCAATGAATAATAGCTCTCTTAATGCTACATCGTACGAATGGGATTTCGGTGATGGTACAATATCGGAAGAAGAAAATCCCACACATACATATACCGAGCCGGGAACGTATAATATAATATTGACAGCCAAACGTCACTGTATGGCGGTAGCTATGCAAACAACGGTGGAAGTGGAAGGGTCTGATTCTACATTATCTATAACCGATATGAGTATTGATGATTGTATAGTTTATCCTAATCCGGCAACTACATCGGTAATGGTGAAAAATCTAAATGAACGTATTGAAGCTATAGTTATATATGATGTGGCAGGAAGAGTGATTGATGCAAGAAAAGTAGATGACTATTCGATTCAATTGGATGTACAGACAATGGATAAGGGATTGTACATTATGCGTATAATTACTAGTACAGGTGAGCAGATATATCGGAAACTAGTTGTTGAATAAACTATTATCTAATGGCCAAAAATAAGGTATTTTATTATTGTCAGAATTGTGGTGCTCAGTCGTCGTCGTGGTTGGGTAAGTGCCCGCATTGCGGTAGTTGGAACTCTTTTGTGGAAGAGGTGGTTAAACGAGACGATAGCAACAATAAATGGGAAAAGACATCCACAAACACTACTATAAGTACTCCCAAACTTATACACGAGGTTACTTACAGTGAAGAGGAACGCCTCTCAACTATGAACCAAGAGTTTGACCGTGTGCTTGGAGGTGGGTTAGTGAAAGGATCTCTATTGCTTATAGGTGGCGAGCCTGGTATAGGCAAATCCACTCTTCTGTTACAGATAGCCTTGACTATGCCGGGTAAGAAAATACTATATGTAAGTGGCGAGGAGAGCGAACAGCAGATACGTATGCGTGCCGAACGCATTACCACTAAGCCGTCTAACTGTTACGTGGTTACCGAAACATCTACACAACAGATATTTTCACATATCGAAAACCTTCAGCCCGATGTGGTGGTGGTGGATTCTATCCAAACCCTTACTACGAGTGTTATAGAATCGTCGGCAGGAAGTGTGTCGCAGATTAAGGAATGTACGGCAGAGTTTCAACGCTTTGCTAAAGCCACAGGCACTCCCGTCATCCTTATCGGACATATCACAAAGGATGGTGTTATTGCTGGTCCCAAAGTCTTGGAGCATATTGTCGATTGTGTTCTTCAATTTGAGGGCGATCGCAATTATGGCTATCGAATATTGCGTTCGATAAAAAACCGTTTTGGTTCTACTGCCGAATTGGGTATATTCGAAATGCAGAGCAGCGGGCTGCGTGAGGTGTCTAATCCATCAGAGATACTACTTTCGCATCGCGATGAGAATCTTAGTGGAACGGCCATATCGGCCACATTAGAAGGTATGAGACCAATGCTTATAGAGATTCAGGCGTTGGTGAGCAGTGCAGTGTATGGCACTCCGCAACGGTCGGCAACGGGGTTTGACCTCCGACGTATGTCAATGCTGTTGGCAGTACTAGAAAAGCGTTGTGGGTTCAAACTTGGTGCCAAAGATGTGTTCTTAAATATTGCCGGTGGAATACGAGTGGACGACCCTGCATTGGATCTTGCTGTGGTGGTGGCAATACTATCATCCAATGTGGATATACCTATCAATTCCAACGATTGCTTTGCTGCCGAAATAGGCCTTTCTGGCGAGATACGCCCCATCAACCGTGTGGAACAACGAATAGCCGAAGCCGATAAACTAGGATTTGATCGTATATTCGTTTCCAAATACAACGCAAAGGCTTTGGACAAAAGCAAATATAATATAGAAATTGTGGAACTTGGAATTATAGAAGAAGCGTTTAGAAAATTATTTGCCTAAAACGTTGGCTTTGTTCGGGAAAAAGACGTAACTTTGCACTTCGATAACAAGAAATATATAACGTAGTAATAACAATAAATACAATATAATAATGATAGATACAAAAGATCTTGGATTCAACTCCAAACTTATACATGGTGGTGGACACCACGACGAATACAAGGCTGCTACAGTGCCTATTTATCAAACATCTACTTTTCGTTTTGATTGTGCCGAAGATGGTGCAGCTTGTTTTGCAGGCGAAAAAGACGGATACATCTACACTCGTATAGGCAACCCTACAGTATCGGCACTTGAACGCCAAGTTGCTGAGCTTGAGCATGGCTATGGCGCAGTAGCTTTTGCTTCGGGTATGGCAGCAGTGTCTACTGTATATATGGCATACCTTAATGCAGGAGACCATATGATAAGTTCCGATGCAGTGTATGGTGCTTCACGTACCATGATGGAAGGACACATGTCTCGTTTTGGCGTAGAAAGCACTTACGTAAAAACCGAAGACGTGGAAAATATCAAGAAGGCTATTCGCCCAAACACCAAGATGCTTTACATAGAAACACCGGCCAACCCTACAATGGGTATTACCGATATAGAAGCATGTGCCAAGATAGCTAAAGAACACGGCTTGTTGCTAGTTGTAGACAATACATTCTGTAGCCCCTATCTTCAAAATCCTTTGGATATGGGAGCCGATGTAGTGCTACATTCTGTAACCAAGTTCATAAACGGACATGCCGACATAGTAGGCGGTATAGTTATAGCCAAAACACAAGAGCTATACAAAAAGCTAAACGTAATGATGCTTAACCTTGGTGGAAACATGGACCCACACCAAGCTTATATGGTTATCCGCGGACTTAAAACACTTGCTATCCGCATAGAACGTGCTCAAGCTTCAGCTATGAAAGTGGCAGAGTTCTTGGAAAACCACCCAAAAGTAGAATCGGTTATGTATCCTGGTTTGCCATCGCACCCACAATATGAACTTGGCAAACGCCAAATGCGTGGCAACGGCACTATGATTAGTTTCGAGCTTAAAGGCGGAATAGAAGCAGGTCGTAAGATGATGAACTCTGTAAAACTTGCTATCCTTGCAGTATCGTTAGGCGGTGTAGAAACCCTTATCCAACACCCTGCAAGTATGACCCACGCCAAAGTGAACTCCGAAGCTAAGAAAGCAGCAGGTATCACCGATGGTTTGGTACGTTTCAGCGTTGGTATCGAAGAAGTAGAAGACATCATCGCCGACCTTTCTCAAGCTTTGGATAAAATATAAGGCGAATATAAAAAAGACGTACCATTGTGGTGCGTCTTTTTTTACTAACAAATAAAATATAGGAGAATATTAGAATGAGAAAAATTTGGGTTTATTTATTAGGAGTAATTTCAGGTGTTATTCTTACATTTGTATCATTAGGAATTATCGGAGTAGTTGTTAATGCTAATAATTCTGGATTAACTTTTTTTGAAGAACCTGGAGAAGTAATGAATGATACCAGCTATGAAGTATTTCAAACTTTGGAAAATGGTATAGCTCTTGCAAGAGGCAAAGATGATGAAAGATCTACACTATATTTAGGATTACATGTTTTACTTTGGAATGAAGATGGTTTTCCCTATTATGATGAACAAATAATTAATCTTCCGGAAGGAAAATGTTTTAGGCAAGTAGGTATCTATAAATATCATACACAAAAAGGGATAGAGAAAACAGTTCCTGCTGTAACCATTATGGATGAATAAAATATGACTGGAGTAATAATGCTAATAATTTTGATGATTATTATTATCTTGATCCAAATCAAGAATAAGAAAATCATTAAAACGAAAACTTGGCATAGACCTATAACTCAAGGAGAATTTGGAGAAATAGTTATTACCGATATTCTCTCTCAATTGTCTCAGGAAGATTACAGAATATATAACAATATATATGTAAACTATAATGGTATGTCTGTTCAAATAGACCATCTTGTAATATCAAGATATGGAGTGTTTGTGATAGAAACGAAAAATTATAGTGGTAAAATATATGGTTATGAAAATTCAGATAATTGGATTCAATATCTTAATGATGAAAAATATTTATTTAAAAATCCGATTAAACAAAATAAATTTCATGCATTAGCAGTGAAAAATATTCTTCGTATTTCTGAAAGTGCAATTGTTCCAATACTAGTATTTCTTCCAAAATCAGATTTGAAATGTGAAACTGATAGTACTGTAATATATTCATATCAGTTGTACAGTTTTATTGATAGTAAGAAGGAAATAAAATTTAAAGATGAATCTATCGATATATTAATAAGTAATTTGA
>JAGCLZ010000035.1 GCA_017646685.1 Bacteroidales bacterium | reverse complement strand
TTTGATACATGATAGATTATCAACAAAAGAAACAGTAGAAGACGAAATAGCTAATTCTACAGCTCGAAGACAAACAATTGCAGGTCCTATTATCTTTTACGAAGGAAGTGAAAAACAAAAACCATCAGACAAAGAAATATTACATTGCCTTTTATCTAGTACACTAAACTATAACAGCGAAATAGAAACAGAGACATTGCACCGTTCTATATACGATGTTGTAGTATACAACTCCAAAATAAAAATTGATGGCACGTTTAAAGCAACCAACAAACTGTTAAGCAAGAAATGGTGCTACTTATATTTCAGTATTTCGGATTTAAAAGGACTACAATCGATACCCGAAATAAAAATCTGCGACTCTACTTATACACTCGAATTAGACAGAGAAGACATTAGGGAAAAATATAACTACAACCGAAATGGAGGATATTTTGAATATAGCAGCAACACATTAACCGCTAAAATAAAACTGCCGGAAAACATAGTAGAAGGTCAGAATTTGAAATTCGAAATGAACTTAAATATAAAAGGCACAAAAGAACAAACCTTCGAGCCATGCTCCGAAATGACCACATTAACTATACAATCGCCATATCCTCATCCAAGTTTTATTGGCGACTTTTTACCCACAAAACGCGACGTTACAGATGCAGGATTTTCGGCAGAATGGTCGGTACTTGGTATGAATGTAGCAAGCAACTCAGATGGTATGGGTGTAGCTTTCGTTAATCCATCAGACCCTTACCTTCAATCTGAACGTACTTCTAAATACGGTTTTTTGATAATTGCATTAGTATTTGTGGCTGCTCTTTTGGCTGAATTTATATCTCGAAAAGAAATAACCATAGTTCAGTATGCAATAGTAGGACTTTCGTTAGTACTGTTCTATTCGTTGCTGATATCGTTCTCCGAAATTACAGGATTTGGATTGGCATATCTGATATCGGCAATAATGACAACTCTTGCTCTTTTGTTTTACTTCCGAAGAATGCTTCGAAATAAAGCGGCATATTTTGTAGGAGGATTCGTTGGATTAATGTACATAATCAATTATGTTATTATCCAAATGGAAACATTCTCATTACTCACAGGTTCTTTATTGCTATTCATCATGCTTTTGGTTTTGATGTATTTCACATCAAATATGAATAAACCCAATACAAAACCTACTATAGAAAAACAATAACGATTACATCAAGGAACAAAACTCCAATGAATGACACTCTAAAAAGCATAATAAAACTTATACCATTTCCCTGCATCACTGCATGCATTGTTTTGCTTTTCAAGAATAGCTTTTTTGGAGTTTTGTTTCTTTTTGGACTTATATGGTGGATAACAATACCACTGACATTATTCTCTATAATCCTTTTCTTCAAAAGCATAAAACTCAAAAACAGATGGCAACAAGTTACTGTTGTATGGGGTGTGCTGAATCTGATATTATTTATTGTATCTCTTAATCATATCACCCAACAAGAAGAAAGTTGCAATCCCGACATTATGGCAACACACTATGAACAACACCATGCCAAGATGGACGAGTTGCACAAATATATTCAAAATGCAGTGGGAGAATGCAGCTCTATACAATTAGAATTCAACGACACAAATCTATATCGTTTTCTTGCCAACCCCGACACATCAACTCAACATTTTTTTAATAGTTGGAGCACCTACGATGATGCCGACAAAGACACTCTTATGCAAATAGCGGGACTTACCACAACAGAATTCGATAGTATCTACACCCAACTAAAAGCTATGAATTGTCTTGGTTTCAGTTATTCCAGGCGAAATCCGGAAAAGATAGAGTTCTATTTTCGCAGAGTTCGTGCAGCAATATATATTTATAAAATATACAATCGGCCAATGACTGACGCAGAAAAGAACAATGCGTTAGAATCTTTATCCCTTATCCCCTACACCGAAAGATGCGTATTCAAATTCCATGGAGGAACAGCCGGTGCCGACAACTTTCACCCCAAAATGAGAGAAGATTTTTTAGAAAAACATAAACCTTGGTAATTATATAAATCGGGTCCTTGTGACTATTAGACAGAATTCAACAACAATGTTACAAAATCCACTACTTTCCAACGCAAAAAAATAAAAACACCAAAAAGTTCATTGCATACTGTGAACTTTTTTTTGTAAGAAAGATAAAAAGATAATCGGCTTTCAACAATATTATTTACGGTATATCGTTATTGGTTGATTAATTGAATAATAATTATACACACCATAGATGGAAAGAAAAGTAAGAGTGCGTTTTGCACCAAGTCCTACAGGACCGCTACATATAGGCGGCGTGCGTACAGCTTTGTACAACTATTTTTTTGCAAAACAACATGGCGGCGACATGATTCTCCGCATCGAAGATACCGACCAAACTCGTTTTGTTCCGGGCGCTGAAGACTATATTATCGAAGCACTTACATGGCTTGGTATCAAGTTCGATGAGGGCGTACACATAGGCGGAAACTACGGCCCCTACCGCCAGTCGGACCGCAAACCTATGTACAAACAATATGCCGACCAACTGATAGAAACCGGCTGGGCATACTATGCTTTCGACAAACCCGAAGACCTTGAAAACATACGTAAGGAATACGAAAGCCAAAAGAAAAACTTCCAATACGACTGCAACACACGCTCGGCAATGCAAAACTCACTAACTTTGCCTGCCGATGAAGTAAAGCGTCGCATTGATGCCGGCGAGCCATACGTGGTACGCTTCAAATTCCCCGCCGACACCGAGATATTGGTAAACGACCTTATACGTGGCGAAGTTCGCATGAACTCTAACCTTTTGGACGATAAAGTGCTGTTCAAATCAGACGGTATGCCTACCTACCATTTGGCAAACATCATAGACGACCACACTATGGAAGTGTCGCATGTGATACGTGGCGAAGAATGGTTGCCATCGGCACCACTACACGTTATGCTATACAAAGCCTTCGGTTGGGAAGACACCATGCCTCAGTTTGCCCACCTGCCTCTACTACTTAAACCCGACGGCAACGGCAAACTAAGCAAACGCGACGGCGACCGCCTTGGATTCCCCGTGTTCCCTCTAGAATGGCACGACCCTAAATCCGGCGAAATATCTTCGGGATACCGCGAAAAAGGATACTACCCCGAAGCGGTGGTAAACATTCTTGCTTTCCTTGGTTGGAACCCCGGTGTAGAACAAGAAATATTCAGCATGGACGAACTTATAAAACTTTTTTCGCTCGAAAGAATAAGCAAATCCGGTGCCAAGTTCGACGTAGAAAAAGCAAAATGGTTCAACCATAAATATCTTCAAACCAAAACAACCAAAGAGATAACCGAACAGTTTATGCCAATACTACAGGCACATGGTATAAACACCTCTATGGAATATGCCGAAAAGGTGGTAGAGCTAACCAAAGAACGTGCCAGCTTTGTAAGCGACTTGTTGGAACAAACAGCATTCTTTTTCCAAGCTCCTGCCGAATACGATCCGGCTGTAATAAAGAAACGTTGGAAGGAAGAAACCCCAAATCACCTAAATAAGATAATAGAAATAATAGAAACCACAGCTTTCGAAAAACAAGTGTTGCACGACGCTGTTATAGAAGGATACATTACAGCCAACCAACTAAACATGGGTCAGATAATGAACTGCTTCCGCCTTTGCTTGGTAGGGGCTGCCAAAGGTCCGGACTTGTTTGAAATAATAATGCTACTTGGCAAAGACGAAACCCTTACCCGTATTCGCAAAGGTATTGAAACTATAAAAATGTAAAACTATAAACACAATAATAAGATTATGTCAACAGAACAAAACATGAACGAAGAAAAATCGTGCAAACCTTGCACACACAAATGTTTGATAGCTCTAAACGCTGTATTGCTTGTAGGATTGGTAGTATTGTATATCCTATTTTTTAGCTCAAAATCATGCTCCAACAGCGATTCGCAAACCGTAGTTGCCACAAATGCAGAAGACACTCCAACCTCACTATCCATAGGATATGTAGATACCGACTCGCTAATGCTTCAATACGAATTTGCTGTTGAGCTAAACGAAAAGTTGGACAACTATACTCGTCAAGAAAACAACTACAAAGACATGATGATGCGTTTCCAAAACGACTATAACAATTTCTTGAAAACCGGTGCTTCGCTTACTCTTACCGAACAAAAGAAAACCGAAGAATCGTTGAAAAAACGTGCCGATGAACTTGCCAAGATGGAAGAACGCCTTATGAACGAACGCTCCAAACTGGAAACAGTTATACAAGTAGATCAAAAGAAAATGATTGATGCAGTGTATGCATTCGTTCGCGATTACAACGCAAAACATCAACAATTCAACGTTATTCTTAAAAAGTCTTTCTCCGAAAGCCCTGTCCTTTATATGGATGATGATATGGATATAACTCGCGAAATCATCGACGGACTAAACGAAGAATACCGCAACGTGAAAGGAAAATAATCAAGAATAATCTCCTATATTAAATAAAAGGCCGGAACATTTGTTTCGGCTTTTTTTATTCTTATTGTTCAAAAACATACACTAAATATATCCGAATACTTGCTTCTTGGAAAATTATTTCTTTGTTGCCGGGTAAAAATATTGTGATTGGAATGAAGTAAGAATAAATAGATTAACTTTTGATAAACCAATGTGGCGAAAACCTTCTTATTTCAGCCCATAGGTTTGTCTTTACATTTCGAAACAAGTGCTATAAGCCATACATAAAAATACTTATCTTTTTCTATAGCCGGTGTTGAGCAGCTCTTACTTGGCGGTATTGGTACTCGATCCCCGCCCGGAAACATTCCAAACCTCTCCATCAAATTTTATTACCTCGGCATGGAAACATTCCAAACCCCACCTCTTTTTTTCAAATCATACCATGATTTATTTAAATCAAACTATGATTTATAAAAACCAAAGTATGATTTAAAGAAACCAAATCATGATTTGATAAAATCATAGTTTGGTTTTGAATTTCGCTGTGGGAGTGGATAATAAAACCGGTAGGTATGCGAGAAAAATACCATAGGGATGAAAAACTTTCTCAGTGCTATCTGCTAAAAAAAACAGCCCGCATTTGCCACCGATAGCTACCTATAACCGTATGCAAACCTTATCATAAAAACACTACCTCCAACAAAAAATAATGCAAAATCATTTGCATATTTGAAAAAAAAGTTATAAGTTTGCAAAATAAAATTACAGGTAAAAAATAGCATGACATGCAATGTTACGACATATAACCCCGTAGGTATTGTTCTAACAACCAGAATACTATACTCACGCAAGCGTCCTAAGCAAGGGCTGCAATAGGACGTGCAGCATACGTATTTTCCTATCCAAAAAGCAGCCAAACCCACCGTTTTTTTTGTTTTAGACTTGTTCCAAAAGAGAAAAATTATTATCTTAACAGATTAATACAATTATAATATGAAAGTGAAGAACATATTATTTGGCATATTGATGTGCACAGCATATCTTGCCTACAGCCAAAATAGTACTCCGGTATCTGTTCTTTTGAAAAAAGATGATACTACAGGAATTATAACAAAAACCATTACCCGTGCATACGGTAATAACTCTATTTCTTATATAGAGAAAGGAGGTCTTCATTATTTTTCAGCTGCATTATACCTGTCACCAACATTCGATTGGTTGGATTATGATTCTGTTTTGCTGAAGAATGTAGAAATTGGAGCGGACTATACTGTGAACGACTTTAAAGTAGTTGATTCATCACACATTTATTGTTGCGGAAAGTATACGAATGGAATTAACAATAAAGCTTTTATTGCCTTTTTTAATATTTCCGATTTTATAATAAGCAATACTATTAACTTTTATGTGATAGATAATTTGCCTTGTAATTATGGTGATGTTGCAGATTTAACGAAGATAGAAACCTTTTTTCTCTCGAACAAACTTCATACGATAGCAATAGGTTATACTGATGCATCCGAAGCGTGTATATTGGAAATAGTAGGACCCAAAGGCTCCACTTCCGTAACATATAAAGTAGGAAGTTCATCGGCTTCGGAGAAGTTTAATGATATTGCTGTTACCGATAATTATGTGGTAACCGTGGGTTCTATTGGCAGCCCGGATGCTGCTATACGAAGGTTTCCCAAACAAAGCATTTTTTCCAACGCAGCAAACAATAGTTTGGTATACACTTATCCTACAAACGAAAGCAATCCGGCAATGTATCTTGCAGAAAAAACCGATGATTTCCTTATCACTCCGGTTATTGACGATATTGTTGCCATAGCATCATATTGGTACTATCCGCCTTTGGCAAATCTTGGAAACAATTTGCAAGGCACACTGATGCGGATATATAATATTGCACCTGCTGCTGCACCTACAATGATGACATCAATGTCTCTTGGCCAAAATTACTATTCGGGCAATTGGAAGTTGAAAGAACTGCAATACAACGGTTCGTTGCAGATGTTTTCATTACTGCAAGATATGGAACTGCCTTCCACTCAACAGTTGTCGAGTGCACTATCAACCTTGGATCTTGTCAACAATCCAACTCTTGTACAAACGGAATATCGGCCGGATGTCGAATTAACATCATTGGATAATATTTCAAATTCTACATATAGTATAATGGGCGGTTTTGATAACAGTGTATCCACATACTTTATTATTATGGGTGATAAAATAAGTAATACCTCATCATTATGTAGTAACGAATTCAATGGAACAATTTATTATAAAAGTATCTACGGAGAAAAAGAAATTACTTCAGATATGACTGTACATAATCAGCCACTGGTTTTTAGCTATATCAAATTTACAAATAACTATTCTACACGTATGGTATTATCGTGTATACACTAAATATAAGGAGGACAAAGAAATGAGAAAATTAATATTACTATCAATTATTGTGTTAAACACATTATCTGTAAAAGCGCAAATGGATACAATACCATTAGGGGTAGAGCATCGCGATTCTACTTATTACTATCATTGTTGGGTGGATGAGCATATCTCAAAAGTAAATTGTGTGCTTCACTATTGGACAACATCTATCCCTTGGAAGATTGCAAAACCATTTTATACAGATGTGCCTTTGAATGTTATAGGCGTTGCATGTGCAATAGATATTCTAACATCTACGCCGGATTTTCCTAATGAAGAACTTCTCTACGACACAGTGCCGGAGTATTTCGAATTGTACGAAGCTACCGATACAAGTTTCGAAATGATAGCATCGGCACGGTGGGATACACTAAGGCCTGCCAAATGCTTGACACACACACAAACTTATCCTCCCCAAAGTTGTTTTTCAATATATGAAGCATATTTCGATTCTGCCATAACGGTTTATGATTCATTCTACGTAGCCCACACCGGGTACAATAATATTCCTTTTTTGGAGCCTGATGGATATGGGAATATGGTTTATCGTAGCTATTTTCCAATTACATATCTTTCTGTTGTGAAGATGTATAATACGAGCACTGTCGGAGATTCCTCCATTTTTCCATGTATGCCGTATATAAAGAGGAAATATTTGCCGGTAGAAGGGCATTATTATGATAATATGCGTGTATTTGTAGATACCGGCATTGCACTTATAGATACTACACTTTGGTATTATGATTTTCAGGTAAATACTGGATATCTCTGTATATTTCCGATTTTCGATACCACGGGCTATTATAGAGATACCTGTGCCGATGTAAGCAATATCGGCCTTGTTACAGACAAGACCTCGGCAACACTGAGTTGGGGCAGTGCAAGCGACCATATAGGCTGGGATATTGCCTATGGCTATGAGGGTACACCACCGGAGAGCTGCACTATTGTAAACACTACATCCAATGTGTATTGGCTTCCGGATTTGGACTCGGCCAAATGGTATGTGGCCTACGTAAGGGCACTATGTGATGATAATAAATATAGCAATTGGAGCGACAGCATACGCTTCTACATCACCGGCGATACAACTCAGGTAAGTATTCAAAACACAGTTTTGGAAGAATATACACAACTTATACCAAATCCTGCAAGTGATATAGTAAGTATATTTTCGTCCTTCTCAATCCGCAAAGTAGAAGTTTACTCACTAAAAGGAGAAAAGTTGATAGAATCGGATGTGGAAAATGTGTCCATATCGCTGGATGTTTCCACACTTCCGAAAGGTATATATCTGGTGAAAGTATATACTCCGCAAGGAGTTGCAACAAAGAAATTGGTTGTGAATTAAGGAACGTGTAAAGAATTACTATTAGTCCCGAAGCCCAACCCTCTGCCGGTGGTTGAGCTTCGGTTTTTGGTGGTGGCAGAGGGTATCACTAGTATATATTGTTTTGCCATTAGCGAAAAAAGTTGTACTTTTGCATTACAATCATACGAGTAACAAACTATAAAGATATGCGATACGAAGTTGATTTTCTGATTATAGGCTCGGGTATAGCAGGCCTTAGTTTTGCTCTTAAGGTGGCCGAATATGGCAAAGTATGTGTGCTTGCCAAGGCCGATGCTTCGGAAGGTAGCACCAAATATGCACAGGGTGGTATAGCGGCGGTAATGTACGATTCGGATAGTTTCGACCGCCATATAAGCGATACTCTTGTGGCCGGCGACGGCATTTGCGACGAAGATGTAGTGCGGATGACCATCTGCGAAGCTCCCAACCGTATAAAGGAATTGGTACATTATGGCGTTAATTTTGATAAGAACTCCGATGGTTTGTTCGACCTACATCGTGAGGGTGGGCATTCCGACCACCGTATTCTTCATCACAAAGATTCTACCGGAGCCGAGATGGAGAGGGGGTTGCTGCAAGAGGTGCGAAACCATCCGAATATCATTCTTAAAGAAAATCAGTATGCTGTTGATATCATAACCCAGCATCATTTGGGTATGAGGGTGACTCGTCATACACCTGATATAGAGTGCTATGGTGTGTATGTTCTCAACTCCGAAACCCACAAGGTGGATACCTATCTGGCCAAGATAACGCTGTTGGCTACTGGTGGATTGGGCAATGTATATGCCACTACCACCAATCCCGTTATTGCCACCGGCGATGGTGTTGCCATGGTGCATCGTGCTCGTGGTGTATTGCAGGATATGGAGTTTGTGCAGTTTCATCCCACCAGTCTTTACAATCCGCAGGAGCGTCCTGCCTTTCTTATCACCGAGGCTATGCGTGGGGCAGGGGCTATACTTAAGGATTTGAAGGGTAACGAATTTATGCAGAAATACGACAAACGTCTGTCGTTGGCTCCAAGGGATATAGTGGCTCGTGCTATAGACAACGAGATGAAACTTAGTGGTGCCGACCACCTATACCTCGATGCCCGTCATATAGGCAAGGCACATCTTATGGAAGGTTTCCCGAATATATATGCCAAATGCTTGGAAATAGGTGTGAATATTGCCAAGGATATGATACCAATACGTCCGGCAGCTCATTACCAATGTGGTGGTATATCGGTAGATAAGAATGGCGAATCGTCGATACATCACCTTTATGCTGCCGGCGAATGTTCGCGAACAGGGCTTCATGGTGGCAACCGTTTGGCATCAAACTCGCTGTTGGAGGCTGTGGTATATGCCCACAATGCAGCTATGGATGCTATAGAAAAGGTAAAGAATATAGAGCTATGCCACGAGGTGCCCGATTGGAACTCCGACGGTATGGTGCTTAACGAAGAGATGATTCTTATTACCCAAACCCGCAAGGAATTGCAAGAGATTATGTCGAACTATGTGGGTATTGTGCGTAGCGACTTGCGTCTGCAACGTGCTTTCGACCGCTTGAACCTCATCTATCGCGAAACCGAAGACCTCTACAACCGCTCTGTACTTACCGAGGAACTATGCGAGCTGCGAAACCTTATAGCTTGTGCATATCTTGTAACTAAGATGGCTCGTAACCGTAAGGAAAACCGTGGTTTGCATTATTCTATAGATTATTTGGAAAAGTAAAAGCCGATGGGTGCAACAACTATAGGTTGTTTATTGTTAGATAAGATATAGTTTTACTAAGGACAAAAATAAACCAAAGGTATTATGCAGGATTTTACACAAGGTAAGATTGGCAAGCCGTTGACTATGTTTGCTATTCCCATTATATTGGGCAACTTCTTTATGCAAACCTACAATATAGTCAATTCGGCAGTTGTAGGCACCTATTTGGGCAAGGAGGCCTTGGCTGCTGTGGGTGCTGCCTACCCTGTTATATTCCTTTTGATGTCGTTGGTGATGGGTATTAGCTCGGGTGGAACAGTGCTGGTGTCTCATTATATGGGTGCCAAGGATAAACATAATGTGCTTAGCAGTATAGACACTACTTATATATTTATTCTCGTTTCGGGATTGCTGGTAACGCTTTTGGGTATATTGCTTACTCCGTTTATATATAGGGTTACCAATTTGCCTGCCGATGTTTTCCCCAGTGCAGTGGCTTATCTGAGAATATATCTGCTGTCTACAGTGTTTAGCTTTAGCTTTAATGGCACCTCGGCTATATTGCGTGGCATGGGCGATTCGCATACTCCGCTGCTCTTTCTTATAGGTTCCAATATTCTAAATCTTGTACTTACGCTGCTCTTTATATGTGTGTTGCATTGGGATTTGGAGTCGTCGGCATGGGCCAGCGTCATATCGCAGGTGTGTGCTTGCTTGGCATTGTTTGCCTATCTGAAACTGAAAAAGTCGGTGGCATCCATACGTTTCAAGGGTTGTCGCTGGAGTAGTTATATATTCCGCATGATGATAAAAATAGGATTACCCACGGGTTTGCAACAGTCTGTGGTAAGTATAGGACAGATGGCTCTGATGTCTATCGTAAATGGTTTTGGTACAGTGATGGTGGCTGCCTACAGCTCAATGTTGCGTATTGATGCCATTGCCATCATGCCGGCTATGAATTTCAGCCAAGCTCTTACTAGCTTTACGGGCCAAAACATAGGTGCCGGAAAGATGGATAGGGTTGGTAAGGGATTTAGGTTTACACTCAAGACCAATGTTATAATTTCACTTCTGATGTCGGTAGTATTTATCCTGTTTGGCAAGGGCATTATGTCGTGTTTCTCTGCCGACGAGGCTGTTATAGCAGAAGGCTACCGTTATCTTCTTATCTGCGGACCGTTCTACTTTTTATTCTCGGCCATGTTTTCATTCACAGGTCTGTTCCGAGGAGCAGGCGATACAGTGCCTACAATGATTATATCTCTTTTCTCGTTGTGGCTCTTTCGTATACCATGTGCCTACATCTTCTCTCATTTGTGGGGTGGCATAGGTGTGTGGATATCCATACCGGTAGGTTGGTTGTTTGGTTTGATATTCTCGCTCTTGTATTACCGCTATGGCAAGTGGCGCAACAAGAAGATTACTTCGGCTCCGCTTATCATCCAGCATCCCAACGGCCAGCCGGATTTGTAACCCTTATATTCGAATAGTTATTCTTTTCAAAATTGCAAAGGGGGTAACGAAGAATTGTAAGTTGGCGATGTGGTGTATGTAATGGTATTACCGGTTTTTATCAGTGATGAATGTTTGAACCAAAATCGGCCATTGGAAATATCGCGGAAAAACAATTCAATCATTTCCCTAAAATGTTCTTTTGATTTCCATTTGATAAACAATACTTTCACTCTATACTGAAAGACCCTTGATAAGGCGTTTTCTGGCCTTGAAAGGTCAGAAAAATGATATTTAGATCTGGAAAATCAACATCAAAAGTACAATTTTTTTTTGTAGCGACTAATTTATTCAAAAATCCTAACGACAATGCCGCCACTGCTTATACAAGCAGTGGCGGCATTGAACTATTATGAGTTGTCTGTGTTTAGGCGGAAGATTAGTTTTGCCTAATTAGTGTAAGGGTTCCATTCTTGTGATGAACCTTGTTGTTTAGGTCTGTGAATACTATCATATAAATATATACACCTCTATCCAATGCTTCGCCGTTGTGGGTTCCGTCCCATTGTTCGTTTATATCGGTGGAGGAATATACCAGTACTTTTGATTTAGACATTATTCTAATTTCGTAATCTTTTATATTCTTTCCTTTTACAAAGAAACGGTTGTTCTCTGTTTGGTCGGGGGTGAAAGCCGAAGGTACATATATCACTCCTTCTTTGTCTGAATTAGAGTTGTTAGGTTTGTTGATATAAGGGTCGTTAGGTTTAGCAGTATTGGCATCGATGGTTGTTGTGTTGTTGTCGGCATTGATGTTTGTTTTTGTTTTGTCTATGTTTGTTTCGGTAGTGTCTATGTTTGTCATTGTCTTTTCCGATTCCGTGTAATGGGTATTATTATTGTTGTTGGTTTCCGGTGTATGTGTGTCAGCATTAGTAGTTTCCATTTCTGATGTTGGCATAGGGGTGTTGTTGGTAGTTGTGTTGCTATAGGTGTTGTTTGCCGGTGTGGTGGGCAAATTGTGTTCATCTGTTTGTTGGATTATATTGTTTGGTTGTGTTGTATTGTTGTTGTCCTTGGCAGTGTTTTTGTTGTTTACTGTACTGTCGGTGGCAGTTATTGGTTCCAATGAGTTTTTGTTGTTGGCGGTAGTGGGCGAAGTGGTAGATACTGTGTATGAGGGAGTAGATGTTGAGTCTTGTGCGTAGTAGTTGTTGAATATCATTATAACCACAGCCGATGCCGCAACGACTATTGTTGCAGCGGTGGCAATTATTTTGTTGCGTTTTATTTTTGCAGCATTGATGCTGTGTACGGAATTTATTATATTATCCCATACATGTTGTCCCGGTTGAACTTCGAAGTTTTCGAATAAATCTTTTACAGATTTATGATTCTCGGTGTTGTTTTTATTGTCCGACATTATGCTTGTTTTTATTTTTCTCTAAATTAGTTCTCAATATGGCTTTGGCTTTGCTTAGAGTGCCACGTATTGTATTTTCCGACAAGTTTAGCTTTTCAGCTATCTCATGAGTGGTGTATCCTTCAATTTCGGTAAGGTTGAAGATTATTCTGTTCATGTTTGATAGTTGTTGTATTGCTGTCAGCATATCGTCCAAAGTGTAGGCCTGATATTCGTTGTCTATGTTTTCGGTTTTATTTATTATTTCTATCAGGTTGTCATCCATCAGGCTGTAGTCTTTCCCTGCTTCATCACGAAGTTTGTTCAGCGCAGTGTTTACTACAATCCTTCTCAGCCATCCTTCGAACGAACCTTCAAAACGGTACTTGTCAATATTAAGGAACACTTTAATGAAACTTTCCTGCAAAATATCTTCGGCCTCTTGCCGATTATGCATATACCTAAGGCATACTCCCATCATCTTGGGGGCATATATCTCGTAAATAGTACGAAAGGCATATTCATCTTTCTTTTTACAAGCCGATATTAATTGCTCATCTATATGTTTCATTGCATCTATAGACACCGGGAAGTGTGTTTTGATTCATAAAAAAACTAAAAAAAGCCATTACTGATTAGATAATGGCTTTTTTGTGGCATAATATAATTATCGTTTAATTATCAGCTTTTCGGTTTTCTCGAAATTGTTGTTTAAAAATTTGATTATATAAACGCCTTCTCTAAGATTTGTTGTAGAGATTTGATGTTGCTCGCTCGTACCTAGTATGTGCATAGCTATTGTCCGGCCGGTCATATCGTATATATAGCATATTGTTTCTGATTCGGTATCGCAAACTATTGATAGCTTATCTTTCGCCGGATTTGGGAAGATGGCTATGCTGTGGGTTGTTGCTGTTTGAGGGTGGCAGATGCCTACTTTGGGCCTGAAAGTAGCATATATGGTATGGCTTTTCAGTATATCTACAAACTCGTGTGTGTTTCCACTGATGGCTATATTTTTACCGTCGATGTATAGCGAGTCTATTTCGTAGCCTTCGTTTGGTGTAAGGGTGTAGTTGACGTTGTCGCCCCATACATAGGTGTTTATTCCGCTTGGCGATATTGTTCCGTTTCCATCGGTCGATGAAGCTATAATGAAACCATCGGCATTGTTGTACTCCTCTATGCTTATTTGATCGATAGATATTTTGTTTGCACTATAGCTTTCTGCTACAAGCGATATTAGATAGAATTTTGATACTTCGGGCAGTACTGCCATCACTTCCGAATTGGTGTTGGACATATAGTGTTGCAGATATTTCCATTCGTTGTTGCCGTTTTTGTAGTACAATGTCAAGCGACCATTGGTTTGTTCGGCCGATAAAGTGTTATTTAGTTTTATTTTTATAGTGGCATTCACACTGTCTGAAAACTCAAAAGGTGTGAGTATTATTCTGCTTGATACGGTATCATTGTTTGTTGTGTTGTATACCAATGTAGAATTGTCTGATGTCCAATATGTGGTTCCTACAATGTTTTCTTGTATCCAACATTCGGGTATACCATTTTCAAATTCTTCGATGTAAGGGAATGTTGTTGTAGGGTTGCAGTAGGTATGCCCCATGGTTGTTATGCCATTTGTGTATGTACTGTCGGTTAGTTTGGAGCATATGTGGTAGTAGTAAGTTTCGTTGGGTGTTAGGTTTACATGTGTAAATTTCGAAGCTGTACCTACATATATTACGGTGTCGCCATTTTCCAATACGTTGCCGGCTGTGTAGTTGGAGTCGGCTGTAGAGCTGAAGTTGTTGATTTTAGAGCAACGAACCATAACTTTATGGTTGCCGTATTTTTCCCATGCCAATGCAATGCTTGAGTCGGATATAGCTTCGGCCGAAAGTGAAAGTGGCTCCGGTAGGGCTCCATTCATCTTAAAGTAAATCTTATTGTTATACTCCATTATATAGTTTAGGGATATATTGGTAAGGTTTGTATCCCAATCTCTTATCCATGGAGTGGTGTAGTCCGAAAGGGTAGTTCTAATGTACGATCCCGGGAACGGACACATATCGCTGTTAACGTTGCCATACGATGATGGATTGCTGTTGGGTTGTTGGAATTCTGTTGCAGCACAAATTGGATACAGCTTTTGGGGGTGATTGGTGTTGATGTTCCAATAGTTAAGGTCTTTGTGTGCATGATAAACAATCAATCCGTGTCCGGGAAGGTTGTTGTCGAAATGTATTTTCTGTCTATTTTCTATAAGGTAATATTCGCCATTGGTGGCAGTGTTTATTCTGTAGAAAGAATTTGAGTCTTCCGATGCCGGATTAACTATAACTGTTGTTTGAGTGTCCAATACGGTAGGAGTAGCCCACCGGTAGATATACATTTTTGTATAAGGGTTGTGATGTGCCGGACATGCGCCATTGCCATTCCACGAACCACTCGACATAAGATCCCATTTTCCTATTCCTGAAAAATCGCCACC
>JAGCLZ010000034.1 GCA_017646685.1 Bacteroidales bacterium | reverse complement strand
TTCAGCTAAGCCCCGACACTCGTTTGGATGGTTGGGACGGATGCTCTGGATACCACTATTCCGATACTGTAATCTATGGTTTCACACATACACACCTTAGCGGAACAGGCTGTTCCGACTATGGCGATGTGCTTGTAATGCCATTCGAAGGCGAAGGTTCGGTAAAAAACACTGAATATTCGGCAGCGTTCTCGCACAAAAACGAAACTGCTACTCCGGGCTACTACTCTGTATTGTTGAACAATGGAATAAAAGCCGAACTTACTACAGGTAAACATGTTGGCGTTCATCGCTACAGTTTCCCAACTGATGGCAAGAAAGGTTTTGTGCTTGACTTGCAACACCGGGATAAGACTTTGTCGTCGGAAGTTAAATATGATGGCAAGTCGTTGTCGGGATATAGAGTGTCTAATGCCTGGAATGCAGAACAGTACATAGCATTCTCTTTAGAAACATCTACACCTATCGAAGGTGTTAAGTTCTACGCAAACGACAGCCTAACTACCGATGTTGGAAAAATAACAGGCGACAACTGCAAGGCCCTTGTATACTTTGCAGACAGCGTTAAGCAAGTAGTTGTAAAAGTGGCAATATCGGCAGTAGACGAAGCTGGGGCTACCAACAACCAAATGGAAATAGAAGGTTTCGACTTCGACAAAGTGAAAACCGATGCTTACAATTGTTGGAACAAAGAACTTTCGAAGATAGAAGTAGAAACAGAAACAGATAACGAAGAAATTAAGAAAAACTTCTATACTGCAATGTATCACTCTTTTACTGCTCCTTATTCATTTACCGACATAGATGGAAAATACTTGGGACAAGACAAAGAAATACATACCGTAGACAATGGGAGAGAGGTTTACACTGTTTTCTCACTTTGGGACACTTACCGCACATTGCACCCTCTGTTGAATATAATAGACCAAAAACGTACCGAAGATTTCCTTTATTCGTTCATGACCTTCTACAAACAAGGGGGAGTGCTACCGGTATGGGAACTTTCGGCCTACGAAACTTGGTGTATGATAGGCTACCACTCTGTACCTGTTATATTCGATGCTTACATGAAAGGTATATGTAACTACGACAAACAAGAAATGCTTCAAGCTATGGTGCATTCGGCAAAACTGCCTAAGTTGGGACGTCCGGAGTATGGAAAATACGGCTACGTTCCCGGCGATATGGAACACGAAAGCGTGAGCAAGACTTTGGAATATGCCTACGACGATTGGTGTATAGCCATGTTTGCCAAAGAAATTGGCGATACTGCAGTGTACAACGAGTTTATAAATCGTTGCCAAAACTGGAAAAACATATTGGACGAAGACGGATTTATGAGAGCCAAGATAAACGGCGGATTCATTGAACCTTTCGACCCATCGGAGGTTAATAACCACTTTACCGAAGCCAACTCGTGGCAATACAGCACTTATGTGCCTCACGATTTTGAAACATTCGTAGCCATGAGAGGTGGAAACGATGTGATGGAAAACTTCTTGGATTCGTTGTTCAACACCTCGTCGGATATGGGTGGACGCAAACAAGTGGATATTACAGGTATGGTAGGACAATATGCACACGGCAACGAGCCTAGCCACCATGCTGCTTATCTTTACGCTTATTTGGGCAAACCATGGAAGACTCAAGAGCTTACCAGAATGATTATGCAAACATTATACACCTCTAAACCCGACGGACTTTGCGGTAACGAAGACTGCGGACAGATGAGTGCATGGTATGTAATGAGTGCATTGGGTTTCTACCCCGTATGTCCGGGCGATAACCAATATGTGTTTGGTTCGCCAATGTTCGACAAAGCTACCATACATCTGGAAAATGGAAAAGATATAGTTATAGTAGCCAAAAACCAAAGCGACAACAACAAATACATAAAATCTGTAAAACTTAACGGCAACAACTATACCAAATCCTACATCACTTACAACGACATCAAAGACGGTGCTACCATAGAATTTACCATGAGCAGCAAACCCAACATGGAGTTTGGCGTGGCAAAAGAAGATTGCCCTACAAGCAAGATAGATGCCAAAGCTACAACAGTACCATACTTCTCCACATCGTCGAAAGTGTTCAGAGATTCCATTTTGCTTGAAATAAAATGCACTTCGAGCGAAAAAGACAACGCTATCTACTACACTACAGATGGCAGCGAGCCTACTACAGCTTCGACAAAATACACCGAACCTATGCTACTTAAAAACAACGCTTCGATAAAAGCAGTGGCATACAACGAAGCCGACGGCTACAGCAAAGTGGCAGAATGTAACTTGGTAAAATACTCGCAAGACAAAAAGATTACTTACCACACCAAATATCAACCACAATATTCGGACCACGGAGATGAGTCGTTGATAGACAACTTTAGAGGCAATAGCAACTACCGACTTGGAGGTTGGCAAGGTTTTTGGGGCGACGACTGCTATGTAACAATAGACCTTTTGAAAACCAAACCTATAACAAAAGTATCGGCAGGCTTCTTGCAAGAATGTCGCCCATGGATATTCTATCCAAGAAAGATGGTGGTAGAAGTGAGCAACGATGGCGAAAACTTTGTACCATTTGGCGAATACGAGAACAAACATCCATACGTGGAAGAAGACGTAACCACATCAAACTTTGTTGTAAACGGCCATGCACAAGCACGCTATGTACGAGTAAGAGCCGTAAACTACGGCAAGCTACCCGAATGGCACGTGAGTGCCGGCGAACCGGCTTGGTTGTTTATCGATGAAATAGTTGTACAGTAACACATAATCAATTGTTTATACATAAGGGCAATCTCTACGGGATTGCCCTTATTTTTTATCGCGATGTAGGTGAAATTTCCTCGTGATGTAAATTTATTTTCCTCCCGATGTAGTAAAATTTTCCTCGTGATGTAATTTTGCCATCAATTGGGAGTATGTTTTTACAAGACCCGGGTTTCATCTTTTTTGCAGTATACTGTCAACGGATTTATACCCGGGTATTACGACAACGATGATATACCATCAATTTTTCTATATCCCCAACTCTAAAATAAAACCATGCAACTTACGATGCAAAACCATGCGGTTTACGGGTCATAACTATGGGAGTTTTGAGGCAAAAGTGCCATAGTTTTGGGTAGTAAGTATGGGAGTTTTGAAAGCTAAATTGCATGGTACTTTTTTAGTACAAGACACTCTAGTTGGTAAAAAAATATTACTGTCCGCTAAACATGACATATTGCTCCCAATCTTCTGAATTACAAAGATTGGGAGTTTATTTTTCTTAAGCAAGCCCCCCTTTATTAATTTATACCTCATCAGGAGGTGATTCAGAGGCCTCCATAAGTATC
>JAGCLZ010000033.1 GCA_017646685.1 Bacteroidales bacterium | reverse complement strand
TCTTTAAACTTTTGCGTGCTTTACGTTGTTGACTTCGTCGATGTTGCTATCGCTCGAAAGAGCTAATGCTAAGGCATTGCTCTTTACTCGCTTAATCGCAACGTTGCCGAAATCTTTCTATTTCTTTTTCAATCGCATAGCTCGCTATGCTCAATCAAAAGAAAGTAGAAATCTTTTTAGCAAAATTCCGTAAATCACTAGCAAAGCAATTTTTAGAAATTGCCTTAAAAGAAAGAAAAAGCTGTGGCATTCATTCCGTTCGCCGCTGCGTTCGTCCCTCACTTCGCTTGCTCTCTGCATAAATACCACAGCTTTTCTTTTTTTCTTCTTTTTAGCTTAGAACTTTGGTGGTAAACTTAGAGGGCGAGCCGCAGACCGTTGAAGTCGAGCCTATAGCCGGGGGCGAAGTGGTCGCGATACGACACACGCACGTCCCTCGCATCATCGAACCAAGTACCGCCACGCAAAACGCGGCCGCCTGAATCACGCGGACTATTATAATCTCTGCACCATTTGTCCTGACACCACTCATATACATTGCCACTCATATCGTATATGCCTAATTCGTTAGGCTGCTTAGTTTTTACCGGGTGGGTTGTTCTATTACTATTACCATTATACCATGCCACTGCATCCACATCGTTGCTACCTGCATATTTACACCCCTTGCTTCGGTTGCCACCACGGGCAGTATATTCCCACTCCGCTTCGGTGGGCAGGCGGAAGTTTTGCCCCGTTAGTTGGTTCAGCTTTCTTATAAATGTTTGGCAGTCGTTCCACGAAACAGAATCAACCGGTCGTTGCATATCACCTTTAAAGCTAGATGGGTTACTTCCCATCACAGCTTGCCACAGCTCCTGCGTAACCGGCGTTTCGCCTATCATAAAGTCCGAAACTGTTTCTTTGTGGGCCGGCTTTTCATCATCCCAAGCATCAGAACCCTGCTCCGAAGTGGCCCCCATGGTGTAGGTACCGCCTTGCACGGCTATCATTGTAAAAGAAACGCCTTCCACTGTAAATACTTCCTTGTCCATTGCAACAACATTTCTTTCATTATTATTCGATACATATCCACCTATCGCATATCCGCAGCGTGGGCAAAACTTTGCTTCCGCTGGAAGAATAGCCTTACCATAGTCGGGACAGTCTTCATTTGTACACGATTTCAATTGGGGTTCTAATTTTGCACCACATTCATTACAAAATTTAGCAGTATCCCGATTTTCCGTATTACATATTTTACATTTCATATCTTTAGACATTAATTCTCTATTAATAATTTAAGACATTTTTAGCTTAGAACTTTTGTGGTAAGCTTAGAGGGCAAGCCGCAGACCGTAGCCGCAGTTGTTCCTTTCGACGGGGGTGCCGCCGTGGCGATCAAACACACGCACGCCCCTCGCAAAGTTGCCCCAACTACCGCCACGCAAAACGCGGAAGCCTGAATCACGCGGACTATTATAATCATCGCACCATTTGTCCTGACACCACTCCCTCACATTGCCACTCATATCGTATATACCCAATTCGTTCGGTTGCTTGGTTTTTACCGGGTGGGTTGTTCTATTACTATTACCATTATACCATGCCACAGTGTCGACATCGTTGCTACCGGCATATTTACACCCCTTGCTTCGGTTGCCACCACGGGCAGCATATTCCCACTCCGCTTCGCTTGGCAGGCGGAAGTTTTGCCCCGTTAGTTGGTTCAGCTTCCTTATAAATGTTTGGCAGTCGTCCCAGGAAACACACTCTACAGGGCGTTGCATATCGCCGGCAAAATGTGAGGGATTAGCACACATCACAGCTTGCCACAGCTCCTGCGTAACCGGCGTTTCGCCTATCATAAAGTCCGAAACTGTTTCTTTGTGGGCCGGCTTTTCACAATCCCGAGCATCTGAACCTTTCTTCGATGTGGCTCCCATGGTGTAGGTGCCGCCTTGCACGGCTATCATTGTAAAAGAAACGCCTTCCACTGTAAATACTTCCTTGTCCATTGCAACAACATTTCTTTCATTATTATTCGATACATATCCACCTATCGCATATCCGCAGCATGGGCAAAACTTTGCTTCCGCTGGTAGAATAGCCTTACCATAGTCGGGACAGTCTTTATTTGTACACGATTTTAATTGGGGTTCTAATTTTGCACCACATTCATTACAAAATTTAGCGGTATCCCGATTTTCCGTATTACATATTTTACATTTCATATCTTTATTATTCTTGTTATATTTCTCTATGTTATTATATTGTAACTTTCGTTTGTGATGAATTTAGTAAAATACACACCTATTTCAAAAAAAATCGACCGCTCTGCGGATATAGTCCCCACGCCGGTGGTGTAGGCTATATTTGTTTCAGCTCATCGCTAAAAGCCCACAGCCCATCAAAACTCGTTGTCTCGTGGACTTGTAGTCTCTTTGTCTTAAAGAAAAGCTCGTAGCTCAAAGCAAAAACTCGTTGTCTCGTGGACTTGTAATCTCTTTGTCTTAAAGAAAAGCTCGTAGCTCAAAGCAAAAAGTCCATTGTCTCTAATGAACCCCCACGAGCAATATCAGTTCCAAATCCTCTGCTTGTAAACTGCTTTTTGTAGCCAACGACCAGATAATATCCACATCGGAGTTGTGCTTAGTAAAGACATCCAATATATCACTTACCTCTTCCATTGTTAGATCATAGGTTTCGGATGTTTTTATTGAAAGTATAACACCTTCACATTTGTTGGGCTCGTTCCTTTTCACTATATCGGCAAACGTTTCGGAAAGGGCGTTGCAAATAGAGCTTGTTGTGCCTTGTATTTTAGCACCATCTATGGTGTCGCATCCTTTTCTGAAGGCATCTATATCGTCTCTATCAATACCTACTATGGCATTTTCCTGATTGTCTTCTACCAATATTTCGTCAATATATTCTTCTATCTTATTCATTTGTTGTATGTTTTTATGTATTAATATCTGTAGTAATTCTAGTTTAACATTTTAATCATCAGCCAAGCCAAAAGCAAAAGTTTAATCAATTATCACTTCTTCATCGTCGCCATATTCTTTAGCCGGAGGAATAGTTCTGAGGGTCGAAATAGGGTCAGAATATTGCGGTGGCCAATCGTGTTGACTATCCTCATTCAAAAAATCTTGCTGAGTAGCATCATCATCCCCTGTGCCAAACCATTGGTTCAATATAGCACTTACCTGTGCTTCTATTTGAGGTGTTACTCTTTTCTTTACTCGGCTATAGGCAAGAGCCAACGCAGCACCATTGTCGAGGAATCCCAACCAACCATATTTCTTACGACTCATAAGGTCGTTTGGCAAAAGCTGATAGCCAAGTGCTGCTATAATGATGGTTTTATCCATAGCCGGCGTTTCCGGCGATTTCAGCACATAATATAGTTCTAGCACTACTCTTGTTGCCCCTCTACCTGCTTTGGCTGCATAAACCTTTATATATTGCCATAGCTGTTCGGCACTTCCAAAAACATTACTAAGTTCATCCATATTCTTACCTATTATATTTTTATATCTTCGATAGTTATTATACTCAATTCTTCATTGTTTATTGCATCCATCTTGGCCAAGCGGTTTGCCTGATTTTGCACCACTTTTTCGAACAAATTTCTAACATAGCGTGCATTGCCAAAGTGTTTATCTTTGGAAGTTACTGCTTTTTCTATTACAGTTTGCAACTTTTCAAAGGCGTCTCGTTTTATTTTGTAGTGAGATTTTCTCAAGCTACGTTTAAATATCTCGGTCAGTTCTTCTGCCGAATAGTCATCGAACTGTATGTAGCGGTTGAAGCGTGATTGCAATCCGGGATTAGATTCTATAAACTCTTTAATCTCGTTGGTGTATCCGGCAAGTATTACCACCAGGCGGTCTCTGTCGTCCTCCATGCGTTTAAGCAGAGTGGCTATAGCCTCGGCACCAAAATCATTTTCTCCGCCAAGCAACGAATAAGCCTCGTCGATAAAAAGTACACCATCTAATGCCTCGTCGATAACCTTATTGGTTTTAGGGCCTGTTTGCCCGACATACTCTGCCACCAACTTCGAACGGTCCACCTCCACAAGATGCCCCTTCTTTAGCAAGCCAAGTTCCTTGTATATCCCGGCCACTATGCGTGCCACAGTAGTTTTGCCGGTACCTGGATTGCCTGTAAACACACAATGGTAAGACACCTTTGTATTAGGCAGCCCCTGCTGTTTACGCAACGCCTGTATCTTGATAAGGTTACGTAGCGAATCCACATCTTCTTTCACTCGCTCCAGTCCTATCAGCGATTTTAATTCGGCACTACTATCCACCATCGATGGCAAGCTGTTGGCATTCCCATTTGCCCCACTGCCCACATTCGCCTCCATGGGCTTGGACAAATATTCATTTACAAGTTCTCGTGCATATATACAGTTACACTGAGAGGCATCTCTAAGCCAACCCAAACCATTTTTGCGATCCTGCACCACATACCTACCCTCGCAAAGTATCTGTCCTAAGAGAGTTTTGGCAAAGACATCGCCACGGCGTGCCTGCTCGTATATTTGATCTATCGCTTCTTTTGTCATATTTCTGTTAGTTTACATGCCATATAGAGTCTTCAAAGGCGGAAAATCTATCATCCGCCTTTGAAGTTTACTCATCCCTATTATCGATATTTTTTGAGTAAGATTGACAGCAAGCAAATTGCCTATACTTTTTGCACCTTATGTTGCGATTTGGTGTATTTGCAATTCACACAACGAGTACTTGGCAATGGTTGTGCACCCGGAAACGTCTCTTCGTAGGTGAAGTTATGATTATCTCTCTGATACTCATGATTGGGACATTTAAGTCCTTTGATTTCTTTTACTCTTCTCATGTTTGTTATTGAGTTTATATTATTAGTCTATTTTTTATATCATCTACATATAAAGAAGACTCTTAGTAATGTACTAGCAAACGTCCACATTTGGGACAATAACATAATGTCGGATCTTCTTCCGTTTGATATGTTGTGCATCCATGATCTGGACAAGGTTCCCAATAAGGATCGGAGTAGTTAATCGTATAACCCTCACATTTTTTTGGTCTTGGTTCTCCAAATAAGACATCAAATAATCCCATAATTTCTACAATGTTATTTATTTAGACACCCTACCTAAACCATTACATCTGGAACACTTTATTGTCTCATAACGACCATAATATTGATTCCATACCTTAACCTTACGTTCACCTTTGCAAGTGGGACACTCTTTAGTTTTTACCTTAACCTTTGGCTTAACTCTTGTAACAGATGATCCACTTGAAGATTTCGTTTTTTTTGCCTTTTTCA
Source organism: Bacteroidales bacterium (assembly GCA_017646685.1). Classification (GTDB taxonomy): domain Bacteria; phylum Bacteroidota; class Bacteroidia; order Bacteroidales; family P3; genus HGM05376. The sequence continues at coordinate 24,667 of JAGCLZ010000033.1, read as the reverse complement.
CGACTTCTTTAGCAGCTTTTCCAAGTTTCGAGGCTTGTGCAACTGCTTCACCATTGTATGCAAACATCATTATGCTTGCAATAATAATACACCGTAGTAGTTTCATTTCTTTGTATTTTTTAATAGTATCTTATTTGTCAAAATTTTTTATTTTGCATCATCCATCTTTTTTTCTTGAATAGATTCCAATTTTGCAAATAGAGTTTGTCTTTCTTTTTCTATTTGATAATATTTTTCAATTATCTCAGCTTCTTCATTTTCCAGATTTAAGAGAGAACATAACTTTGTCAACATATCAATGTTTCCATCTTCATTTTCTGTAACAGACAATACACTTGCCGCATGACATGCAGTTTCTATCTTCTGTTTCTTAATTCTAATCTTTTCTGCAAGTTCGTCAAGAGATGGCAAATCAGATAACTTTGTAATAATCAATTTATCCCTATTTAAAAGTTTAGCTATTTGTTTTAACTTGTTTGCTTCAGATTCTGTTTCATCTCCATCGTACCATGCCATATAAGTACAAATACCCAAAACCGAATAATTGGCAGTATTCCATTCTATTTGTTCTTTAATTGATGTATTTCCTTTCTTACCTTTAACACTTTCATTTAAACTATTTTTACTATCTTTGTATTGTTCAAAACCTTCTTCAAATTCTTTTATTGAAAGTTCCATCAATCCATTCTCTGCTGCATTAGATAAAATATTTTTTATAGCATTCCTAATATCTCTTCCAACAAATCCTTCACACTTATTAGAGAGATTCAGATAATCGTCATCTCCAAAAGGCTTTGCCAATGGGCACTTACTAGGTATATGTTTTTTTATTAAATCCGCCCGTCCGGCCGTATCTGGTACAACAAATTCAATCGCAGCTGTTATCCTAGTCATAAAAGCTTCATCTATGTTCTCAGTTAAATTCGTCGCAAAAATCACAAGACCATTAAAATTTTCAAGATGCTTCATCATTTCATTGGTCATGCTATTATAATGCATCGATGCCGAAGAACTACTATCGGAAGATCTTTTTCTTAGAAAAGAATCTGCTTCATCAAAGAAAAGTACAGCATCATTTTCTTCAGCTTGTTTGAAAATATTTCGCAGATTTTTTGGACCAACCCCTACGTATTGCGATTGAATGTCAGCGTATGATGCACATAATATTTGTTTGTTTAATTTCTCTGCAATTCCATGAGCACATTTTGTTTTTCCTGTTCCCGGTACTCCATAAAAACATAAAATAGTTTTACTTGCAGGATCAATTTCTTCGAATCCCCATTCTTTATAGACTTTTGGAGAATTTTTTACTGAAGCAATAGCCTTATTTAATTCATTCCATTTATCTTCCGATAAAACCATACTTGATAATTTATGCTTAGGCTGCTCAACAAGAAAATGTTCAACTACTTCATTATCTATATTTTTATCATTTGATTTATTTTTATTCTTCTTTTTGCTTAGATCCGTGTATTTAACTCTAAACAAATATTTTTCTTCTCCATTATAATCTTTAAAGAGGTCTGTCAGATAATTTAAAATCATAGTATCTACAGTAAGACTATTTCTTATTCCAATATATGCATTACTTTCGATACTGATCTTATCTTTTGTACTATCTGTTACAAATCCTTTTATAGATATTTCCAAATGTTCAAACTCTTTTTGCTTACGTAAATTATCTATATAATTATTTATTTGATCTCTATAATCGTCTATAGTATTCATAATCTTTGTTTTTCAAGTTTATTAATATATTTTATCTCCAATTCGAATATTCGAACTAACATAATCAAATGTACTAGTCATTTTCGCATCTTGTACATGATTGCCATTCATATCGTACAAACCAAATTTTACAGTATCAGACTGCACTTCCTTTATTTTTGCATATAATGACTTTCCATTGATTGTCTCTTGTACTCCTACAACATTTGAAATCTTTTCTTCTGTTATTTCTCCTAAAATTCTAATTATAAGAATACCTGCTATGATACTTGCTGCAAGTAACCACCAAAATCCCAACATATCTTTATATTTTCAATCTTAAAATCCCATTATTGTTGAATAAATCGCCGCTAAAATCATCTTCATTCAAAATCTTATTTGCAGAAATCCTTACTATTTGCAGTAATTCTTCTTTTCTAAAATGAAGCAGTACTAAGTTCGGCTTTTTAGTTAATTCAACACCAATAATTTTTAGTAAATCATTACTGATATTAATATTTCCATCAAGAACCACTACTTCATCTTGCGGACTAGATAATAATCCTTTTATTATTACTCCAACGACTTTATACCAACTATCTATGGTATCATAGGATAACTGAAAAACGAATTTTCGATTCACTGTTAATACTTTTATTTTTTATATAAACCCAAATCAGTCATCAGAAGCAATTATATATTTAAACACCAGGTATACAATCTATTATGTCCAAGACTTTTCAAATAACGATCATTAGAAAATACCGTATGCAAAGCATTGATTAGTACTACAGTCATAATCTTTCAAAAATTCTAATGGCCGATTTGGATAAAGTAGTCATATTACAACAATATGACTACTTTCAATTTATCATGATTTTATTTTTTAGTAAATCTGATTATTCCATTACTGTTAGATAATTTCGTTTTCAAAATAGAATCAATATCGTCAACAATAAAACAGTCTATTTTTATCACGCCGTTTGCTTTATTAGCATAAGCAACGAACATTACCTTACAATTGTGGTCGAATTTTAAAACAAATGGCCATTTATCCATTTGTAATACTTCTTTTCCTGAACTATAATTGATAAAAATAACTTCTTCTATATCAGAATTCAATTTATTAAATTCTGCAAAACATAATTCTCTTACCATATTATCGGTAAATGAATCTTTAATAACTTGCACACTATATTCGATTTTTGACGATTTAGTTTTATTTTTTTTGTTCATTAAACCCATTTTTTATCCTTTCTTATTATAATTTTAATCTTAAAATGCCATCTTTTTTTTGCAAATCTCTGTCAAAGTCATCTGTTTGATCTACAGTTTTAGCCTCATAAGTGGACACCTCTTGCAAGTCTTCTCCATAAAAATGGAGAAGTGTCATTTCATTTTCATATTGACCAATACTTGTTGTATCTGGGCATTCTTGTTTAATTTTGTCAAGAATTTCTTTTCCTAATTTTGAACCTCCACCTAAAACAACAACTTCATCTTTGGCTTCTTTAAGCCACTTCAATATATCGCCACGTAGTGCACTATACCAACTTCTAATCTTTTCCCAAACTCTAGTAAAGAAGTTTTTTAACCAATTCCATGCTTCTGATGCCCATTCACAAAAGGCATCCCATAATTCTCTAAACATAATTAATTTTTAAATTTATTGAACACAATTATTTTTATTTATCCACACTGTAGCTTTTAAGCGTTCGTTTATACTTGCACTAGTATCCACTTTGCTTACCCTACATTCATACAATGTATTGTTCCAATCTTGCCTTAAGTGTGGAACAATAATGCTTTTAGCAGAATCATTCATACACAAAACTCCAATAGTTTTGTCTCCTTCGGTTTGAACTAAGACTTCGGATGAATTACCACCTTCTCTACAGCATAGTTTCAATTCTAACTTTGTATTAAATTCCAAAGATTGAATTTCACAATAATTGCCGTAAGATTCGCATTTTACGATTGCGAAATCTCCAATTAACTGTTTACACATAATCTAATTATTTTTATAATTTGTAATTAATTTATTTATATGCTTATACACTTCCTTTTCAGGATCTGTACAAACAAAAGTTAGCTTTATATCTGTTTTTTTATTATCACTGTCATCATTTTTATTTTCTACATCATAGCCTCTATACATTGTTTCGGTTCTGCAAATATTTATAATTGCCGGTATAAGAGATTTCTCTTTTTCCATAAGCGGAAAGAACCCAAGATTAGCAAAATCGTCTATGATAATGTGTAAATGATTTTGCTTAGAATATTTTTTCCATGTTTGGATATATTCTTTTATAATAGAAAGAAACTCATCAGCCCAAATACATCCAAGACCGGATTCCCAACATTGTATTTTTTTCAAACTTTCTTTGGGCAACTCTAATTCAGACATTCTTTTTCTCAATCGTTGCTCCGTTACACCCAACAACAAAAACGAATGCGTAGTATCCTTATTGGAAAAAGCGATTTCGCCCAACATTTTATCATGCTCTTCAATAGTTGATACCAAACACACCTCCAAATTATCATTATCTTTCAAATAAACAATTCCTTTTTCGTTTTCATTCGATTTTTCCAATAATAAACCTTTCAGAATTTCTATTTCAGAAGTGTTTTTCGATATAGTTCTTTCATATTGGAAGCGTTCCAATAAAGATTGCGGATAATTTAAATTATTTTGCGACAGCCTTAGCACCGCACTATCCGCCGTAAATCTCCTAAGTAACACAGAATGCACACTCGGAAATATCTTTATACTTAAATCCCTCATTTTTCTACATTTGTGCCAACCATGAACATGCTGTTGCAAACTACTTTTTACAACTTGTAATTGAGAATATGAATATTGCGTTTCTTTGTCATAAGCACGTTGCATATCAATCCTTACATCGTCATAAAAATGCATATCTTTTGCCCTGTCGTCAAAAACCAATATCGAAACCACTGCTACCTTTTTCAGTTTCATCACCAAATCTGTCAAAGGAAGCCTAAACAACTCATCGCTGTCAAAAGCGGTAAATCCATCCATCACATAACAGCTGTATTGGAAATTTGTAGCAGTTTTTTTGTCGGAATATTTATCGGATACATTGTTTTTATTAACACTATCATAAATATCTTTTTGATATTCTTTGAATAATTTATACGCAACTGATGTATAATCAGAATTAAACGATTTATTTTCATCAAAAATACCATCTGTATTTATTGTTTTGGAATCTAATGATGCTATAAAATTTTCATGATCATTTACAGAACCAAGAGTCCAATGTATAGATTGGGAATTATAGTTGTAATTGATCAATTCATGCCTCACCATTTTAAGAATACAACATTCGTTCTGCTTGTCTTTATCACATTTATTACCATCGGAATAGACAAAATTCCCTAATTCTTTTTTTAAACCGGGAAACAACTGACAAAATCTACATTCATTTTCCACACTTCCAATAGGTAATCTGGCATTGTCTATCCATTTAGATACTTCCAGTGAGATATATCTTTTCCTCAACTCTTCTTCCATATAGTTCAGAGACCTATATCTTGGAGAAAGTTGAATTCCCTTTTCTTTTAAATAAGTGTCTACCCCCCTCATAATCTGCATTGCCAAGTGAGATTTACCAACACTTCTACTACCATATATTATTATGCACAAGCCCTCCTCCGGTGTGTCTTTGCCATAATCGGGCAGACGCAATCCTCCAAAAAACAAATCATCAAATCCCGGTATATTTGTTGCAATCTTAGCAATCTCATCAAAAGAATTGTTTTTTTCCATTACCATACCTTTCAAATTAAATTAATAACTTTTAGCCACTTCCATCAACTGATGGTATAAACTTGCATATCCTTGTGCATCATTGACAACGTGTATAAACTGACTTTCATAATAGCTTGCTTGTATTGCCAATCTACCATCATCACTACCTTCGCCACCCCTAAGCCAATAAACTTTTTCGCTACTTCTATCAAGCCTTGCATGTCGCAACAAACGAAGCATTGTCATATCATCCAATGACAATCCTGCAATAATACAAGTATAATGAGTAAGATAATGAAGTTGAGTAACATTTTGCCACGAAAAGACATCCCTACTCAAATTATAAAATTCTTCGTCTGAAAGTACTATATGGTTACTTTCTTTTTTGGGTATCATCTCATAATATGGGGGTATGTAGCCATGCACATGATATATCAAAAAATGATTTACATCAAATGGCTCTTCTTTCCATCCATCATAAACATCAACAGGGATACAATTCCTTCTGCCGGAATAATTATTAGGATTTTTTTCCAATAGTATTCTAATAGCTTCCGAAAGAAAATTGTTGTAATTCTGAGTGAAAACAACCCTTATTGATTCCTGCTTCAATATTATATCAGCTATTGCAAATAATGTTCCGAATGGAACCTCTTTTAACCACAAATAATTTGACTGATCTTGATACTGTCTAAAATATTCATACGACTTCAATAAAACAGAACGATTACAACGAGTATATAGCCAATTCTGAATAATTGGTATATAACTTTCTCCTAATCTTTGCTTCAGAAATGCAGCTTTAAATGTATTACTATTGAACGAATTCAATGCCTTACGTTCTTCATTATTTATTGAAGCAGCATTAACAAGTTCAGTCAAAAGATTATCCCAAGTCAATTTATAATCATTGTTCTGCAACAACAATTGATACTTCTCCCCTTTAGGATAAGTATTGGTCATGTCAATACCTGAGCCAAGAAACAAAGCCATTGACTTTTTCTTTACAAATTCCTTTTTCAGCTCTTCTATATTTTGACTTGGAAACATACGATAAATCTGTATTTTCAGTTAGCAAATTGATTCCAAACTTGGCACATAGTTTTGCTGTATGGATTCGGCTATGGCTGTGGCTATTTCCATCTCGCTCAATCCAATACCATCACCAAAGCTATATAGAAATTCTACTTCCTCTTTGGCTATAATCTTGTCGGATAACACAATGCTTATCATATATTTAAGCATACCATCTCTAAGCCCCGGATTTATCTTAAGCATGCCATTCACCGATTCGGCAAAGATTTCAGGCACATCGCCTTGCGATATCTCTTCCAAAAACTTACGAGGAAATATCTTAAGTCCTGCCAACATTTCTATTATATGGTTTATTTCCTGCTCAGTAAAACCGTCGTCGCTGGCACCCACCATAAGCCCTGCCGATGCTATAAACTTGGCTGTATATTCGTCCAACTCACTATCACCAACTTTCAGTAGTATGGCTATAAGTTCGTCCATTCCTTTTTGTAGGTCTTCCTCACTTTCGGCTGTAGCAAACAGGTTTAATGCCTGCACTCTTATGGGATTTACCGGATGCGAAGCACGGCTTACCCCTTTGTCGTTCAAAAAATAATCCAATCGACGATGGTTGTCGGCTATCAAGGCATCAATACTTACATTCATCTTGGCCAAGTCCAAACCCGAAGCCATCTTGAAGAACGCCGTTACACACACTCCCAAATCTTCCACAGCAATATAACCATATCGGTCGGCAACAAGCTCTGCCAATTGGTCGTGCAAACGAATCTTGTAATCCAAAGTTACCGGCACGTTACATTGCGGAGGGAACACGAAATGTATGAGCCTGGTCAATGCCGTATCCCTATTTATCAAGTGTCCCAATTCGTGAGCTATAACAAACCTTAGTTCTTGTTCGGTCATCAAATCGAACAATGCCGAATTTATATTCACAATATGAGGCTCACCTTCATCTTCGGCAGAGAGCGAAAAAGCATTCACCGAAGAATTGCCGGTAATATAAAAATCTACATCTTCGGCAAAGCCAAGTTTTTCCCTTACCTGATGGCAAAGATTATAAAAATCGGGCAAAAGTTCTTTGTCTACCTTTAGGCTATGGCCTTCCATCATGCTACGCCAATAAGCATCATTGCTCGAAACTTTGGTTTTCTTAATCACCTCTTCCACCACCGAACCTTGCAAAGCATTGTATATTTGTTCTGCCAACTGTTTTTCCAACTCAATGGCAGGTGCATACTTTTTGGTGCTTGTTACCGTGGTTGTCTCCTCTATAGATTTCGAGAACCACGAAGATAATATAGATTTTTTCTTACTCATATTGTGTATTTTACATATTATTCATAATTCTACTATACTCGCCACTATCTATCCAGTTCAATAGTTCTGCGGCACGCATCACTGTCCATGGATGCGAAGCATCGGCTATGGATACAAACTTTATCAATTTGTTCATGGCTTCGTAGTCCAAGCGTTTGAAATCGGTTGCTTGTTGTATAAATGTCTTATAGTCGATATTGCCAAATTCTTTTATAGGCAAACCTGCCATTTTTATAAACGCCGTAATGGCAGCTTCTTTGTTTTGGCAACAAAGTAGACCACCACGGTCTGCTGTAAACTCCGACATCCGATCCCAATAATATAATGCATATTGCAATGGTGCTGCTATAAGATTACCACCGGGCATAGAATCTATAATCATATTAATAGATTGAGCCATAAGATGATACAAACAGTGATTACTGCGAATGTGGCTCAATTCATGAGCGATAATAAACATTATCTCATCGTCGGTACATAAGTCTATCAAACCTGAATTTAATACAATTATAGGATTTTCGGCACCTACGGTAAATGCATTTATTCCATAGCCCCATTGTATGTACAAATCCGGAATCTTAGCCATATCCAATATGCAACATGCATACTCCAAATAGTCGTATATTTTGGGATAGTTATCTTTTGTTACCTTTATATTGCTTCCTGTATATTGTACAGCATATACCTTCTCTATAGCATGTTTGGTTATAAAACTACCCACCATACCAACACCCTTAACTCTTTCCAATGCAGTCAACGCCTTTTTGTCGAAAGGATGCTCATACGATGTGCTGTCTAATCCACGTAGTATTTTCTTGTTCCTATTCATATTCTTTATTTTTTACACCACTATAGAGTATTTAGCTGCGTTTATATATCATTTGATCTGAAATAAATTTTCCTTTGTAATAGCTTTTCAGCTCCTTTATGCGATTCTTTATAGTAGGATGATCCATATTCAACTCGTAGTAATCGGCCAAAGCAGTAGTTTCGAAACATGGCATTGCCACTTTCGAAAACAAACTTTCCACTACCTTTATATCCTTGCAACATAGCAGTCCAGCACGGTCGGCAGTATATTCGGCACATCTATACCAGTCGTTCAATGGCACTTCGATAGTATCGGTCAACAAAGATCCCAAGACATCGGTCTTTTTATTTAATTTGGTCAACATTGCTTTAAGAGTATGGCATTTTAAATTACCTTGAATATAATGACCCAGCTCATGCCCTATCAAAAATTTCAACTCTCCATCAGTCAAAACATTTAAAGACTTTTTGGTAAACAAGATCAGTGAACTATCATCTACGCTCAACGTAATGGCATTGATAGACTTATTCCTATCAGTGATATATATATCCGGACGTTTTTCCACATTAAGTATTTGACAGCAAGTATCAAACGTTTCCCAAAAACGAGGATAATTTTTGATGTTCACCTTTTCGGCATACTGCCTGATAGTTTCAACCTGCACATTGGAATACTTATCCACCAAACGATTAATAGTGTCTCTAACCAAAGCATTTGACAATATGTTGTCCAAATAATTATCGCAAGGATAAACGTATGGCAATTGTTTAACCTTCGAAACCGATAGGTTGCCAATATTCTTTACAGAGTCCATTACTCTCTCTGCATTATTTTTCAACTTATTATATCCTTCCGACAATTTATCTATCATAATGTAAACTATTTTATCCTATTCACTTCATCGCACAAATTGTCCAACCTCTCGAAAAAATCAGCCTTCCGTCTTTTTAATCCATCTACATCTATTCCCGACTTAGCCATATTGTTCTGTGGCACAAATGCCGCTGCCGAATAAAATATATCATCAAAAGCAGAACCCCCGGCATCAGTTGTTTTGCTGAAATCATTCATCTCGCCCAAATAATCTTCAGTACTGTCGTCCATCATATATAGCATATCTTCCAACCTTTCGGGATGGCTGCAAAGATATTTCCGCACCGCGTCCAACGCCTCCTTATCGTTATCCAATTTACCCTCGGCATAAAGTGCCAATGTTTCATCATCAATTATTTTCATAATCCCATTCCTTTTCAATTTGTTTAGCAATCTTTTCCAATTCTGCCATAGCTCTCATTCTAGACGTATTCACATAGTTTGCATCCAATTCCACTTCCTTACCGGCATACATTCTTACATTGCCTTCCTTCTTGTCTTTTTCAATAAGCATCTTGGCAATATCGTCACTCTTATATCCTTGCAAGGTTTTAATTACTATAAAGTGTTGGTCTTTGTTCTTCAACTTCGATATAGCTTCCATCACTATCACTCTATACATATTTCTTTCTTCACCATCATCGTATGGATTCCAAATCTCATCACAGCCTTCTCGAGAAATATTACTGCCTATATAGATAGTTTTTTTGTTTTTATCTATCATTTTTTTGCGTTCATTCAAAAAGAAAGTCATTGCTACTCTGCTAAGCCATGTTTTAAAAATGGATTCTCTTCTAAAACCACGCAAATAGTGCCAATCATTTTTATAAAAATACAGATAAAATTCACGTGTCAAATCGTCCAAAAAATCCAATGAGCCAAAATAACGCCACACAAAATATTTTATAGTAGCTATATGCCTGTTATAAAGAAGATAAGCTACCCCCTCGGAGGCACCTTCTTCGTTATTTCTTACCAAATCTATTATATCATCATCTGACATTTTTTCGTAGTCTTTTTTCATATATCAAATCTTCTTTTAAAACACATCCAAATCTTCCAAAAAAGAATCTATAAAAATCATTTTATAAGTAAGAGAAAATACAAACAATAGATAAATATCACCCTTCTTCACTCTCTCCCTATTTAGTTTTGAAGTGCAAAAGTACACATTATTCCTAAATTGGCAAAAATTATTTTCTTAAAATATTGTGTTTCTTGTTTAAATTTATCGCAACAGATTGAATTATTGAATTATATTTTTTTTATCTGAAGGCTGTCTAGAAGAAAATCATAGTAACAATTCAACTTTTGGTATAGTTTTTTGTTTAGTTTTCTTATGCTTGAATAAGTTTTCGAACATTGCTACGGCATCAATGTAAGTACGGTCTATCATTCGTGCATATATCTGTGTGGTCCTTATGTCTTTATGTCCGCATAGTTTGGATATTACATACATATTCATTCCGGCATAAATCGAGAGGGTTACAAAGGTTATTCTAGATATATGAAAGGTGATGTGTTTGTCTATACCGGCATTGGTAGCCCATTGCCTAAGGTCGGAATACGTTGTGGTGCGTGAGTACATTGGGAATATATTTTCATTATTCGATAACTTTTTATCTTTCACTTGCTTTAGTATTTGCACTGCTTGTTTACAAAGAGGTATCTGCACTTCGCTATTGGTCTTAACCTGTATTTTCGTCAACATATATACCTCATTATGTTTACATATATCACTCCATTTCAGTGTTTCTATATCCGACAACCGTAACCCCGTATAGCATGAGAAAAGAAATGCCAACTTTGTTATCAGATGCGGACATTCGGCATTATTCAAAGCCTCCACTTCTTCCACACTAAGGTTTGCCCTTTGTGGTGATGTATGCTTGGGTAACAACCTATTTATAGGAGGCATAGGATTACTTTTGATGTATCCCGAATAAACAGCATCTTGCAACACTGCATGCAGCTTCTGCATATAAGTGGTGGCACTGCTTATTTTTACATTTGCCTTATTGGTAAGATAGTTAGCAAAGGCATAACAAAAATCGGCATCAACAGACTTTACGCAAACATCATTATTAGCAAAAGTCTTCAAATGCTTTAGCAGCGATAAATCCACTTTTTGGGTATGGTTTCGTATTTTCTCTTGTCGTTTAACAACGAGTTCTTTTATGGTTATCTCCGTTTTTCTCTTCGAATTGAATGTTTTATCTCTTTGAGAGTATATGCTTGTATCAATATAGTTCATCGTAAAAAGTTTTTAGAATTATATCCAAATAACGAGAAGTTTAGTTTTATAATTTGCTATTATCAACGATATTACATCTTAACTTTACTTTTGCACTTCAAAGATTTTTTCAAGACTAGAGACTACAATTGAGGGTGGCAGCCGTTTTTTTAAGACAACAAGTCCACGAGTCAACAAGACCACAAGTAGGGCGGTAGCCGACGGTTTTAAGACTACAAGTCAACGAGTCAACAGGATCACAAGCAAGGTGGTAGCTGTTTTGACCTTCGACTTTAGACTTTTGCCCTTTGTCTTTCGACAATAAAAAACCGAAACTTCGACGTTGTCGGCCCCTGCTCACCCCCGTATCCCCCCTATAAGGGGAATACTTGAGTGGTGACGGACGGAGGTGCTGACAAGTCGCCGCGATTTTCGTGGCTCCGCCAGACTACGGACAACGGTCGGGCGACAGCCACTTGTAGGCTGCGAAGCGAAAGCGAAGCCTTCTGTTGTCCGCTGACTATAGTCCTAAAAAAAGTCCTATTGTAATTCAACTAATTACAAACAATAAGTGGACACAACGATTTTGGATATTCGTATCTTTGCAAAACCAAACCGAAAAGTGCGTATACGGTTAATACGTTGAACGAAAAGACTTTTGCTATTACCTAACCTCTCTTACATCCTCGCAAAAGTATTTCAATCAACAAAGACACCATGTGTACAACGGTAAGGGAAAGAGTTATTTGAAATGCTTTAAGGCAACTTATAGAAATTGCTTTGCAAGTGATTTGTGGAATTTTGCTTGTAGAGACGCACTGCAGTACGTCTCTACAATACGTTTCTTTTGATTGGCATAGGGGGCTATGCTACCCCAAAAAAAGAAATAGAAAAATTTCGGCAACGTTGCGATTAAGCGAATTAAGAGCAATACCTCGGAATCAGCCACTACAAGCAGTGGCAACATCGACAAAGTCAACGGTACGCAAAAGTTTCAAAGAACGTTCTTCAGTATTTCAAAAAGTGGATTTTTTAGAAACTGCCTAGATCTATTCGTTTTTATCATTTCGTCCAACGCCGATGCCATGGGTTGTATATATATATCAGGCTTGGAACTACATCCGTAAAATTCAGTAAGTTCGTAGCTGTCCATAAATCAGACTTACAATTTGCTCGAAGCCAATAGTCCGCTGTCTTAAAGAAAAACTTAGAGGGCGAGCCGCAGGCCGATGTTGATGCTCCTACCGCCGGGGGTGAAGTAGCTGCGATCAGACACACGCACGTCCCTCGCATCGTAGTACCAACTACCGCCACGCAAAACGCGGAAACCTGAATTACGAGGGCTATTATAATTACCACAACATTTGTCTTGGCACCATTCCCGAACACTGCCACTCATATCGTATATACCCAATTCGTTAGGCTGCTTGGTTTTTACTTTATGGGTTGTGCTACCACTATTACCAACATACCATGCCACAGCATCTACACTATTGCTACCGGCATATTTATAACCCTTACTATGGTTGCCACCACGGGCTGCATATTCCCACTCCGCTTCGCTTGGCAGGCGGAAGTTTTGCCCCGTTAGTTGGTTCAGCTTCCGTATAAATGTTTGGCAGTCGTCCCACGAAACCTGCTCAACAGGGCGTTGCATATCGCCAGTAAAATAGGAAGGGTTGCTACCCATCACAGCTTGCCACAGCTCCTGCGTAACCGGCGTTTCGCCTATCATAAAGTCCGAAACTGTTTCTTTTTGGGCCGGCTTTTCCCAATCGTAGGCTTCGGGGTCATTGTCTGCTGCTCCCATGGTGTAGGTTCCGCCTTGCACGGCTATCATTGTAAAGGTTACGCCGTTTACCCCAAATAGTTTATTCTCTTCCATTTTGTTTATTTTTTTGTTTTTTACAATAACTACACCTTGACTGTTTATAGGTGTTTAATGCATATAAAGAGTATGTATAACACCAAAATATATCATTTTCATCGATAAAAGGCGATAGTCAAAAGACGAAAGTTTTTTGATTATTTTCCCGTGCCGGTGGCGTGTTTGTATTGTAAAATATAATCTCCAACAACCATCGATAGCAAAAAAATGAAACACATTGAATAATAATCACATAACCCATAATTACAACCTTATAAAGTTTTAATAACTAAAACGGGGATAAACCAAAAGATACTCCAATACTTGCAATTGGAGTATCTTTGATTTGTTATTTTGGATTGGTAATCTAGTCTATTAATATTTATAGAAACCTTCGCCTGTTTTGCGTCCAAGCAAACCGGCACGCACCATTTTGCGCAACAATGGATGAGGACGATATTTGTCGTCGCCATACTCGTTGTAAAGTACTTCCATAATGGCAAGACATACGTCAAGACCAATAAGGTCGCCCAATGCCAAAGGTCCCATAGGATGGTTGGCACCAAGCTTCATAGCATTGTCAATATCTTCGGCCGAAGCAACGCCATCAGCCAAAATACCTATACCTTCGTTTACCATTGGGATAAGAATGCGGTTTACAACAAATCCCGGAGCTTCGTTTACCATTACAGGCACTTTGCCCATAGCTGTTGCTATTTCAAATATTTTATTGCATACCTCGTCGCTGGTCTTTTGTCCTTTTATAACTTCGATAAGTTTCATTACCGGAGCAGGATTAAAGAAGTGCATTCCTATAAAACGGTCGGGACGAGAAGTGCAAGCAGCTATTTCTGTTATGGACAACGAAGAAGTGTTGGTAGCAAATATAGTGTTTTCGCCACATATTTTATCTAGTTCGGTGAAAACTTCTTTTTTTAAGTGCATTTCTTCTACTGCTGCTTCGATCACCAAGTCGGCATCGGCAAAGGTAGCATAATCAGTTGTAGGAGTAATATTGTTCATGGTAGCATCCATGTACTCTTGAGTAATTTTACCTTTTTCAACCAATTTTGCCAATGATTTGCTGATACGAGCTACAGCTTTGTCCAAACTAGCTTGAGATCTACTTTTCATTACTACAGGCATATTGGCTTGAGCAAAAGCTTGCACAACACCACTACCCATTGTACCTGTTCCTATTACACATATTTTCATGATAATATCTGTTTTTATATAAAAATGTATATTTATTGTTTTTTAGCTCTATTCGTTTCTAAATTCGGCTTTACGTTTTGTAAGAAATGCTGTCATACCTTCTTTTTGGTCGGCAGTGGCAAAACATTTTCCGAACATCTTGTTTTCGAAAAGTATCGCATCATCAGCATTCAAATCATACTCTTCGTTTATACATTCCTTGGCATAACGAACAGCTATAGGAGCATTTGCCGAAATTTTTTCGGCCATAGCCACAGCTTCAGCCATAAGCTGTTCGGGTTCGTATATTGCATTTACAAGACCTATACGCAATGCTTCGTCAGCTTTTATAACCTTGCCGGTGTATATCATTTCTTTGGCATATCCCATACCTACAAGCTTAGCCAAACGATATGTTCCCGAAAAACCGGGTATGATTCCCAATCCCACTTCGGGTTGTCCAAATTTTGCTTTGACCGAGGCTATACGTATATCGCAACTCATAGCCAACTCACAACCACCACCAAGGGCAAAACCATTAACGGCAGCTATAACAGGTATAGGCAATGTTTCTATCTTGCGAAACACATCGGCACCAAGTTTACCAAATTCGAAACCTTGTTGTTCGTTGAGATTTTGCATCTCGCTGATGTCGGCGCCAGCCACAAAACTCTTATCGCCATCGCCGGTTATAATCAAAACTTTTATTGCAGAATCTATATTATCCAAAAAATCGTTTATCTCCCTCAAAATAGTTGAATTTAGTGCATTCAACGATTTCGGCGCCGATATTGCCAAAGTGCAAATACCATTTACTGTATCAATTTTCAAGAAATTATATTCCATATATCTTATTGTTTTATTTTTACTTATAATAGTTTATTGGTTATAAAAAACTTTATTTGAAGTTGCAAATATACGTCTTTTTCGGCTATAATAAAGCAGAATGGGAACAAAATTTTTATTTTGCTCCCATCGTATATTTTTATTTCTTGAACATCAGATTAGTGTAGCTAGGATTGTTCCAATCTATCATCATAGTTCTGAATGCTTCATAGTCGGTAGGTTTTATTTTATCTTTGGTAATATTCAACTTACGTTTTATTTCCAATACATTTCCTTTCTGCACAATCTTTATTTCTATAGAGCCAAAAGGCTTGGTATAACTCAATGTCATATCCTTTCCAACATAGTGCATACCTTTGGGCATTACTATAGTATAATCATAACTTTCTGAAGTTTTGCCACAATACAATGGCTGAGTTCTCTTGCCTGTCAAATACATTGGCGAAATATTCATTCCACCCTTAAACGAATTCAAATTAACTGTATAGCAACCTTGTCTGGCATCTTTTATATCAAATTTTACCTTGGTTCCGTTTTGTTCTGTGCCATTGAGAATATATTTATTGGCATTGGCATACACTTCATTGGTTTTGGAATCCCATTTCATATCCCTAACCACAACCTCTACAGATCTAGATGATGGTTTAAGCCCATGTTGTTTTTTCGTACCATCCAAAAACAAGTCATATTCTTTTCCATCAATATTTGCCTTGACACTGATAGCCTTCTCGGCAATCATACCAAACGGTTCGATTCCAGATTTATGATATTCTATAGGCACATTCAACTCTGCCAAATATCCGGCTTTGCGTAATAAATCTCTAAGCAACACTACTTTTTCGACATAATTACCGCAGTTTGATGCAAATGTAATAGCCGAAGACGAAATTTTATTGTTATTAAAAGCCATTGGCACATCATTGTAATTTACATAGTTTACAACATAATCTTGTATAGCCATGGCTGTCTTCATCTTATCGCCGGCAACAGTCAATGACAACAACAACCTATCGGCACCCTTAAGTTCCGAAGCCTCTACATTTATATCCATCGAAGTCTTATTCTTTGTGGCAAGATATAATGTAGGATAAAGATTTTCGGCTGCAGGCAAATAATATTCTCCGGATGTTTGAGGAAGATTTTTAAACTGCCATTTATATGTGTTTTTGCTTATTATCGGTTTCATCTCCGAGTTTTTAAGCTCGTGATATAGCTTTTGGCCACCGGCAAGTTTTACGATTACTTCATAGTCTGTAACCGGTGCCGATTCGGCAAATATTATTGTTTCGCTTAAATCATTGGTATTACTTGTTATTGTATAATCCAATACTATTGTAGCACCATATTCCAATGCTGTGTGTACCACTACCATTTCTTTCATTCCGTTGTAACGTTCACAGTTTGTGCAGTTGGAAGGCAACTGTTCCACAAAAGCATTGACCGGAGTAGTTACTCTCGAACCATCTTTGCGAATAGTGTATGATTCGTTTATTCTCAATGCCTGAAAGTCGGGATTGTAAACTATGAATGTTTCGCCATATACGCTAAAGAACGAACGCAGAGATATCAGTTTCAATTCCTTTCTGTAATTATACTCTATAGTACCATCATCATTTATAGTATAGGTACGTCTTATCTTGTTGAAGTTGGCATCTTGTTGTGCTACCGCTATATTGGTTATCACAAGGGCTACCAACGCTATTATATATTTCTTCATCTTGGTATATGTATTTTGGTTTCTTAATTTTGTTCTACATTTATTATTATATGTTCGTCTGCAAACTTTTTCTGAGCCTCAACAGCTTTGCGGAAAGGAGTCCACTCGTCTGTGTTATAAACACGTTTTCCAAACGAAGCTCTCTGTTCAAAAACAATAGTGTTACCATCTAATTCGTAGCCACCTTGGAATGTTACCGACGATGAATTTACTCTCTCGTCTTTTGGCAATACTATATTATCCAAATCAATATTCTTGGGCAATATTATAGTTTCCTTCACTTCCACAAGTCTCGAGCAACGATCTTTGAATGGATATTTTCGTGTTTCCATACTTGTGTTCACTCTCAAATGGTTCATTGCACGAGTAAATACGCCTTTGGCACATATAGGAGTAAACATTATTTCATTATCACTTATTCGAGCATAACCCGGAATCTTGTATTTATAGGTTATCTTAACAGGTTGTTTCAAATACTCTTCGGGATTTGTATATTTGACAGATATAAGTTCAGCACGAGGATCTATCTTCAATAATTCTAGTTCTAGATTTCTAGCCCATTCGCTATAACGCGCCGAAAATACTCCACGTACACCGGCATCACTTTGACCTTCGGCCTCTACTGTAAATTCACCTAAAAGTGTTCCATCGGATTTCAACTCCGACTTACCGTTTATATATATGTAATGGTTTTCGGGGTCCGATACAGGGGTTTCCATAAGGTCGGCACCTTTGGGCAAACCCATAAGATAGCCTTGTTGTTGTTCGGCACTGCTCCATAGTTCACGCACATTGGGTACCCATGTAGGATCGAGCAGTTCATACTGTCCGTTTCTACGTTTAACCACTGTAACACTGTGATTGAATTGGTCGGCAGGAATACGGTCTATACGCTCTCCGGCCATAGTCATTGCTGCATAACTTTCAAAACCGGCAGTTCTAAGCATAGCTATAAGAAGGCTTGCTTTATCTTTACATACACCACAACGGTCGGTAAAATTCATGTGTGCATTATGCAATGTAAATCCTTCACCTTCACCCATACTAATACCGGAATAACGCATATTGTCGGCTACCCAGTGGGTAAGTATGCTAATAGAATCCAACTCTGTTTTGGCAGGTTTAAGCAATTGTTTTACCTTCTTGGTAAGTTCGGGAGTAGATTTAAAGCTACCATAATCTTCGTTTACACCGTAGAACCACATACTTTTAGCTTCCCAATTGGGCGAAGTGGACAATAGTAGTTTTGTTTCCACATCGTTGTTTGCCACCATCGAAGGTTCACGCTTGATGGGCATTATATCTTTTTTGCTGAAAGTATAAATCACTCTATCTCCATTATAGGCAACTGTGCTACTAAGTTCGCCATTATACACATTATATTGCAGATTCTTATTTTTCAATACATTCACCGAATAAACTTTTTCTTTTACCGGCTGATTTGCCCAGAATGGAACAATATCGTAGAAATGACCCTTCATAGGTGGGATATACTTGCTATCATCGGCAAGTAAAGCATAGGTAAATCCTTTGCGAAAAGTCCATACTTCGATAGCATCGCCGGGCATAAGATTTCCTATTTCAACCATTTTCTGACTTGCACCCCAATATATCATACGTGCAGGTGCCACATAGTCGCATACTTTGTTGGTCAACACATTGGAACTACCATCGCTACGGTGTACCACTATTTTTTCTATCTCTACGTATGCACTTTGTGGGTCGTAGTCTATCTTAAACACATTATTGTTTTTGGCTCCACGAAAGTCCAAAATCTTTATCAACTGATGATTATTTACATAACTAAGACCTGATTCTTCCATCAGCACCTTTGTAGAGTCGAAAACGGTTACTTGATTGTAACCTTTATAATCATCGGCTTTGACTGCTTTTAATTGTTCAGCCACTGTTTGCGAGTAGACCATCCCCAAGATCGACAGCATACTCAAGAATATAAATGTTCTTTTCATCATTTTATAAATACTTTAATTTCAACATCTAATTAATAGAAAGATAAACATATCTATCCATAGTAAACGGTTGCAAAGATACTATTTTTTTTCGACAGATACAAATAGTTATAAATATCCATTAGAGCTACAATTTACAAGATCTACCAATCATTTAATTACGCATTGAATGAAGCGCCCCACATAAGTTTTTCTCGTATTGCAGAATAAAAACTCTTGTTTTTCATACGGATAAGTTTGGCCGAAAAATCTTCCTTACTCAATATTATCTCACATTGGCTACTCATAAGTTGACTGTTGCTGTCACGTCCAAGATACATTTCTGCAGCATTGGCTGTTACCAATCTTATACGAGAAGTATCGGGCACAACTATTGGACGAAGGGTTAGATTATGGACAGCCACAGGGGTTATTACAAAACATTGTGATGAGGGTGCCAGCACCGGGCCTCCACAACTTAAGGAATAGGCAGTTGAGCCTGTGGGGGTAGCCACAATAAGGCCATCGCCATTGTAGGTTGCCAATATCTCGTCGTTGATATACACATTGGTATATAGCATTGACGAATTGTTATGCCGATGTATTGCTACCTCATTCATCACATAACTATGATTGCTTGCACCACCTTGCACCACCTCTACGTGCATAAGGCTGTGTGTTTCGATAGTGTATTGCTGTTGCAGAAACATATCCACAAAACCCTGTATGTCTGATGGAGTTACAGTGGTTAGGAAACCCAAATGGCCAAAATTGAGTCCCAACACTGGTATTCCCACCTCTGCCACCAACCTTACCGATGCCAACAAGGTACCATCGCCACCTATGGAAAAGAGATAATCGACATCGTTACGCCTAAGATAATCGCCCTCTACAACATACGGCTTACGAGTAAATTGTATACACGAATCTATGAGAGCATAATACGATTCGGGCACTATAATATCTACACCTTTTTCCTCCAATGTTGCCACCAAAAGCTGGAGGTGACAAGTGTGGGCTTCATCATATTTCTTTCCAAAAATACCTATCTTCATAACATTGTTGTCAAAAAAGGGCATCCGTTAGCTTTACGAATGCCCAATAAACAAATCACATTTACCCTACATTAAAATATCTTCCATGCAAGTGATACTACCCAACCTTTGAAGTTGGTTTCTTCGTTACCAATAACAAAATTGTTGGTAAACGGATAAGAGTAACGCAAATCCAAACTTAACATAAGAGCATCAACTCCTATACCGGCCAAACCGGATACGCCAAAAGCATTTGCATCAAAGTTTTGACCTAAAGCCTGCATATCCGAAGTAAGTTGCTCAAAGTTGCCGGTGCTAATCATAAACTCAGGACCTGCAAATACACGCAAATTTGCAACCTTTAAATCCAACACTCTATAGCCAAACAATACGGGGATAGACACACCTTGCTTGCTGGCTTCGAATTGTGTTTCGATATCTTGTCCTACAGTACCATCTAATACATCCATAGGATCTACATCAAAATTAAACTTTCCAAAAGAGTAAGCTACTTCGGGTTGCAAATAAAATTTTTCACCAATGTAAAGACGGAAAAATGCACCCACATTAAAACCCGGATTTGCTTCGGCTTGAAGTCCGGCTTCTTGGTCGTAAGATAAGCTGTTTAAAGTAACGCCACCTTTGATACCAAAATTAAACGATTGTGCCTGCGACACTCCTATAGTCAAAACAACGGCACATAAAAATAATCCTAATTTCTTCATCTCGTAATCTTTTATATTTATAATCTATTTAACTGATACATTACACCATACCTATTTTTAGCAACCATGATATTATAGTGTAACGAATGGCAAAAATACAAATTTTATTTTAAACAACAAACATTATTTTACTCTAAGTGAATTAATCTATACTTTCATATTATTTTAAACCCTATCGAAAATCGGCTCATGATAGGGTATGACGAGCGTGATGGTATATCAGAAAATTTCGGCCAATATAGAGCTAAAAATTCCCTCGTGATGGAGATGAATTTTCATCGTGATGGAATTGGAACTACTACGTGATGTAAACAAATCTACCTCGCGAGGAAAATTTCACTACCTAGCATACTATATTCTACATATACCTTTGCAATTATACACTTAGAATAAAGGATTTTATCTAAGACAAGTCTAAACTTTATTTTTTAAGCAATGTTTGACAATCTGCCAATATGTCAGACAATGTCATTATTCATAGTAAAAAGCAACGCTCAAGATGAAAAAATGTCATATTTCGCTACATATTTCCTCTTTGGCACATTTATTGATATTATATGTATTTGTTGGTAAAAACAGAATATATATACCAACAAAATAAAAAACTGAAATTAAGAAATAATAAAACGATAAAAATTTAAACAAACATGGCAACATTAAACATTAAACCATTGGCAGATAGAGTAGTTGTAGAACCTGCCGAAGCTGAAACAAAAACTGTAAGCGGTATAATAATTCCAGACACAGCAAAAGAAAAACCACAACGTGGAAAAGTAGTTGCAGTAGGTAATGGAACAAAAGACCAAGCTATGACCGTAAAAGTTGGTGATGAAGTATTGTATGGCAAATACAGTGGTACTGAAATATCTATAGATGGTACAAATTATTTGATAATGCGTGAAAGCGATATTTACGCTATAGTTTAATTGAAGAATATAAATAGTATACGAACTGATATTAATTTAAATAGAGAAATAAAATGGCAAAAGATATAGTTTTTAATAATGATGCACGCGAACAACTTCGCAAAGGTGTTGATGCATTAGCAAATGCAGTAAAAGTAACTTTAGGACCAAAAGGTCGTAATGTGGTTATTGACAAAAAATTTGGTGCACCTCATATTACAAAAGACGGTGTGAGTGTAGCTAAAGAAATAGAGCTTGAAAATGGTATTGAAAACATGGGCGCTCAAATGGTAAAAGAAGTAGCCAGCAAAACTGCTGACCAAGCAGGTGATGGTACTACTACTGCTACAGTTTTGGCTCAAGCTATTGTAAACACCGGATTGAAAAACGTTACTGCCGGTGCTAATCCAATGGATTTGAAACGCGGTATCGATAAAGCTGTTGAAGCTATAGTTGCTGATTTGAAAAAACAAAGTAGAGAAGTAGGTGGCGACATCAATAAAATAAAACAAGTAGCTACAATTTCGGCCAACAATGATAGCAAAATTGGTGAAATGATAGCCGAAGCTATGGAAAAAGTAAGCAAAGATGGCGTTATCACTATCGAAGAAGCAAAAGGTATCGAAACAAGTGTGAAAGTTGTTGAAGGTATGCAATTTGACCGTGGATACATTTCTCCATACTTTGTAACAGATACAGAAAAGATGGAAGCTGTATACGAAAATCCATTTATCCTTATCTACGATAAGAAAATCAGTACAATGAAAGATTTTCTTCCAGTATTGGAAAAAGTGGTTCAAACAGGCCGTCCATTATTAATCATTGCTGAAGATGTAGAAAGCGAAGCTTTGGCTACATTGGTAGTAAACCGTTTGCGTGGTTCTTTGAAGATTATAGCTGTTAAAGCTCCTGGATTTGGCGACAGACGCAAAGAAATGCTTGAAGATATAGCTATTCTTACAGGTGGTATCGTTATCAGCGAAGAAAAAGGCTATAAATTGGAAGACACAGATTTGTCTATGTTAGGACAAGCTGAAAAAATAAACATTGACAAAGATAATACTACTATTGTAAGTGGACGTGGTGCAA
Source organism: Bacteroidales bacterium (assembly GCA_017646685.1). Taxonomy (GTDB): domain Bacteria; phylum Bacteroidota; class Bacteroidia; order Bacteroidales; family P3; genus HGM05376. Next base: position 1,590 of record JAGCLZ010000033.1, on the reverse strand, counting down.
AAGAAAACATCCAAGCAAGAGTAGGTCAAATAAAAGCTCAAATAGAAAAAACTACTAGCGATTATGATCGCGAAAAACTTCAAGAACGCTTAGCTAAATTAGCAGGTGGTGTAGCTGTTATTTATGTAGGAGCTGCTAGCGAAGTAGAAATGAAAGAAAAGAAAGACCGTTTTGATGATGCATTGCATGCAACACGTGCTGCTGTAGAAGAAGGTATTATACCTGGTGGTGGTACTGCTTATATCCGTGCTATTGAAAGTCTTTCTGCTATCAAGCCAGAAAATGAAGATGAAAAGTTAGGTGTTGAAATCATCCGTCGTGCTGTTGAAGAACCATTGCGTCAAATAGTTGCTAACGCTGGTTTGGAAGGTAGCGTTATCGTAAACAAAGTAAAAGAAGGCGAAGGTGATTTTGGTTACAATGCACGCAAAGAAGTATTTGAAAACTTATACGAAAATGGAGTTATCGACCCTGTAAAAGTAACACGTGTAGCATTGGAAAATGCAGCAAGTATAGCTGGTATGTTATTAACTACAGAATGTGTATTGTGTGACATTAAGGAAGAAACTCCGGCTGCTCCAATGGGTGGTGGAATGCCTGGCGGAATGGGCGGAATGTACTAATAGAAAGTCATTTTGTTTTTCTGATAAAACACACTAGGGAGGATATCAATCAAAAAACAAAAACGAGAGAGATATCCTCTCTTTCTTTTTTCAGATTTGAAAAAGAGAAACCATTCAGACAAATACACTATTACATTAGAAAAAGTGGAAATATCGTTGAGAGTTGCAAACTAGCGGTTGACATTCGAGAGTTTTTAGCACAACTGATAAGTGCGAACTAAAAACCAACGACAAAAAAAAGAGTTTGTCAATATGGAGAAAAATGTGTAACTTTGCAAAATGATTTTGTAGAACTATACTGTTATAATAATATACAGAAATATAGATGAATTCAAATAACTATTGCATAATAATGGCGGGAGGTGTCGGAGGCAGATTTTGGCCGATGAGTACCCCTTCATGTCCGAAACAATTTTTGGATATATTAGGCACCGGCGACACCATGTTGCAAACTACTGTAAAACGATTCGAGTGTGTATGTCCACGCGAAAATATATTTGTAGTTACCGGGATAATATACCGTGATTTGGTAAAAGAGCAGATACCTTTTCTGAAAGACCACCAAATTATATGCGAGCCATCGCGTAGAAATACAGCTCCGTGTATAGCGTATGCCGGAGTTATTATCAAAGGTATAAATCCTAATGCCAATATAATAGTAAGCCCATCAGACCATGCAATATTCAATCTTGAAAAATTCACAAACCTAATAGAAAAAGCTTTGGCTGTATCTACTCACCATGATTGGATAATTACACTTGGTATCGAACCAACAATACCCAACACCAAATATGGTTATATACAATTTAATGAAGAATTATCATTGCCAACTCAAGAAAACCTACACCAAGTAATAACATTTACCGAAAAACCGCCTTTCGATATGGCTCAGCAATTTATCAACAGTGGCGATTTTTTGTGGAACTCAGGTATATTTATATGGAATATACGCACAATGGAGAGTGCT